>NZ_UETR01000044.1:0-25137 GCF_900491745.1 Candidatus Amarolinea aalborgensis | reverse complement strand
GCTGCCGGCCACATCGGAGTAGATCTGCGCGCCCTTGGGACCAAACAGATACAGCGCCACATCAACCGCCAGCTTCTGCTGATCGGCCGAGATGTTGGGGTTGACGTGCCAGTAGTCTACGCCAGCGAGCGGGGTCGCGGGGCCCTTGGGGCCAGCGGGCATCGGGGCGACGCCCAGCTTGTCGCCGAGGTCCTTCTTGTAATCGCCCAGCGTCCAGGGGCCGTTGATGATCATGTCAGCCTGGCCCTGGCGGAACAGGGTGTCGGCCTTGCCGCCGTCGGTCTGGAAGTCAGCGCCAGCGGCCTTCAGGTCGGCCATGAACTGCAGAGCCTCGGCAAAGCCGCCCTTGTCAGCCGTGCAAACGCCATCGGCATCCATCAGCTTGCCGCCGAACGCGCCGGTCAGCCAGCCGAAGTTGTGGTAGTTGTTCTGGTTGATTTCGATCTTCTTGCCAGCCTTGACCATGGCCAGCAGTTCGTCGGTGGTTGCAGGCGGCGTCGGGATGGTGCTCTTGTTGTAGTACAGCGCCACGGCCTTGATGATGCCAGGCACGCCGTACACCTTGCCATCAACGACCGCGCCTTCGAAGCTGGCGGGCGGGAAGGCATCGGTCTTGCCCTTCAACAGATCATCCAGTGGGGCGAGCAGACCCGCACGCACCTGGTTGCCGGTGTTGTCATTCGGCACCGTGAACATGTCAGGGCCGCCGCCGGCTGCCACTTCCGTCTCCCACTTGTTGAAAACCTGGTCGAACGGAATCTGCAGCACGTTGACCTTGACATCGGGCATTTCGGCCTTCATCGCGGCCAGGGCCTGCGTCAGCGCCTTCTCTTCCGCGCTGCCGGTGCCGTAGGCGTGCCACAGGGTGATTTCGCCCTTGGGGCCTGTCGCTACTGGGGCCTTTGTGGCCTCTGGGGCTTTGGTGGCCTCTGGGGCTTTGGTGGCCTCTGGCGCCTTCGTGGCCTCTGGCGCCTTCGTGGGCGTTGCCGCACCACCGCAGGCGCTCAAGACCATGCCTACTACCAGGAGCAGGCCGATCAGTGTACTGAACTTACGTAACATACTTCTCCTCCGATTCAAAATGGGTTACAGGCAAAAGGAAAAAACATGCACAAGTTGCGCAGATAGCGTGAAATCAAGCGAAGTTTTTCGTTCGAACCATCACCTCCTCAATAAAAATGATGGAGACCGATGACCTAAACGGTGTCGTTTGGGTTGGTGCACGCCAATCATGATGATGTGCTCAACATGGATGGGACTGCATCTAAAAGCAATTGCAGTATACCTACAATCTAGGAACTTGTCAAACAAAAAACACACTACTTGTCAAAGACCCTGCCGTGGACGCCCAGGCAGGGTCTTGTGGATGACCCTCAGTCGTCGAGGG
The DNA here is from genome assembly GCF_900491745.1 of Candidatus Amarolinea aalborgensis. Lineage (NCBI taxonomy): Bacteria > Bacillati > Chloroflexota > Caldilineae > Caldilineales > Candidatus Amarolineaceae > Candidatus Amarolinea > Candidatus Amarolinea aalborgensis. Next base: position 23,750 of record NZ_UETR01000044.1, on the reverse strand, counting down.
ATAGAGTTAGAAAAGCGAACCGGATGCAGCAGAAAGTCGTCTGGCCCGGCTGCTATTTCTTGTGGCGATAAACAATGCGGCCACGCGTGAGATCATACGGCGAAAGCTCAATACGTACACGGTCGCCTAGCAGTACCCGGATATAGTATTTGCGCATCTTGCCTGAAAGATAGGCCAGCACCTCGTGGCCGTTATCCATCACCACGCGAAACATGGTGTTGGGCAAAGTCTCAGTAATGGTGCCCTCAACGGTAATCTTATCTTCTTCGTCTTTTGACATTCGAATCGTTACTCCTCAAAAACAGTGCGAAAGGCCGGGCCGCTATCAGCACAACGCAATCCGGGATCCGAGGTGACAATCATGGAAGCGCTTACGCGCCGCTTTTTTGCCATCCTGTTGAACCGGTGCGTAGCTCTTACAGGCTGTTTGAAAAGATCAAACTTATCTCACACGAAGACACAAAGAGCACAGAGAGAAGCTGGAAATGACAGCGAATAGCCTCTTTCTTTGCGTCTCTGTGTCTTTGTGTGAGCATCTCAAACAGTTTCTTAGCTCTGAATTCTCATCTCACGCTTGCGCATGGTGCGTCGAGCTTTGCGAATGGCCTTCTGCTTTTTGATGCGCCGAAGCTCGCTCTTGGGCGTAAACCAACGCTTCTGGCGCACTGTGGGCAGGATGCGCGCCTCAGCGACTGCCTTGCGGAAGCGCTTCAGCAGGTTATCCTGCGACTCACCGGGTCGAAGTTGTACTGTCATGGTCTCACCTCCCTTCTCGATGGGAACCGGTCATTCCCTGAGATGGACGCTTTCGTTTATGTCTCATCAACGAGTGAATCGTTGTACTCGTTCTCGATAAAAATATACTCACCCGCCTGGTTGGCGTGGCTGTCGTCAGCCGCAATCCAATCCGTGGCGGCGCGGCGTAGGCTCAACGCAATGCGTTGGCGATTCGATTCGATACGCAGAATCTGCGCCGACGCTTCCTGCCCCACCTCGACCACCTCGTTTGGATGCCGAATGGGGCGATGCGACAGCTCCGACAAGTGAATCATGCCCTCGATGCCGGGTTCGATCTCGGCAAAAGCGCCAAATTCCATCAGCTTGGTAATGCGCACCTGAACGATTTGCCCAGGATGGTAGCGCTGGGCGACCATTTCCCAGGGATTGGGTAATGTGCGGCGCCGGCTCAGGGCAATGCGCTGGCGGTTGTCATCCAGCCGCAGCACCATCACCCGAATGGTCTCGCCAACGGTCACCACATCGTGTGGGTTCTTCACGATCTGCCAATCGAGTTCGCTCAGATGAATCAAACCATCCGCGCCGCCAATATCCACAAACACGCCAAAGGGCCGAATCGCCGTCACGCGACCTTCTACGATCTGCCCCGCTTGCAGTTCATCCAACAGTGAAGCGCGGCGCTGCTCACGCAGTTCTTGCTCGGCCAGGCGATGGGAGAACACCAACCGCCGCTTCTTCCGGTCCACTTCGATGATTTTGACTGGCAGCATCTGCCCCACGTAACTGCTCAAGCGATCGACGCGTTCTGCTTCTGACGAACGGCCATAATCCGCCAGATGCGATGCCGGGACAAAGCCGCGGATGCTGCCAAAGGATACCGTCAAGCCGCCGCGGTTATAGCCCACGACTTCTTGTTCGGTGATCGCCCCTGATTCCAGGATGGCTTGCGTTTGCAGCCAATCTTGCTCCTGCTGTGACAGGTAGATCGAAAGAATCAGCTCTCCCGCTAAATTGTGGGGATTGACCACAATCGCCGGAATTGTGGCGCCTACGGCTAACCTGGCGCGCGCCGTCGGATCTAGTTTCGCCAGGTCGCTGGCCGGAACGATGCCATCTTGCTTGGCGCCGATATCGAGAACCAGTTCTTTGTCTGAAATGGCCACGACGACCCCCTGCACCAAGTCGCCATGTTGTGGGCGTAGATGGCTCTGTTTATCGCCCAGATACGCCGCAAACAAGGTGGCAAAATCTTCTTCCTCGTGGACTGACTTGTCGCTATCTTGGTTTTGCATCAGCTGGCCTTCTCCAAAAAAAATCTCGACCTATCCCGCGTACCCTGGTCGAGATTCAACGTCATCATTGCTCTGATGAACCTATGCTAAGTGTCATGCAACCTCACGGTTGAGCATTGAACAAAGATGTCGTTGATGAGGTTCCTCCGCTGCATTGCCAGCGAACCGACCACGAGGCCAAGTTAGTTGATGGCCGCTCCGGGTGCAAGACGATCCACGGTGACATCGTTCCCGACGTCAGGCCAGGGTGATAGCCCAATGGCTCCGTGCGCATTGATTGGCGCCAGCCGTTGCGCGCGACCGGTCAATCCGCTGCCAATTATACCAATGTGTTTCATGGCTGTCAAACAATCAATAGCAATTTCGCGCTTGTCCTCGCTGTGTGCTATAATCGCGCTGTCTTATGTTAATGTTTCACGTGAAACATTTTGACTGCGTTATAAAAAACAACCGTGAGGTTCCTGCTTTGTCCATTCCTAACAATGAACAACAGCCGCGATCGGCGCCGCTCCTGCCGCCCGATCCACCAGCCCTTTGCGACTATGAGGGTTCTGCTTATCGAGTTGAATTTTGGACTGACGCGCGCGCGTTCGAGGACCTGGCCGAACGCCGCGCGCTGCACACGCTGCTCCCGCCTCGCGGGGCGCGTCTGATTGAAATTGGGGCGGGTTTTGGACGCCTTGCCGATCTCTACGCCGGCTACTCGCAGGTGATCCTGGTCGAGCCGGCGTTGTCTATGCTGCGCCAGGCCCAGGAACGCCTGCGCCATGATCCACGCTTTGTCTTTGTGCGCGCCAATGTTTATGAGCTGCCGCTGCAGGATCAGACGCTCGACACGGTGGTCATGGTGCGTGTGCTGCATCACTTGGTGGATGTACCCCACGCCCTGGCTGAACTGCGGCGGATCGTGCGCCCGGGCGGCGCCTTCATCCTTGAGTTTGCCAACAAACGCAATCTGAAGTCCATTCTGCGCTTTGCCCTGCGCCGGCAAACCTGGAGCCCCTTCGCGCCTGAGCCTTATGAATTTGCACCGCTCAACTTCGACTTCCATCCCACCTGGGTCTTACAGCAGCTGCAGCGAGCTGGGTTTGCTGTCCAACGTCAAGTCGCGGTCTCGCACTTCCGCGCGGAATTTTTCAAGCGCCGCTGGTCCGCCGCGCGCCTGGCCGCGCTCGATAGTTGGCTGCAGCGTTACGCCAGCGGACTGAGGCTGGCCCCGAGTATCTTTGTGCAGGCGCAGGTTGCGGCCGCCGCGCCATCCTCTCCCCCCGATGGCCTGTTTCGTTGCCCAGCCTGCCATCACAACGCTCTTGTCGTCGCCGCGGACGCGTTGACCTGCCCGGCTTGCGGTCAGGCCTGGCCACAGCGCGACGGCATCTACGACTTTATTAAATGAAGCAAAAGCCGCCGCTGACGCTTAACGCCTCAGCGGCGGCGGCTTGTTACGCTTACAGAGCAGCGGCGCGACTGGCGATGCGCGCTTTCACTAGCGCCATGAACTCACTCGCCGGCATCCCGTCCTGACGCGAGCCATCCCGCCGGCGCAGAGAGACTGCGTCGTTCGCTACCTCCTGATCGCCCACGACCAGCATGTACGGCACTTTCATGCCTTGCGCCTTACGAATCTTGGCGTTCATGCGCTCGGAGCCAAGATCGGAATCCGCACGCACGCCTTCGTCGCGCAGGCGTCGCGCCAGGCTGACGGCATAGTCGTTGTGATTGTCGGTGATCGGGATGACGCGCACCTGCTCTGGCGCCAGCCAAACCGGGAAGTTGCCCGCGTAGTGCTCGATGAGAAAGCCGATCATGCGCTCGTGCGTGCTCAGCGGCGCCCGGTGAATGACGAGCGGCATTTCATCTTCGCCGTTTTGGTTGATGAACTTGAGATCGAAGCGCCCGGGCTGCGCAAAGTCCACCTGGTTCGTCGCCAGCGTAAACTCACGGCCAATCGCGCTCCAAATCTGCACGTCAATCTTGGGGCCATAAAACGCGGCTTCGTCCGGCACTTCCACAAAGGGTACGCCGCCGTTGCGCATGGCGTTGCGCACCATCTCCTCCGTCTTGAGCCACAGGCGCTCGTTGTCAATGTACTTCTTGCCCAACCCCTTGGCATGGTGCGTGCTCAGGCGCATGACATACTTTTCAATCCCAAACAGATCGAAGTACTGCCGGTACATCGCGATGACGCCCATGAATTCCTGCTCGAACTGCGCCTCTGGCACGTAGATGTGCGCGTCGTTCATCTGCATCGAGCGCACGCGCATCAGCCCAAACAGCTCGCCGCTTTTTTCGTAACGATAGCAGGTGCCGTACTCAGCCAGGCGCAGGGGCAGGTCGCGATAGCTGCGCGGTTTGGCGGCAAAGATTTTGTGGTGCATGGGGCAGTTCATCGGCTTGACGTAGTAGCGGACGCCTTCCAACTCCATCGGTGGATACATGCTCTCCGCGTAGTACGGCAGGTGCCCGCTGCGCAGGAAAAGCGACTCCTTCGTCAGGTGCGGCGTGCGCACGCGCTCATAGCCGGCCTTCATCTCCATCTCTTTCGCCAGCCGCTCCAGTTCTTCGATCAACACGCCGCCGCGCGGCAGCCACAGGGGCAGCCCCGGTCCCACCTCGTCATCGAAGGTGAAGATTTCCAACTCCTTGCCCAACTTGCGGTGATCGCGCTTCTTGGCCTCTTCGAGCATCTGCAGATACTGGTTCAACTCGTTCTTGTTGCGCCAGGCCGTGCCGTAGATGCGCTGCAGCATGGCGTTGTTTTCATCCCCGCGCCAGTACGCGCCGGCCACGCTCATCAGCTTGAACGCATCGGCCGGAATTTGCCCCGTATGCTCGACATGCGGCCCGCGACACAGGTCTTCGAACACGTCGTGCTTGTAGGTGCTAATCACCGGCGCTTCGTCCGTCTCGTTGCCGTACTCATCTACGCCGCCTTGCGCCAGGCCCGCGATCAACTCTAGCTTGTAGGGCTGTTCGTTGAAGAGCGCGCGCGCCTCGTCTGCGCTGACCTCGCGCCGCAGGAAGGGGTGACGCCCGCCGATGATCTGGCGCATGCGCTTTTCGATCACCTCCAGGTCTTCGGGCGTCAAGCCACGCGGCAGCTCGAAGTCATAGTAGAAGCCGTCTTCGATAGGCGGGCCGATGGCAATGCGCGCCTGTCCGGGGAACATCTCCATCACCGCCTGCGCCATGACGTGCGCAGCCGAATGACGCACCTTGTATAGATCATCCTTTTCGAGTTGACTTGACTTCGCCATGATTTCTCCTCCTTACGATCCTGATTTTTCGATAACAAAAAGCCTCTCGTCGTTGGGACGAGAGGCTCGCGGTTCCACCCAGGTTGAGATGCCGCGCCATCCGCGCAGGCATTTCCACTCTTTGGCCGCTAACGGCGCCAACCGGAATCTCTTACTGCTGGCAAGGCCAGGTTCAGACATTCGCTCCCAGGTGGTTTTCAACGCGTCGTTCACGACAGGGGCTTGCAGCCTATGGCCCCTATTCTCTGGCGTGACAACACGCGCCTACTCGTCCTGGTCATCGCTTTCTGTTTTTCACGTGCAGCGATTCTAGCACACCCCGTGCGCCGCGTCAATTCACCGCGGCGAACAAACAGCCTACAAAACAAAAACGCCGTGGCGACAACGCCATGGCGTTTGGTGGGCGATAGAGGGCTCGAACCTCTGACCTCGTCGATGTCAACGACGCGCTCTAGCCAACTGAGCTAACCGCCCTAACTTCCTCTATTATAACCAACTGCCGCGACTTGGCAAATCCGCAGACTTCTGAAGTTTGGCAGAGTTCGGAAGTCTATCTCTTACGCGGGCACAGGAAAGCGGCTGGCGAACTCGATCACGTCGCGGTGTACGCGTGCGATGACGGCCTGGTCTTCGACGTGGTGAACGATTTCACCAATCCAACGCCCGACCTGGCGCATGTCCTCTGGACTGAAGCCGCGTGTCGTGGCGGCCGGCGTGCCCAGGCGAATGCCGCTGGCTGTTAGGGGCGGCTTGGGATCAAAGGGAATCATGTTCTTGTTGGTGTGAATTCCCGCCGCATCCAGCGCCTTTTCGGCCGCTTTGCCGGTGACGCCAGCCGGCGTCAGATCCACCAGCATCAGGTGATTGTCGGTGCCGCCGCTGACCAGGCGCAGGCCCTGGCGCGCCAGTTCTGCCGCCAGCGCCTGGGCATTGTCCAGGACGCGCTGCTGATAGGCCACGAAATCGGGCTGGGCGGCTTCGTGGAAGGCCACCGCTTTGGCTGCGATGATGTGCATCAACGGCCCGCCTTGGATCCCCGGAAACACCGCTTTGTCAATGGCTTTGGCCCATTCTTCTTTGCACAAAATCAGGCCGGCGCGCGGGCCGCGCAGCGTCTTGTGGGTAGTGCTGGTCACAACGTCGCAGTAGGGCACCGGATCGGGATGTAGATCGGCGGCAATCAGCCCGGCGACGTGCGCCATGTCCATCATGACGTGGGCGCCCACACTATCGGCGATGGCGCGCAGCCGCGGGAAATCAAAATGGCGCGGGTAGGCGCTGGCGCCGACAACGATGAGTTTGGGGTGGTGCTCTTGCGCCAGCGCCTCCAGCTCGTCATAGTCCAGGCGCTCCGTCTCTTGGTTGACCCCGTAGTGCTTGAAATTGTACAGCTTGCCCGACTGATTGAGATGGAATCCATGGGTCAGGTGTCCGCCATGATCCAGTTTCAATCCCAGAACCGTGTCGCCCGGCTCAAGGAACGCCATGTACACGGCGGCATTGGCCTGCGCGCCAGAGTGAGGCTGTACATTGGCATGTTCGGCGCCAAAGAGCTGCTGCGCGCGATCAATAGCGAGTTGTTCCACCACATCCACAAATTCACAACCGCCGTAATAACGACGACCGGGATAACCCTCGGCGTATTTATTGGTCAAAACCGAGCCCATGGCCGCAAGCACAGCCGGACTGACGTAGTTTTCAGAAGCAATCAGTTCAATGCCGGTCGTTTGCCGCGCGCGTTCCTTTTCAATCGCGGCATAAATGACAGGATCGGTCGCGGCCAGGGCCTGGCGCGGGTCTGGAAGCTCAACCCAGGGCGCAAAGGATGGGAGCGCAGAAAAATCAGACATACGAGGCAAACCTCCTGCAAGATGAAACACAAAATGACACATCGTGCCATGTGGTCAGCATACCACTGCCTTATTTTTTTGTCAAAGGCCATGCGCAAGCCCTATCAGTGTCCGCGGCGCACCTGCGGCTGCGTTGCCAGGTTTGGACGATCGGACGCGGGTAGTAAAATGCTTGACATCTGGGGGTGTCTGTGGTATCTTTGCGCAGCAATCGAATGTAATCTTCCTAACCAACCTGACCAAGCTGCCATGCACAATGTGATTGGACATGATTGGGCCGTACACTGGTTGCGCCAGACATTGGTCAGCAACCAGGTGCGACATGCCTACTGCATTTTAGGCCCCGCGAACGTTGGCAAAATGACGCTGGCGCTCGGCTTTGCACGCGCCCTGCTCTGCACCGCCCCCGATGCGGCGGCGCGGCCATGCGAATCATGCGCGGCGTGCCACAAGACGGCGGGCGGCTTTCATCCTGACCTGCGCATGATTGCGCCTGCGGCCGACGCCAGCGCCATCGGCGTCGAACTGATTCGGGACAGTGTGGTGCGTGAGGCGGCGTTGTCGCCGTTGATGGGGCAACGCAAGGTTTTCATTATCGAACAAATGCACCTGGCAACTCCCGCGGCGGCCAACGCACTGCTCAAAACACTCGAAGAGCCGCCCGCAGCCGTGGTGATCCTCTTGCTCAGCGAGCGCCGCGAGGCCCTGCTGCCGACCATCGTCTCGCGCTGCCAGGTGGTCAGCCTGCGACCACTGGCGCAGGAAACGATTGAACAGCACTTGCGCGCGCAGCACGGTCTTTTGCCTGTACAAGCCGCCCTGCTGGCGCGGCTGAGTAATGGCCGCCTGGGATATGCCAAACTGTTGGCCGCCGACCGCGCCGCGCTGGAACAGCGCAGCCAGCAGCTCGATGACCTGGCCGGCCTGCTGGCCGCCAGTCGCGTGGAACGCCTGGCGTATGCGGCAAACCTGGCTGCGCATGGCGACCAGGTTGCGCCGACGCTGCACACCTGGCAGAGTTGGTGGCGCGATGTGTGGCTGTATCAGCAGGGCGCCGGAGGGCGCGCCATCAATGTGGACAGGGCCGCGGACCTGGCCGAACTGGCGCGACGCGTCCCGTTGGCGCAGGCGCGCGCCAGTCTGCAGATGACGGTGCGCACGGCGCAGTGGTTAGAAGGCAATGTCAATGTGCGCCTGGCGCTTGATGTGCTGCTGCTGCGCCTGCCGCACGTTTCACCGAATTAGGGCCCGGCCGATCAAAACAGGCGCGCCATCGGTCGCATACCGACTCTGGCAGCCTGAGCGTCTAAGCCTTCGATGATCCACTTGCTGGATCCGCAGCATGGATCGTAAATCCATGAGGAGCAACGATTATGCCAACCGTTGTTGGTATCAGTTTTCGGCCCGTCACCAAGGTCTACTATTTCGATCCGAACCGTTTTATGGACCTGAGACCGGGGGAATACGTGGTGGTAGATACGGCGCGTGGCCGCGAGGTGGGATGTGTGATCATGCCGCCCGGCGATGTGTCAACCGCTGAGTTGAGCGGCGGCCTCAAACATGTGGTGCGCCGCGCCACGGCCTGGGACATGGTGGAGCGAGAGCTTTACCGTCAACGTGAGGCTGAGGCCTTGACACGCGCACGACAGAAGGCGGTCGAGCATCGTCTGCCGATCAAAGTGGTGCGCACCGAATATAATTTCGATGGCGGCCGCTTGATTATCTATTTCACGGCGGATAAGCGCATTGATTTTCGCGCGTTGGTGCGCGACCTGGCGCGCCTCTTTCGTTGCCGGATCGAGATGCGCCAGATTGGCGTGCGCGACCAGGCCAAGTTCTTGGATGGCGTGGGTAAGTGCGGTCGCCGCCTCTGCTGCTCATCATGGCTGCGCGAGTTCGCGCCGGTCTCGATCAAGATGGCAAAATCGCAGAACCTGCCTTTGAACCCGACCGAAATCTCCGGCGTGTGCGGCCGCCTCTTGTGCTGCTTGTCGTATGAAAACGACACCTATGAGGATGCGCGCTCCCAATTGCCCAAAGTCGGCAGCACCGTTTTGAGCAAGCAGGGCGTAGGGCGGGTGCGCAAGCTGAATCCACTGCAGCGCACCATGTTCTTGCAGTTGGAGGACGACTCTCTGGTGGAGATTGCCGCGGACGATATTCTTGAAAACCGCGGTAAGGAGCAGCCCCGCACCTGCGGGACCTGCGGCGGGTGTTCAGTCAAGCGCAAGGCGGCTTCGGAAGGTCATGCGCCGGACGCGACGGCGCTCGAAAACCTGGATGATACTGACGAGCATGGGGCTGAGGAGTTGAACTAGCGCGGCGTGGCCGAGAAAAAAACAGGGGGCGAGAATTTTCTCGCCCCCTGTTTTTTTTCAAGGTCTTTCTCTTGGTTCTACGGTGAGACGCACAGCGGTGCGCTCCTGTCCCTGGATTTCAATTTCGGTGAACGATGGAATACAGATGATGTCAATTCCATCCTGGGCCAGATAGCCCTTGGCAATCGCAATGGCCTTGATGGCCTGATTCACGGCGCTGGCGCCGACGGCTTGCACCTCGGCATGATTGATGTCTCGAACCACGCCGGCGATCGCCCCGGCCACGGCCGGAGAGCGGGATTGCGCTGAAACTTTGATGATCTCCATTGTCGTGTTACCTCCGTGCACACTCGAACCCTGCGATGATGTATGGATGCTGCATCTGCCTGGGGGCAAGCACCACCACCGCCAGTGAATCCATGTTAGAAGGCCGTGGCATGCATGAGATGCGCAAGGCAAGACGTTGGGTCACGACAAAGGAAACGCTCTCAAACTTCGGAAGTCTACAAGATTTCCGAAGTTTGACGTCTGATATTACTTGGCATAGTCTACGGCCCGCATCTCGCGGATGACCGTAATTTTGATCTGGCCGGGGTATTCCAGGTTGTCTTCAACCTTCTTGGCAATATCGCGCGACAGCTTGATGGCCGCCATGTCGTCGGTCGAGTCAGGCCGCACGACCACACGGATTTCGCGCCCGGCTTGAATGGCGAACGACTCGGAAACCCCCTCGAAAGAGTTTGCAATCTCCTCCAGGGCGGTCAAGCGTTTGACATAAGTTTCGAGCGCCTCACGCCGGGCGCCGGGGCGAGCGCCGGAGATGGCGTCCGCAGTGGCGACGATGATCGTTTCCAGCGTTTCGGCTTCTACCTCATTGTGGTGAGCGGCAATGCAGTTGACGGCCTTGGGCGGGACGCCGTAGCGTTTGGCGATTTCTGCGCCTACCAGCGCATGTGGCCCTTCCACCTCGTGGCTGACTGCTTTGCCCAAGTCGTGCAGGAGGCCGCCCATCTTGGCGACTTTGACGTCCGCGCCCAACTCGGTGGCGATCATGCCAGCCAGGTGAGAGGTTTCGATGGCGTGATAATACTGATTCTGGCCGTAACTGGTGCGGAACTTGAGTCGCCCCACCAGTTTGAGAATCTCAGGGTGCAGCCCCTGCAATCCCGTCTCAATGGCGGCCTGATCTCCGGCTTCACGCATCGCGCGTTCAACCTCTTCGCGCGCTTTTTCCACTTCTTTCTCGATGCGCGTGGGATGAATGCGCCCATCTTGCACGAGTTTGGTCAAAGCCAGGCGCGCGACCTCGCGCCGCACCGGGTCGAAGCTGGAAATGATAATTGCTTCTGGCGTATCGTCTACCACCAGGTCAACCCCAGTGGCGGCCTCGATCGCGCGGATGTTGCGGCCTTGACGGCCAATGATGCGCCCCTTCATTTCGTCGGTGGGCAGGGCAACGGCCGAAACGGTTGACTCTGACACCTGGTCTGATGCCAGGCGTTCCATCGCCATGATAATGACGCGGCGCGCGCGGCGTTCGGCCTCTTCGTTCGCTTCAGCCTCGACCGCGCGAATGACCTTGGCCATGTCCTGGCGCGTGTCCTGTTCGATGCTCTTGAGCAGAAGCTGCTTGGCCTCTTCTTGCGTCAGGGCGGAGATTCGCTCCAGCTCAGCGATGTGCTGGCTTTCCATCTTCTCCAGGTCTTTGAAGCGTTTATCAACCGTGCTTTGGCGCTGATTGAGTCGTTTCTCGCGCTGCTCCACCTGCTCGCTGCGTTTGTCCAGTTGTTCCTGGCGTTTGTCCACGCGCTCTTCGAGGCGCTGCAAATCGCGGCGCCGGCGGTCCAGTTCGCGTTCCGTTTCTTCGCGCAGCTGAATCGTTTCGTCTTTTCCTTTGAGAACAAGTTCCTTGCTTTGGGCTTCAGCTTCGCTGATAATCTGAGCGGCGCGCAGTTCTGCAGATTGAATCGTGGCTTCGGTTTTCTTCTTGTGCCGATCGAAGCCAACGAAATAACCAACAACGACGCCCAGTATCAGGAGCACAATTCCCACGAGCAGGGTAATTACTCCGGGAGGTGGCATACGTATGTGTCCTTTCTGGCATGTCCGATCTTCTGGCGGGGACAGTTGCCATTAGTGGCGATTTTCTGAATGGTGCTCAACGGCGCCTGCGGGATCAACTTCAGCCAGCAGGCGTTCAACCGTTTTTTGAATAATATCATAATCAAAACCTCGCCGCGCCAGAAAGGCTTGCACCTTCTGCTTGAACGCGCTTGATTCTAGTGCGCGCCAGCGCGCGGCTGGTTTGCTGACTGCGGCGTAGGCTGCCTCATCGGCGGCCAGGTCTTCCAGCGCCTCTTCAATCACGTCGGGCGCCACACCTTTGCTGCGTAGTTCGTATTGCAGCGCGCGTGGCCCTTTCGGGCGTAATAGGCTGCGACTGGCAACCCAGGCCCGGGCAAAAGCCTGATCGTCTACATACCCTAGCCGAACCAGGCGCTCAATAATCTGGTCTGTGGCTGCGGCATCCAGTCCTTTGCCGGCCAGATAACGGCGTATTTCCACTTCGCTGCGCGGCCGAAAACTCAGAAACTTCAGCGCCAGGTTCCAAGCGTGCTCTTCCAAGTCAGCCGCACGCAGGGCGTCAATCTCCTGCTCGCTCAGAACCTGCCCAACACGCAGGGGCGCGGCCAGGATGGCAGCCAACCCAAATGCGTACACCTCATCGAGAAAGACATTGACGCGATCACGCGCTGTTTTCTGAAAAACCAGGGCCGTAATCGTCTTTGATCCCATCGCAGCCTAACCTTTGCGCCAACAAAAATAGCTGTGGATACCCACAGCTATGGCTACGCCCCTCGACATCTCTCATCTGAGGCCGATCAAAAACAAAAAGCCCAAACCTGGCAAAGGCATACAGCCGGTGCGCAAGCTCATGGGGCCGAATGTGTTTTCAAACGCACTCAAGCAACAGGGACCGCAGGCTTTCCGGGCGATGAACGATCGGTTGGTTATGCAAGCGTTGCATCATATCCTGTAGGTCCCTCAGAGCCTATCCGAATAATGCACGACTGGACAACAAAGAATAATAAGCCGTAAAATCCCTGAATACGGACGAAAGCATGCAAAATTGACGAGCCGACCAGCCAAGACGACGGTCATCTCGGCTGGATGCTAAGCTGTGGAGCAACGGAGGCGGACAGTCAGGCCACTGCGGGCCTATGTCTGCTGGGCTGATGCCACCAGACCAGCGGCCATCCGAATCTGATGGTCAATGGTGTCGGCCAAGACGGTGTTTTCGCGCAAGAATTGTTTGCAGTTCTCGCGACCTTGACCAAGTTTGGCATCGCCGAACAGGTAGAAACTGCCGCGCTTTTCCACCACGCCCGTGGAGACACCCAAATCGAGAATGTCTCCTTCACGCGAAATTCCTTCATTGAACATGATATCGAACTCAGCCACGCGAAACGGCGGCGCAACCTTGTTCTTCTTCACCGTGACGCGAGTTCGATTGCCCACCATTTCATTGCCGAGCTTGATGGTCTCGATTCGCCGCACATCCAAGCGCAGCGAAGCGTAGAATTTCAACGCCATCCCACCCGTGGTGGTTTCCGGGTTGCCGAACATGACGCCGATCTTTTGGCGCAGTTGGTTGGTGAAGATCATCACCGTGTTGGACTGCTTAATGGCGCTGGTAAGCTTACGCAGCGCCTGGCTCATCAGCCTGGCCTGCAGTCCAACGTGGCTATCACCCATGTCGCCTTCGATCTCGGCGCGGGGAACCAGGGCCGCCACAGAGTCTACCACCACCACATCGAGCGCGCTAGAGCGAATGAGCGCTTCTGCGATTTCGAGCGCCTGCTCGCCTGTGTCGGGTTGTGACACATACAGGTTATTCAGGTCAACGCCGCAACGCGCCGCATAGATCGGATCCAGCGCGTGTTCTGCGTCAATGTAGGCGCAGATGCCGCCGCGCCGCTGTGCTTGGGCGATGATATGCTGGCAGATCGTTGTTTTGCCAGATGATTCGGGCCCGTAGATTTCGGTGATCCGCCCGCGCGGCACGCCTCCAACGCCAAGCGCCATATCAAGAGCAAGCGATCCGGTGGGAATGACGGCCACGTGCTGCGCGGCGGCCCCAAGCAGCATCACCGCGCCCTCGCCATAGCGTTTTGTAAGGTTTGAGACGGTTGTGTCCAGTGCCTTATGTCGGTTATCGCGGCTGACAGGTTGTTTAGGCATTGACGATACGATCAATCGGTCGAAAAGTACAAAACCTTACAGAAATGCTTGTTTCGCACCCATAGTTTACAACATCCGACGCAAAAAATCAAGTTATCTGCTTATGCTAAGTACAATGAGCGCGCAAAGGCCGGCGCGCAGTCAACGCGCTCCGGCCTTTGGCTTTCATTCCAAATGATATGTCAAGGATTACAGATAGTCACGCAGTTTGCGGCTGCGACTGGGGTGGCGAAGGCGCCCCAAAGCCTGCGATTCGATCTGCCGTACGCGTTCCCGCGTCACGCCGAACTTGCGCCCGACTTCTTCCAGCGTGTAGTTGTAGCCGTCCACCAGACCAAAGCGCAGTTGCAGGATGCGCACCTCGCGCGGCGACAGGGTGTCCAACACCTCGTTGAGCACATCGCGCAACTGTTGGCGCGAGGCCGTGAACGCAGGCGATGCCACCTCTTCGTCCTCGATAAAATCGGTCAGTGACGCGTCATCCTCTTCGTGGATCGTCATCTCCAGGCTTAGGGGGCGCTCGGCCACCTGCATCACTTGCTTTACTTTGTCTGGCGACATGCCAAGCTCGCAGGCAATCTCTTCCAGGGTCGGATCACGGCCTAACTGCTGCGCCAGGTCACGCGCGGCGCGCGTGACGCGATTGATTTGTTCGTACATGTGCACGGGGACGCGAATGGTGCGTCCCTGATCGGCAATGGCGCGGGTTACAGCTTGCCGAATCCACCAGGTGGCATAGGTGGAGAATTTGTAGCCGCGCCGGTGATCGAATTTCTTGACCGCACGAATGAGGCCAATGTTGCCCTCTTGGATCAAATCGAGGAAGGGCACGCCGCGGCCAATATATTTTTTGGCGACACTGACGACAAGCCGTGAATTGGCTTTGATCAGGCAGTCTTGGGCCAGCTTGCCATCAAACATCACATGAACAAGGTCGTCACGCTGGATCGTTTCATCAGGTTCATCATCATACTCATGACGGGCCAGACGCCCCATCTCGATGCGGCGGGCGTAATCAACTTCCTCTTCGGCGGTGAGGAGGCGCACGCGGCCAATCTCTTTGAGATAGAGGCTGATTGAATCGTCGGCTTCCGAATATTGAAAATCGGCTAGATCGCCATCATCCAAGTCGGTTTCATGGTGCACCTTGCGTGCGATTGGTCGTAGACGAACCGTCGCCAGCGATTTCTCGCACAGCGCGGTCTCCTCATCATCGAGCGTCTCTACCTCTGTCCCGATCTCGCGACCCGTTTTTTCTGCCACACGTCCAAAGGCGGCAACTGGCTCGTCTTTGAGCTTTGTCATGGCAGCAAGCGGCTTGTCTGTACTGATTCTCCTATCGTTCACAAGTGCGCTCCTCCCTGGTGTTGGCGCAAGACCACAAGTGATGCGGCGACAAACCGACAGCCAACTCATGTAGTACGCATTTATAACAGAAGCCGCGGCGGCTGTAAATGATTTGGCGCAGGGTTGGTAGCAGACTTTTCATGAAAATTACGGCGTGTGAGCCGGAAGCTTGAAAAAAAATTTGACACACCTGCTTGATTATGCTATAGTCGCTGGCCTAAACGTCAATTCAAATCGTCAGTTTTTGCCATTCCTGAGGAGGGCGCAATTAGCAGTAAGCTGCAGCTACGTGTCAACGAGATGATTCGCACCCGTGAAGTGCGGGTGGTGGATGATGAGGGTAAGCAACTCGGCATTTTGCAGGTTCGTGATGCCTTGATCCTGGCCCGGCAAAAGGGATTGGACCTGGTAGAGGTCGCCCCGAACGCGGTGCCGCCTGTCTGTCGGTTGATGGACTTTGGCAAGTTCCAGTATGAGCGAGCCAAGAAAGAGCGCGATGCCCGCAAAGCCCAGAAGCAGATCGAAGTCAAGGAAGTGCGTTTGCGCCCGAAGACAGGCGAGCACGATGTGGCGTTCAAGGTGCGCGACGCCCGACGCTTTATCAGCGAGGGCAATAAGGTAAAAATCCGAATCCGTTTTCGTGGACGTGAGATTACGCATCCTGAAGTAGCCAAGGAAATGCTCGATCGCGTAGCGCAGGAGATGGGAGACATTGCCGCGATTGAACAAGCGCCGGCAATGGAAGGAACCAGCCTGCTGATGATCTTGATGCCGAAGGAAAGTTGACCTGGTCGGGTTTCGAGCCGACTATGGAACAGCCGCTAATCACAAGCAGAGCAAGACAGGTTGCCCAGGGCTGACCTGACACCGCTCTGTTTGTGTGTGCACATGGGAAGATTAAACGAAGAGAGAGCAAGGGAGAAGTTGTATGCCAAAGTTGAAGACTCACAAGTCAACAGCCAAGCGCTTTCGCTTTTCAGGCGGCGGTAAGCTCCTGCGCCGCATTCAGGGGCAAGGGCACCTCAAGCGCAAGAAAACGCCAAGCCTGAAGAGCGATTATCGCGATACGGTCACTGTGAAGGCGGTGGCTTTCGTGAAGCGAGTCAAGAAGTTAGCTCCGTACCTGGAACACAAGTAATACCTATCAACCATCATGCAGGGTGGCCAGTACGAAGTGCTATGTGGCTCCAGGCCATAGCCGCCATCCGAGGAGAAAGTTATGTCACGAGTAAAACGAGGCGTCCCGGCCAGGCAGCGACACAAAAAAGTGCTCAAGATGATGAAGGGCCAATTTGGCACACGTCATCGCCTTTTCCGTCGCGCCAATGAAGCGATGCTCAAGTCATTGTTCTACGCGACACGCGACCGCCGAAATCGCAAGCGTGAATTTCGCGCTTTGTGGATTACACGCATCAACGCGGCTTCGCGCCAAAACGGACTTTCTTACAGCCGTTTCATTCACGGTCTGCAGAAGGCCGGCGTAGCCATTGACCGCAAAATGCTGTCTGAACTGGCCGTACGCGACACAGGCGTCTTCACCCGCCTGGTGGACCTGGCCAAGCAATCTCTCTAGCGTTTGTTTCCCATCTTCCAACCAACACCGCGCTCATGCAACACTGGGCGCGGTGTTTTTACATCAGTTTTTTGCCTGGCCCCAGCCAGGGAAAGCGCCGCGTCGTGATTACCAGTTCAAGTAATGCACGAGTGAAGCTGATACGGGCCTTGCTGCACGAGCGCAAGGCGCGCCAAGACGCGCGCCTGTGGTGCCTCGAAGGTGTGCGCCTGCTTGAAGAGGCCCTCGACGCCCATCTGCAGCCGCTGTTTGTCCTGTATGCATCAGAACGCCTGACGAACCCCCGCGCTGCCGCCCTGCTGGCGCGGCTGCGCAGCCAGCAGATCGTTTGCGAGGAAGCGCGCGCCCAGGTGCTCGATGCCGTCAGCGCCACGACGACGGCCGCGGGCATCATGGCGGTGGCGCCCTGGCCGCCACCGCGTCCTTTCGCGGCCGACGGCCTCTTGCTGATTCTGGACGGGTTGAGCGATCCAGGCAACCTGGGCACGGTGCTGCGCACGGCCCTGGCGGCTGGCTGCGTTGGCGTGCTGCTTGCCCCCGGCTCCGTGGATGAGTACAACCCCAAGGTGGTGCGTTCAGCCATGGGCGCGCACCTGCGCTTGCCCTTGCGCCGTCTGGAGACATGGCAGGAAGCCGCGGCGGTCGTGGCGGACCGTCGAGTCTGGCTGGCCGATGCGCATGGCGAGATGCTGTACGATGCCGTGGATTGGCGGACGCCCGCCGCCTTGATCATTGGCAGCGAGGCCGCAGGCGCCAGCGCCGACGCACGGCGCCTGGCGGCGGGTGCGGTCAAGATTCCGATCGCCCAAGCCGAGTCGCTGAACGCGGCCGCAGCAGCCGCCGTTTTTTGTTTCGAGGCTGCGCGCCAGCGCCGTCACCGGGATCAACCGAACCCACCGCGCGTATGATTAACTTCCGCCTAGCAGGTTGCCCAGGTTGATGTTCGTTCCGCCACTGCTGCCGCGGCCGCCCACCTGCGGCATGAACTGCGCCACCTTTCCTGCCAGTTTGGACATCGGCATCGTTTGCAGCCAGACGCGGCCCGGCCCCCGCAGGGTCGCCAGGAAAAGCCCTTCGGCGCCCAGCAGAAGATTGCTCAACCCGCGGATGATTTGGACATCGAAATCTACTGTCGGTTCGATCATGGCAATATGGCCGGTGTCCACTTTGAGCATCTGATTCGCCTGCAAGTTGTACTCGACCACATCCCCGTCAATCTCCACAAACACCGTCCCAGGCCCGGTCAGGCGTTGCATGATAAAGCCTTCGCCGCCGAAAAGGCCGGCGCCCAGGCGCTTACGAAACTGCATGTCAAGGTCAACTGACTTCTCTGCGCACATGAAGGCGTCTTTCTGCACGATCATGGACTGTCCAGCGTCCAGCTTGAGGTCAATGATGCGGCCAGGGAACTCACTGGCGAAAGCGACGATGCCTGGCTGGTTGTTCGCCACGGTGAAATCAGTGACAAACAAGGATTCACCGCTGAGCGCGCGCTTGAACATCTTGCCCAGGCCGCCGCCGGTGTTGGTGTTCATCTCGATATTCGAACTCATCCAACTCATGCCGCCAGCTTCCGAGAAAATGGTCTGGCCCGGCTCCAGTTGAATGGTCACGACTGGCAGGGTGGCGCCAGCAATCTGATACTTGAGGTCGTTTGGCATGGTTTCTCCCTTGTGTTTGTTTTCTATCCTCTACACGCTTACGAATACGGGTCAGCCAGGCGCAGGTTTCATGACCCACGCGCCAGAAAATTGGCGGATAGTTGACAGCCCGCAGACAGCCTTCTCGCGTCAGATGTGGTACAATCCCTGCGCCCGCTGAAGCATACCCGATAGGCGCGGAAGCCTGTGAGTTTACGCGGCCCAAACGATAGGTCAGCAACCTGCCTGGAAGGCAGGTAAAGAAGCAAGGAGTCTCTATGTTCATTGCACGAGCACTCAGCGTGTTTGGTTGGTTGTTGTTGTTGGCTTTCTTGGCGTATGTTGTCAACGTGGTCTTGGGTCGCAGCCGCGGCACCACCACGGCCCGCCTTTCTCCGCCGCTGTTGGTTGGATGGCTGCTCATCGCGCTGATTGTGATGACCCTGGGGGCCGGCGTCGTGGTGGTTGACGCCGGTGAAGTCGGCGTCGTCTTCAATGCCATCAGCGGCACCCGCAATCAACCGCTGTATCCAGGCATCAACTTTATTGTGCCCTACGTGGAAACCGTTTATCGTTACAGCACCCTGGAACAGGTCTATACGATGACCAAGGTGGCCAATGAAGGCCCGGTGCAAGGCGACGACTCGCTGTGGTCGCCAACCGCCGAAGGCTTGCAGGTTGGGATTGACTCGTCCACGCGCTATAAGCTGAACCCGGCGCGGGCGGCGGACATTCACAACAACCTGCGCGACTATGAAAACATCTTGGTGCGCCCCACGATTCGGTCGGTTGTGCGTTTGATGGTGTCGCAGAACAAAGTGACCGACGTCTATGGCACGAAACGCGCGGCGATTCAGGTTGAGATCGAGAAGATGATCCGCGAACGATTCGAAAAGGAAGGCTTGCTCCTGCTGGCCTTCGATATTCGTAATGTCAACTTTACCGATGACTACGCCACGTCCATCGAGCAGAAGCAGATTGCGCAGCAGCAGGCTGAACAGATGCAGTTTACTTTGCAGCGCGAAGAACAGGAGGCCCAACGTAAGCGGATCGAGGCCGAAGGTGTCAAGACGTCTGCCATTTTGCGCGCGCAGGGCGAAGCAGAAGCGCTGCGCCTGGTCAACGAGCAGATCGGCACGAACGACAACTTGTTGGTTTACCGCTACATCGAGAAGCTGGCGCCTAACATCAGCGTGATGCTCCTGCCGTCAGGCAGTCCCTTCCTGGTGAACCTGGATCAGCTCAAGGGTGGGACAGCCCCCTCCGCAACCAACCCACCGAAATGACCGCGGCCGCTGAGCGGCGTTCTCATCGGTTGTAACTGCTCAGGCATCCTGCGCCAACGGCAGCCGCCGAATGAATTCGGGGCGAAAGGGCGTTCCGCCGCCAGGTCAGCCTGCGCCGACCGGCATCGTGTCTGCGCAGAGGCGTCCGGCGTTCCGCCGCCAGGTCAGCCTGCGCCGACCGGCATCGTGTCTGCGCAGGTAGGCGTCCGGCGTTCCGCCCATCAGACGCGAATTCACTCGCTCTTGTAATCAGAAGCCGGGCCATCAGCCCGGCTTTTGATTTGGCGCCCCCGGCAGGACTCGAACCTGCGACGCACGGTTTAGGAAACCGACGCTCTGTCCCCTGAGCTACGAGGGCACATGGATGTCTGCGATGAGTCAGGCTAGAGCAGCCGCTGATTTTCGCATCCGCTCACGCGCAAGTTTAGCATGAAAGCCTGTTTTGGGCAAGGCGTCCGCGCCAGGCCAGGACGAACCAGGTTGCAGCCGCGGCCATGAAGAGCAGGTCAGCCCCAAGCCCGGCGCGTTGACCCAGCCACAGCCAGGCCTCATCGCCGCGCAGCAGCTGCAGCCCGGCGTCTGTCAGCGCGCCCAGGAACAAGGCGACGCTGGCGAGCACGCCTGGCGTCAGGCCTCGTGTGCGCAGCCGCGCCACGCCCAACAGCAGCGCCAGGCTGAGGATGACACCCAGACCCTGCACGGGTGCGCGCGGCAAAAAGACGCCGTAGAGGTCAGGCCAGTCGAAGGCTGCCAGCCAGGGCCAGCGCACGATGTCCACCGGCCGCCCATACGCGCAGCCGGCGCACCAACAGCTCAGCCAGGCCGCGGTTTGCAGCAGAATCAGCGGCGGTGCGCAGCGGTCAGCCGCGGCCCATTGGCCTGGTTGGCGGCGCGCACGCCAGGCCAATGCGGCCAGAAAGCCGGCCAGCGCGCCGTGGGCCGAAAGACCGCCTTCCCAGACATGCAGGGCTTGCAAAGGATGCTCGCGAAAGTAGGCCCATTGCGCCAACACGTACACGATCCGCCCCACAGTCAGCGCGCTGAGGAGCAACGGCAGGGCGTCATCCAGCGCGCGGCGCAGGGCAGCCGGCCAACCGGCCGTCAGGCGCGAGAACTGGCCGCGCAACGTCCGTCGGTCTGACCCTGCATGTAACTGCACACCAGACGGGCGCTGCCGCTCGGGGTCAGCCCAAGCCAGCCAGAGCAGCGCGGCCAGCAGGCCGCCGCTCATGAGCAGGCTGTACCAGGCCACGCGCACAGGGCCGACAACAACGACCGGCGGAAACAACGGCCTATTCCGTCAAGTCGCGCAGGCGGCGCACTTCAAGCTGGAATTTTTCATGCAAATGCGCCAATTTTTCCGGGGAGGTGGACTCGGCCGTAATGATGATATGAGGATAGTCGGGATCGGGGCGGATGAGCACCCATTCGCGCTCGTCGTATATCAGCTTGATGCCTTCCTGGGCCTCGCCGGTGTGATGAATTTCGGTCAAGCGCCGCATCACGCTGCCTTTGATTTCCCACGGGCAGGCCACACGCCGGCTCTCCATATTGATTTCTGGCAAGCTGCTCACTAAGTCGGAAAGCGGTTCTTGCTGCGTCGCCAGGAATTCCAGTAGCTTGGCTGTCGCCATCAAGCCGTCGGTAACCGGTTGGAATTCTGGAAAGATGAAATTACCCGCGCCGTCGGTTGCCAGAATGACTCCTGGCTCCTGCGCCGCGATCATGAGCGCATGGAGATCGGCGCGCGTGCGCGTCACCTTGCCCCCGTGCTGATCGGCCAGGCATTCGAACGCATGGGAGGCGTCAATCGGCAGCACGATGGTGCCAGCCCCTTTGCTCTGCAGGGCCAGGGTGGCCATGAGCATCGCGGTCGTTGTGTCGGAAAGGCTGTGACCGTGATTGTCTACGAGGAAGATTTTTTCGCCGGCCACATCGAGCAGCAGGCCTAAGCTGGTATTGAGCGCGCCGGCAATGATGGCAAGCTGGCGCAGATTCGCGTCAAATTCATCCTGCTGCATGGCAATTTTCAACGCATCGACGCGCGCGTTGAGCGGCACGACATCCACATTGAGTTTAGCCAAGAGGGGCGGTAAGACATCCGTGTTGGGCGAATGGGCATAGTCAACCACGATCTTGAAGCGGGCATGGCGGATGGCCTCCACATTCAACGCCTGCATAAAGCCCGTGGCATAGCGTTCCGTGACCAGGTTCGGGTACTCGATGCTGCCAATGTCGTCCATGTAGGCGCGGCGAAAATCCTCGCGGAAGTAGATGCGTTCGATATTGCGTTCGCTCTCTTTGCTCAGATTCAGGCCGTTGGCATCTATGAATCGCACATCAACCACGCGCTGATCATGGGGCGACAGGCGCACATGCACGCCGCCCAGCGCTTCGGTGACGCGGGTAAAGTAGCGCGCCACGGGTATTGGCACGTTGCCCAGGTCCCAGACGTTGACGCCAGACGAGGGCAAGCCAGAAATGATAGCGCGCTTCAACATGCGGGGGCTGCGGTGCGGATCGCGGTTGATGGTGACGTAGGAGCCTTTGGGCAGCGTGGCGCCAAAGGCCGATCCAAGCCGCGCGCAGAAATCGGGCGTCAGGTCAACGTTGACCACGCCGGTCACGCCAAAACGGCCAAATAGAATCCGGCGCCCCTGGCTCCCCCAGATGATGGACGATTTGACCGTGGCGCCTGCCTCTACCTCTTTGCCCGGCCACAGTTTGACGTTGCTGTGGATGACCGCGCCCTGGCCAATGACGCAGCCATCGCCAATCACACTGCCTTCATAGAGCACGCTTTTGGCTTTCATGGTGGATTGGCGACAGACAATCGTGCCCCGCAGTTCGGCGCCTTCGCCAATGTAGCAGTTGCGCCAAACCAGGCTGCGATCCACCTGCGCGCGGTTGTCCACGATGGTGTAATCGCGAATCGAGGTGGGGCCGTGAATGACCGCCCCGCCCTTGATCTTGACCTCATTGCCCAGGTAGATTGGGCCGATGAGTTGAGCATCGGGTGCAATTTCGACGTTGTCGCCGGTCCAGACGCCGCCGCCGTGGTAATGGCCCAGCGGGCCAAGCCGAACCTGTCCGGTGAGGACATCGGCCGAGGCGCGACGATATTCGGTCAGGTTGCCGATGTCGCACCAATAGCCTTCAGCGACATAGCCGTAGAGCGGCGCGCCCTTTTCGAGCAATAGTGGGAAGATGTCTTTGCTCCAGTCAACGCTGCGCCCTGGCTCAATCAGATCAAGGATGGACGGATCGAACACATAGATGCCGGTGTTGACCGTGTCAGAGATGACATCGCCCCAGCTTGGTTTCTCGTGCAGACGCGTGACGCGGCCTTCATCGTCGGTCACAATGACGCCATACTCTAGCGGGTTGGGCACGCGGTAGAGCACCATAGTGGCAAGGGCTTTTCGTTGGCGGTGCCATTCCACGATGCGCGGCAGGTCGAAGTCCGTCAGCGCGTCGCCGCTGATGACCAGGATGGGATCGGCCTTGTCCAGTTGCGCACTGGCATTGCGCACACTGCCGGCTGTACCCAACGGCGCTTCTTCCACGGCGTATTGGATCTTCACGCCGTAAGTCTGACCGTTGCCAAAATAGTCCTGAATGTAGTCGGCCATGTACTGCAACGTCACCACCACGTCGGTATAGCCGTGGCGCTTGAGCAATTCCAAGATGTGCTGCATGACCGGCTTGTTGACCACGGGCACCATCGGTTTCGGGCGGCCGACCGTCAAAGGCCGCAAACGAGAGCCTTCACCCCCTGCCATTACAACGGCATTCATAGCACCACCTCCGGTTCAACCGGTCCACCCCAAGCCCCGGTGAGCAGCCGATCGCACAATAAACCTGGATAGATCATAGCAGGGAGACCCCATCGCCAGATGGCGGGAAGATGAACACCATCGAGTCAAACATCGAAGCATGGTTGACGTTGGCCCGCATGTCGGTTAAAATAGAGTTGCCACACGGCTTGGTTTCGTACATTGGCATGTCGTTCTTGATCTCACTGGAGTTATTCATGCCTGCATCCGATCTTCGACATTTTGACCTGGAGACGCTGCGCGCTCTGCGGCAGCAGCAGCGCGACAACCTGGCGTTCCTACTGCAAACAGCCGCCCTTGTCGGGGGCGAAGAATTTGCGAACCTCGAATTACGCAATCAGCTGCGTCATGTACGCACGCACATCAGCGAG
>NZ_UETR01000077.1:0-1763 GCF_900491745.1 Candidatus Amarolinea aalborgensis | reverse complement strand
AATGATCCCATGAAGTAGGGCTATCAGCAATTCCTTATCCCTCGTCCGTGGCTATCCAATTCTGCAACACTCTCTGCGGGCGATTGAAACGATTCTCCTTAGCTTGCGGTCGCCGTAGGCGACCGCTGAGTCGCAAGACAACGAATCGCCTGCGGGCGATTGAAACGAAATAGAAGCCGCCCCCCATCAGGGCGACCAGCAGAGTCGCAAGACAACGAATCGCCTGCGGGCGATTGAAACCCGATCTCGGGCGGCCCCAGGGTGAGGCCGCTCGGCGTGTCGCAAGACAACGAATCGCCTGCGGGCGATTGAAACCACTACCGGACGCCAGTTTCGTGGCGCGAGGCAGGCTGTCGCAAGACAACGAATCGCCTGCGGGCGATTGAAACAGCAATGACGGTATCCGTACCGTAGAGGGCGGTCAGAGTCGCAAGACAACGAATCGCCTGCGGGCGATTGAAACGATACTGAGCCTCGGCACGGGCAGAATGGCTATTGGTCGCAAGACAACGAATCGCCTGCGGGCGATTGAAACCCATGATTTTCGTCATTTTGGCGGCCCTACTGGCTGAGTCGCAAGACAACGAATCGCCTGCGGGCGATTGAAACGACTCTATCATAGACGAGGTACAGACCCTCGTCTTCGTGTCGCAAGACAACGAATCGCCTGCGGGCGATTGAAACGAACAGGGCGGCCACGCCGGCCGCTACAGCTACCAAGTCGCAAGACAACGAATCGCCTGCGGGCGATTGAAACCCCGTCGGTGCCGCACCCCCGGAGGGGCGGGCAGGACGTCGCAAGACAACGAATCGCCTGCGGGCGATTGAAACGACCACGTGCGTCAGGAGGGAGGTCGTTTTTAACGTAGTCGCAAGACAACGAATCGCCTGCGGGCGATTGAAACGAGGATACTCTTCTCATCGTTTACGTGGGCGGAATGTCGCAAGACAACGAATCGCCTGCGGGCGATTGAAACGGCTTATTGAACTGGCATAAAAAGACCAGTGTCTTGCCGTCGCAAGACAACGAATCGCCTGCGGGCGATTGAAACTCATCCTTCGTGAGGCGCAGGATGGGAAAACGCTGGTGTCGCAAGACAACGAATCGCCTGCGGGCGATTGAAACCCGTCCCCCGGCGCAACCCGTCGGACGTGTACCGTCTGGTCGCAAGACAACGAATCGCCTGCGGGCGATTGAAACCAGTGGACTGTCCAACGTCACCCCAGCGCGTGTAGCAAGTCGCAAGACAACGAATCGCCTGCGGGCGATTGAAACGACATCGCCCACCTTCACGAGAACACGTGAATTGTGGGTCGCAAGACAACGAATCGCCTGCGGGCGATTGAAACACGCCATCCCGATGGATGTGTACCCTTGTGATCTGCCGTCGCAAGACAACGAATCGCCTGCGGGCGATTGAAACTAGCCGTCACCAGGTCCACACAGGGCTCGGGCCATTGGCGTCGCAAGACAACGAATCGCCTGCGGGCGATTGAAACTTGTGCACCTCGGCCAGCGTGATGGCCAAGTTCCGGCGGGTCGCAAGACAACGAATCGCCTGCGGGCGATTGAAACCAATGCGGTGGCCAACCCAGTGCGTTTCATGAGAAGTCGCAAGACAACGAATCGCCTGCGGGCGATTGAAACCAAATGTGGAGACGATTTCCTCAAGCTGCTTGCCCGTCGTCGCAAGACAACGAATCGCCTGCGGGCGATTGAAACGCCAATGCGGCGGTAGGGGCTCACGCCCACTACCGCCGCG
>NZ_UETR01000079.1:0-1562 GCF_900491745.1 Candidatus Amarolinea aalborgensis | reverse complement strand
GGCGAACTACTGCGTCTCAACCAGCTGGCGCCGGATCCCGCCGCCAGGGAACTGAGCAGCCGGCAACTGCGCCTATTCGACAAAGGAGATGCGTGATGCGCCTTGCCTGTATCGTCGAGGGTCACGGAGATGTGGAAGCAGTCCCGATCCTTCTACGTCGTCTGGCAAGCACCTTCGATCCGGCCCTCGATCTGCAGGTCGAACAACCGATCCGTATTACCAAGAACAAGCTCCTGCAGACCGGAGAACTGGAGCGGGCGGTCGAACTGGCGGCGCGCAAGGTCGGCGGCGCTGGCGCCATCCTGATTCTGTTGGATAGCGACGAGGACTGCCCTGCCGTGTTGGGGCCAGACCTGCTCGGTCGTGCACGCGCCGTGCGTCGAGATGTTCCGATCTCGGTGGTTTTAGCCAAACAGGAGTTCGAGGCGTGGTTCCTGGCGGCCGCCGAGTCGCTGGCTGGCCGCCGTGGTCTGCGAATAGAGTTGGAGCCGCCTGCTCAACCCGAAAGTGTGCGTGGCGCCAAGGAATGGCTGGCTGATCACATGATCGGCAACGGTCATTACGTCGAAACCCTGGATCAACCGGCGCTGGCCGCGGTTTTCGACCTGGCCGCGGCGCGTCGAGCCGATTCGTTCGACAAATGCTGGCGTGAGATGAATCGGCTGATCACGGAGATCACTATCCGGCCAACGACTCCTCCGCCGCCAAGTCAACCTGCTGATGAGCACGAGTAAGTCATGATGATCCATACATTGTTCATAATGGTTCATAACTCCCTAAGACGTGCCAATAGATCGGGACATCGCCATGCCCACCAGCCGTAAAAAACTGATCGAAGTCGCCCTGCCGCTGGAGGCGATCAATGTCGCCAGCGCGCGAGAGAAATCCATTCGCCACGGCCACCCGTCCACCCTGCACCTGTGGTGGGCGCGGCGACCACTGGCCGCGGCGCGCGCGGTGATCTTCAGCCAGATGGTGGACGACCCCTCGGCCCACCCAGAGCGCTTCCCCACGGAGAAGGCGCAAGAAGTCGAGCGCCAGCGGCTTTTCCGCTTGATCGAGCAGCTCGTGCTGTGGGAGAACACGACGAACGAGGAGGTGCTCAACCAGGCTCGCGATGAGATCTGGAAGTCATGGCGTGTGACCTGCGCGGACAACCGCGATCATCCGCGTGCCGCCGAGCTATTCAACCCCGACAAGCTGCCTGCTTTCCATGATCCGTTCGCCGGCGGCGGCGCGCTGCCGCTGGAAGCGCAGCGGCTGGGGTTGGAAGCCTACGCCAGCGATCTGAACCCTGTGGCGGTGCTGATCAACAAGGCGATGATTGAGATCCCGCCCAAGTTCGCGGGCCGGCCTCCAGTGAACCCCGAAGCGCGCAAAGAGAGCCGGTTACTTGCCCAGACCTGGCGCGGCGCCCAGGGCCTGGCGGAGGATGTGCGCTACTACGGGAAGTGGATGCGCGATGAGGCCGAGAAGCGCATCGGCCACCTGTACCCGAAGATCGAGATCACGCGGGAGATGGCGCAGGAGCGGCCCGACCTGAAGCCCCTCGTGGGCCAGAA
>NZ_UETR01000043.1:0-26592 GCF_900491745.1 Candidatus Amarolinea aalborgensis | reverse complement strand
CGGCCTCACGTGGTAGGTCACGCCTCCGGCGTGACAACGCTCTCTGCGACGAATCACGCTCTCTTGCGTCCAGCGCCGTCCCCTTCCCGAACAAGTTCGGGACTCCCGGACCGCCTAGAACAGCCGGCCGTCCGGCGGCGCGCGGTGATGAGCGGTTGGTAGAACACCCGCGACGACCGCCAGGGTGGGCGGGCGTGTCGCGGCGTAAGGCGTCAGCGCGTTGGCCGCGGCCGCCGTCGCGGCTGGGTCATAACCGGCGTTTTGCATGTCCTGCGCACCCGTGTCGAGATCGTCGAACGTGCCTTCGCACAGGCCGATGGCCAAAGCGATCGTTTCGCACACCGCGGCTTCGTCGTCCAGCAGCAGCAGGCGCTCGCCGAGCAGCGCGCGCCAGCGCGCCTGCACCTCGGCGCTGCCGCCGTGCGACGTGTTGGTGGGAATGATGTGGAAGTATTCGTAGCGTTTTTGCACCTCGGCGACGAGGGCTTCCGTTGAGATGCGCAGCGCCAGGCTGTCGCCGATCAGCTGCTTAACCTGGCTGCGCCGCACCGCGGGATACGGCTTCTCGTCGCCGATGGTGAAGAGATACCCCTTATGGCCGCGGCGGTCGAAGCAATCAATGGCTGTGTGACGGGCTATGAAGTAAAGCCCCAGCTCATAGGTTTCATGCACCTGGCCGCCGCCGCCGCCTTCCAGGTAGATTTTGCCCAGGTCGTCATCCATCTCCAGGCCGGACTCGAATTGCCCAATCTGCAATGGGATCCGGTCGCAGTTGGCGTCGCCGATCGCGCCGAAGAGGATTTGCGGGTGGGCCACGTAGCCGCGCTGCACCAGCACGCGCATCAGCTGGCCGAGCTTGGTCTGCAGCACGCGCGGCACGGCGCCCATCGAACCGGTCACATCGAAGAGAACGGCGATGGCGACCGAATCAGGATGCTGATCGCTGTCACGACTCTCGCGCATCTTGCCCAGGGGGTTCATTTGCTCATGCACTTGCACAACGCCCGTGGCTCGCACCTGCTGGTCATAGGTGAAGGCGGTCTGTTGTGTCTGCTGCCGATAGCTTTGCCGCGACTGGTAAGCCGCGTCACTCCAATTTGAGTATCCCATGAGGTTTTCCTTTCTGATCCATGCTCAATCTGGCGTAGCTCTGTTCGTTGACCCGTGAGGGCAAACTGCCAGTTTACCCTACGACGGCATGTGAAACGGTCGAAACGTGCGCGGCCCGTAGAGCCGCTGCAGGATGTCCTGGAAATCGTCCAGTAATTCCCAGGCGTCATTGATTCGGCGGCGGGGTGAGGGGATGAGGCACGCACGCAGCAGCGCCCGCATGGCCGGCGGGACGCCAACCGGCAAATCATCGGGATCGTTCTGGCCGCCCAACAGGTGAAGCAGGCTGCGCGCAGCCATGAACAGGTCGGTGGCGGGGGTGGCTGGCTGCCTGGCGTGTACTTCTGGTGCATAGTCGGCGGCGTAGGGCGGGCTGATCGCTTTGATCGTCTCGCCAATCGGCGCGCTGTAGCACCAATCGAGCAGGAGGCCGTTGTGATCGGCAGGGCGTACCAGTACATGCGCCAGCGTCACAGCGCCGTGCACCAGGCCCAGGCCATGCACGACTCCCAGGGCAGCCAGCACCCGATTGAACATCCAGGCGGCGTCGGCCAGCGGGAGGCCGCCCGCAAAAGCCTTGTGCACAGCGGCGAGGGTGACGCAGCCGGTCTCCTGGCGCAGAACGTTGACATGGTGCAGATGACCATCCGCCCCGCACAGCAGGAAATGCTCGATCAACGTGGGGAAGTGCGCGGCCAGGGGCTGGCCGTCCAACGCGCGCGCCAACTGTGCCAGCGTCGCGGCTTCGGTTTGCAGCAGGTCATGGTTGTGCGCGCGCCGCGCCACTTTGAGCAGCACCGGCGCGCCGTCAGCCGTGACCGGATATAGATCGCACAGATCGCCAACGATCGGCGGCTCAACCCCGCGGTACGCATGCTGACGACCGGCAACCGCGATGATGGGCGCGGCGGGGTCAGCGGACGCCGCAACCTGCTTCGCCGCTTCGTACCAGTCCTGCAGCCGCTTGAACGCCTCGTTGGCGGCTACGACGTCATTCGGGTGATGATCGGGGTGAGCCTGACCGGCAAGGGCGCGGTAGCGTCGCTTCAACGCCTGCGCCGAGGTCAAATGCGCGGCGCCAAAGACATCCTGAACACGGGTGGCCGCGCGCAACTGCTGCAACAACTCGGACAA
The DNA here is from genome assembly GCF_900491745.1 of Candidatus Amarolinea aalborgensis. Taxonomy (NCBI): domain Bacteria; kingdom Bacillati; phylum Chloroflexota; class Caldilineae; order Caldilineales; family Candidatus Amarolineaceae; genus Candidatus Amarolinea; species Candidatus Amarolinea aalborgensis. The sequence continues at coordinate 24,348 of NZ_UETR01000043.1, read as the reverse complement.
CGCCTGGTTCATAGTGGTTCCTCTATCCGATTAGTGTCAAACGCACACTATCATTATAGTGTAAAAAATACACTAAGTCAAATTTCGATATAAAGGATTCGTGGCACACTGGCGAGGATTCGATTGGCGGCGCGGCTCAGTACCGAGGTTGTCGGATGCTCAGCCTCCAGGAAGCCTATTCGGGAAAGCGTTCGTGATGGAGTATGTGGGGAGTTTCAGTGAAAATCGGGGCAGTAGAGTGGCTGGCAAGCGATCTCATGCCACCTGTTGTAAGTGTTCGTTCAACCAAAGGTTGACCAATGTCTCGGCTGTGAGACCTTGCCGGCGTGCGGCCGCCATCAAACGATTGGCCAGACCCCATTCCAGCGGTATCAGGAAAACACGACGCTGCAGATCGACATCGAAATGCACTGCCTCAGTTTGATCCCAATAGTCGGTCAGGCTGTGCATATCCCAGAACTCGGCGGCAGCTTCCAGGCTCTCGAATTCTTCAGGGATTAGATCCATCGTCTTATTTGCGTCCATATTGTTTTCGTTCTCCCGAGTCCATGTCACGGGCACTGATGACCAGGGCCATGCCGTTTGACTTTCGAATGAAATAGACGATCAAATAGCGACCCGACCCGGTTCGTCCCATTGCTGAGTACATATCTTCGCCGTGCATCTTACCTCGCTGAATGCGTCGAAATTGAGGTCGGCTTGCAAACAACTCTTCGACTTTGGTCGATTCAATGCCATGCTTACTCGCTAGTTTCTCGACGATATCGGGAAGCCACAGGATGTCAATGATTTGCACGGCTGTCTCACCTTGTGCATGGACTTGCTCACGTCAGATTATACCCGATTATTCATCGCGTGTCCATCAATGCAATGGGGGCGAAATGTGACTCACAACTTGACCAGTTCTGATCCGGGCCGCGAGGTTGTGACGAATGGGCGGCGCAGGCCTGTCTAACGCTTATCTTTGTGGTACAATAGATCGGCGAGGGGAGAACTCAATGGAAAACGAAGCGCTGGCGCAGCAGATTGTGTTTTATGGGACATCGTGGTGCGGCGATTGCTGGCGAGCGTCGCAGGTTTTCAAGCGCCTGAACGTGCCTTATCATTATGTGGATATCGAGCACGATGAGGACGCTGCGGAACTGGTACAGCGTCTCAATCGAGGCTATCGCAGCGTGCCCACGATCGTGTTTCCTGACGGCGAGGTGCTGGTGGAGCCGCCGAATGTCCAACTCATTCGCAAGTTGGGCCAGATGATCAGTGATAACTAAGCCAAGCGAGGGAAAAATAGACTTCCGAAGTCTCGAAGACTTCGGAAGTCTGATTTCTCAATCCTCTTCTGCGCCCGGTTTGTTCTGCAAAATGGCCTCGATCCTTGTCATCACCTCTACAGTCAACTTCGGCGCGACATCCAGCGCCATAATGTTTTCGTGCACTTGCTCTGGCCGACTGGCGCCGGTGATGACCGTGCTGACGTTGGGGTTCTTCAAGCACCAGGCCAGGGCCATCTGCGCCAGGCTGCAGCCAAGTTCCGCAGCCAACGGCTGTAACTGCCTGACCTTATCCAAACGCGCGGGCGTGATCACGTGGCTCTGAATCCATTCGTAGCCCTTGAGCGCGGCTCGGCTGTCGTCAGGAATGCCCTGATTGTACTTGCCGCTGAGCAGACCGGATGCCAACGGACTCCAAATCGTCGTACCCAAACCGATTTCGCTGTAGAGGCGCGCGTATTCCTTCTCGAAACGGTCGCGTACGAACATATTGTACTGCGGCTGTTCCATTTGCGGCGGGGAGCCATTGATCTGGCGCGCAACGCCATACGCGGCCATGATACGCTCGGCTGGCCATTCGCTCGTGCCCCAGTAGAGGATTTTGCCCTGGTGCACCAGGTCGTCTAGCGCGCGCACCGTCTCCTCCACCGGTGTGTTGAAATCGGGCCGGTGGCAGAAAAAGAGGTCGAGATAGTCCAGCCCCAGGCGCTTGAGGGAATTGTGGCAGCCCTCGATGATGTGCTTGCGGCTGAGCCCCCGGTCATTCGGCCCATCGCCGCCCCAGAAGACCTTACTGGAGATCACCAGGTCCTCGCGGCGCATGCCCTTGATGACCTGCCCCATGACAGTCTCGGCCTGGCCCTGGGCGTAGGCTTCGGCGTTGTCGAAGAAGTTGACGCCATGTTCGAGAGCTGCGTGCATACACGCCCGCGCGGCCTCAACGCCCACCTGGCCGCCGTACGTTACCCACGCGCCCAGGGAGAGCGCAGAGACCTTCAGACCAGAACTACCCAATCTACGGTATTCCATGTATTGATTCTTTCTCTTAACGTGATTTCAATTGCCAATGCCTGGTGATAGCTAACCTCATTCAGTACTGGCCCCAACTACCAAGTCAGACGCCGCGGCCGCCATCTCAACCTGCTCGTAGACATCCGCCAGGGCGACGCGGCAGCCCACCGATGACAGGTTGATGACATCCTGTGCCTCCCTCAGTTCGGTGAGCAGCCAGCGATCATCCGGCTGACGGACGTAATGCTCGACGCGGCATGCATCCTGTGCGATCAGCACGTATTCGACCAATGAGCGCAGCCGGCGATAGGGCTCGAAGTTCTTACCGCGGTCATAGGCTTCAGTCGCCGGCGATAGGACCTCACAGAGTACAGTTGGATTCAGCAAGATGTCATGCTGCTTGTCATCGAAGCGGGCCGCGCCACACACAATGGTCAGATCGGGGTAGGTATAAAGGCCCGTCGCACTCACCTTGAGGCGCATGTCGCTGGGATAGACTTTGCAGCCACGGGCGCGCAACTGCGGGCGCAAGCTTGCAATGAGGTTCGTTACGATCAGGTTATGGGCTTCACTGGCGCCGGCCATCGCAAAGACCTCGCCGGCGAAATACTCACTTTTGACTGCGGCGGTTCGTTCGTGTTCCAGGTAGGTTTCTGGCGTCCAACGGAGCTTGGGCAAAGCCGTCATACCATCCTCCATCTATTTGTTCGCATGCAGTCTGCAACACCTGCGCAAGAACTTCGAGTTGTCGTTGATCTAGGCGCCCTGCGCGCGCAGCCGATTTTCGATCAGAGCAGCGATCTCGCGCCGGCCCCGCGCCTTGGCCATCTCGAGTGCAGTCTGCCCCTGCTGCGAGCGCACGGCCAGATCCGCCCCGGCCTCGATCAGAATGCGCGCCACCTCGATATTATTCTGCCAGATCGCATCGTGCAGCGCGGTGTAGCCGTTGAAGGGGCCTTGCTGGTTGATGGCGATGCCATACTGCACCAGCAGGCGCGCTGCCTCCGTACGGCCGGCGTAAGCGGCTGCGTGCAAGGCCGTCGCCTTCATTCCCGGATCCACCACCGTGACATCCGCGCCGGCCTTCAACAGCAGCTCGACAATCTCTGTGTGTCCCAGGTAAGCGGCCTGAATCAGCGGCGGGTCGCCGTTGGCGTCCAGCTCGTTGACATCCGCGCCCTGGCTGATCAGCCGCGCCGCCGCCTTCGCATCGTTATGCTTGACTGCGCTCATCAGCGCCGCAGACGTGGTTTTCATGGGTCATCCCTCCGTGGTTTCGTTGGTCTGGCAGATTGTACACGGATTGGCGCGGCCTGGCAAGGCCTGGAGCGGGGCGTTGGGAACACGAAACATCAGAAGGCGCGGCCAACATCCCAAACAGGTTGACTTATGGGTCAACTCCGATTATCATGAAATTGTTTGTAGATGGCGCCTATACAAAAATGAGAGAGTGGGACGATCGTCTGAGCCTGACTGTTGACGATCCTGGCGGCTGTGGACAAGGGCGCGCTAACTGACATGTTCATGAGGCAATGACTGACCTATGCGACCTTTTATCGGTAAGTCTCCAAGCGATTTCGATTTCAAAGCGATCCTCTATAGTAAGCGCGATTACGTGGCGTGGGTGGCCTTCAACCGGCCGCAAGTCCTGAACGCCATCAATCTCGACGTCCTGCGCGAGCTGCAGATCGCGTTCAAGGATGCGCTGTGGGATGATGGCATCGCCGTGGTGGTGCTGACCGGCGTCGGTGAGCGGGCCTTTTGCACCGGCGCGGACCTGCAGGAACAGAAGCAGTTCCGCGAACGCCCACGCGACTACTACAAATGGATGCGCGAATTCATTACGACGCATGAATTGATGCGCAACCTGGGCAAGCCGATCGTGGCCCGACTGAACGGGATTGTCGTGGGCGGCGGCAACGAATTCAACCTGAGCTGTGACTTGGCGATTGCCGCAGACGATATTTACCTGCGCCAAGTCGGCACCAGCCGCGGCTCGGTGGCCCTGGCCGGCGCGACGCAGTTCTTGCCGCTGATGGTGGGTGAGCGTCGCGCACGTGAGATTCTGTTTCTCAACGAAGAAATTCCAGCGGCCAAGGCTCTGGAATGGGGCCTGGTGAATGAGGTCGCGCCGCGGGCGGAATTGGATAGCGCGGTTGAGCGGCTGTGCGCCAAACTGGTGAACAAGTTCCCCGAAAAGACGCGCTACACCAAGCAGCAGCTCAACTTCTGGCGCGATCTCTCCTGGCACCTGACCATCGGCCATGGCGCGGATTGGCTGGCGATTCACAACACCTCGCCGGAGACGATGGAAGGGGTCAGCGCGTTCGAGGAAAAGCGCCAGCCGGACTACGCCCAGTTGCGCGCGGCGTGGGCGGCTGACGCCGCGCCTGAGTTCTACTGGGGGCCGCCCCTGCGCACTTGCCAGGCGTGCGGCGCGGATCACATCCCGGCGCAGTTTACCTACTGCGGCGCTTGCGGCGCGGCTCTGGGGGCATAGAGCCGCCGACTGGGCACCTCCCTGTGGAGCTTTTGGCGACAGCCTGGCACCGGGGAGGGCGGCGCAAGATTACTGGATCCGCACATAATACAAAATACAAAGGCGCCGGTTAGACACAACCGGCGCCTTTGTGTACACATGAAAGGCTCTAGCGTTCGGCCTGGCCGTTCCGTGAATGCCGTTGATGGGGGCCGGGTTGTTTCAGCAAGCCCCTTTCTCCGGCAGTCAGCCAGTCAGGCTGCACCTGTTTAGCGAGTCGCACGCTGGCGCACGGCCATGCCCACAACGGCCAGCAGCGCAAGCGCGAGGATCAGCGGCAGCCACAGGTTGCTCGACCCTGCGCCGCTGTTCAGGCTGCTCAATTCGACGCCGGTCGGCGGAGTCGTTGGCGTCGGGGTAGCGGTCGGCGGCACGCTTGTCGCGGTCGGGGTGGCGGTCGGCGGCACGGCCGTCGCCGTCGGCGTCGCGGTCGGTTGCGCCGGCTGGCAGCTCTGCACTGTCACATCGTCAACGTCCCAACCGGTTGCGCTGACCGAGCTGTCTGAGCCGAGGCGCATGCGGAACTGCGCGGTCTGCCCGGCCAGGCTGCTGACATCGGCGATCGTGTTGATGTAGCTGGTCGTACCGCACCAGGCATTCAGTCCGGCCAACGGGTTGCTGAAGTTGCTGGAGACCAGGCCGCGGTAGGGGCCGGCGAGCAGGTTGGCGTTGGGCACCTGCGTCCAGGTCGCGCCGGCATCGGTGGAGGCTTCCAAGATGCCGCCGTCGAAGCAGGCGGTGGTGCCGCTCGGCTCCAGGTTCGGCACGTGCCAGAACTTCAGCACGACCGGGTTCTGACCCGTGGGCAGCGCCACGGCCGGGGAGACCAGCCGCTGGTCAGAGACCGTGGCCGGATCGAGGCCGCGGAAGTGCGACGTGCCGCTGTGCGGGTTGGTCGTGATGATTGCCCAGCTGTCCGTGCCCTGGGCCGCGCTGTGCGTCCAGCCGCTTTCGCCAGCCTCGAAGCCGTACTGGTACAGGATGTTGGGCGTGGTGCCCGCGGCGCAGTCGCCCGGCGCGCCCACGGTGGTGAAGCTGAAGACGGTGGAGTAGCTGCCGGCGCCACAGGCGTTGTTGGCCTTCACGCGCCAGTAGTACATCGTGTTGGTGTTCAACGAGGCGCCGCTCCACGTCGTGCCGGTCAGGCCGGTAGCCGAAGCCACGATGTTGCTGAAGCCGGCGTCGGTCGCGACCTGGATGTCATAGGTGGATGCGCCGGTCGCGGCGTTCCAGGTGAAGGTCGGTGTCGTTGGGACGTTGGTCGCGCCATTGGCCGGCGCGGTGAGGACCGGCACGCCGGGCGCAGCCGCCTGGACGGTGAGGCCAACTGCGGCCTGGTGCACATTGGGGCCGGCGGCCGTGCCGACGACATTGAAGTTGTAGCTGCCGGCGGCCGCGCCGCTGATGGTCATCGTGCTGGCGCCGGGCGGGGTGACCGGGTTGGTGCTGAAGCCGGCCGTGCCGGGGTTGCCGGAGGCGCTCAGGGTCACGGGGCTGTTGTAGCCGCTGACGCTGCCAATGGTCACGTTGTACTGCGCGTTGGCGCCGACGCAGATGTCCTGGGTGGCGGGCGTGGCGGCAATGGTGAAGTCAGCCGTGCCGCACTCGTTGAACTTGAACGCGCCGATGCGCAGGCGCCAGCCAATCGAGCTGGTGGTCGGCACGTACTCGTTGACATACCAGAAGGTGCAGTCGTCCACCGGGTCAACGTTCATCGAACTGTAGTCGCCCCAGCGGTTGCTGCCGGTTTGCGAGCCGGTGCCGTTGATGATCGAGGCTTCACCTTGCGGCATCGTGCCCAGCGCATCGGTGGACAGACGGCCGGTGTACTTCACGCTCGGATAGTTCGGCGCGGTGGCGTTGGACGTGCTGTAGCCGAGCGCCATGTTGCCGGCGCTGTCCATGGCAATCGAACCCATCCAGCGGAAAATGCCATCAGCAGAACCGGGGTTATAGGTGCCTTCCTGGTAGACCACGGGCGAGCTGTTGGGACTGCGAATTTCCCACCAACGGATACCGCTCATGCCGGTCGAGGCTTCGACCGATTGGTTGGTGACCAGCGACTGGTATGAGCCGAAGTTGCGGTAGGCCAGGCGGTGCAGAGGGCGCTGGCGGTAGCCGAGGTGGTCAATCCGGTTCGTCGTGCCTGGCTGCGGTATGCAGGCGCGGCCGCCGCCGCATAGGTCAAGGACTGTGTCGTAGGCCGCAATCGGGATCGTATTGGCCAGAACGAAGCTCGAGTTCGCCGGCGTGGTGAAGTCGGCCGTGAACTTCCACAGGGTCAAAGCGTCCTGGGGCGCGCCGTATGCGCCGCCGTTGTCCATCGAGCCCATGTAGTACTCAGGGCTACCTGCTGGCGGCAGGGTAAAGCCATCCAGGTCAGCGGGCAGCAGGCCGTCGCCGATGTTGTAGGCGGTGGCGCCGGGCGGCACCAGGAAGGAGATCACCTGGGCTGCCGGGTTGCCCGCGATCAACTGTGCGCGGTTGACAGCATACGCGCCGACGCCGACGAAGGTCGAGCCGCCTGCAAACTCACGGGTGCTGATGTACAGCGCATCCGACCAGAAACCGTACTTGGGATAGTCAGGGAAGTTGTTGCCCGTGCTGAAGGCCCAGCGATAGTAGCTACCGGTGGGGTCGGGCGTCTGCGAGACAGCCACACAGTTGTAATACGTCGGCCCAGCAGAGGTAAACTGCGACAGCATCCAGCGGTCCGAGAGCTGGTCGTAGAGCACGATGGGATCGCCAGCGTTATTGGTCTGGCAGTCGCCGCCGAAGCCGGCCCACAGCGTGTTGTTGAGCGCTGGACCAAAGACCGAGGCGCCAGACTTGTTGAAGATCTGGAACGACAGGTTGCTCATCGCGACGTAATGGTTGGGGCCAACGTCGCCGACCGGGTCGGGCGGGGAGACGCTAGAGGTATTGCTGGGGCCATCGAAGCTGACGCTCGGGGTAGGGATCAGCGCCGGACCATACGTGGTTTGCATGGCTGCGTCGGCGTCCTGCGGGCCGAATGCGCCTTCGAGGCCGGTGCCGCGCTCGGGGATTTCGAATGGCTTGCTCTCTGGCGCGACGACTGGGGTGATCTCGCGCAACGGTCGCGACACGTCGAACTTGACGGCGGTAGTGACGCCGCGGAAGATACCGGCCGGTGTATCAGCGCCCTGGGGAACGGGTGCAGCGCCAACCGGCGTGATCAGGGACGGGATCATGACAACGATCATGATCAACACCAGGGATGACGAGGCTAGGAAACGACGGCTCATTGCATGTCTCTCCTTCATGCTGTTGCCCAAGAAGGGCGGCGACGAGTAGAATGTAGAACTACCGAACGGAGACTCAAAACCTGGGGATGCAAAATTATAGCATCTGGGGCCGCTTATGGCAATTCAGCCCTGGCAGCGGGGTGTATCCATTTTCAATGATCCCATGTCTTCCACGCCTTGAGTCTCGTGGCATCCAGGTCGAAATGTTTGACAACGCTTCGCCCTGCATGTTCTTCACGGTACACGATGATAGATCCCTCGAACGCGTCAGGCACCATGAATCTTTTCGTCGCTTCTGCGACGGTTATCTCTCGCCGCAGGTGCACGTCTATGAGCACCAGGGCGGTGATGGGACCTTCAGAGTAGTCAAGCGTTAACCATTCCTGCACGACGAACAGGTTGGATGAGGGCGACCATAGATGGGCGCTGCCGAAGATGCGTGGATCAAAGAGGTAATCATCCACTGACAGCGAATAATAGGCCGGGCCAAAACGGATCTCGCCGCTAAAGGCAAAATGGGCTGTATGCTGCCTATCGGGCGATGGCGAAGTAATGTCGAAGGACGTGTTCATAGGATTATTTGAGCCGTTTACGGTCGCGAGATTCCCAGCGCGATCGCCAGCACGCCGACTACCACGCCCAGAAGGGTTTTTGTTAAGTCTGGCAGGGTGCTAACCACCTCTTCAGGTTTGTCGCTGAATCGGATCAGAGCCCAACACACGAAGGCAATTACCAAACCCAATACGTAAAGATAGGCCGCGCCGACCTGAAGCTGCTTTGCCAGGGCAGGCAAGGCGGCCACCCCGGCCGTATTGAGCTTATCGCTCTGTGCCACCGACAGGCCGAGGACGGCTCCGAGATTGGTGGCGAGCGTGCCGCCGATGATCGTGGTTGTTTGTGTCAGGAACGACGGCATAGCTTCTGGTCTGCGTTTGAGTGAGAAATACCCGGCGCTGATGATTCCGCCGATAAACAGAAGCGCGGCCAATACCACCAAAAACAGGGCAAGCGCCGTGACTGCATCCATAGACATCCTCCTATTTCGCAAACCAATGCCAGGCAGTATGCCCAACGCCGCAGCAGCACACACGCCTGTCACGATTCTACATCACAGCGAAAGAAAGATCAAGCTGTTTTCTTGGCAGGCAGTCCCGCGCGGAGTCTTTCCTAACTGAACAAAAACGGCTTCACGGATGAAACCAAACGATCTACTTCCGTTTCATTGTGCTTCAGAAGCTCATGACTCCATGCACGCCGTGTGTCATCGGCACAGTCTTGAAAGAGAGACTCCCCGATAGCCTCGAACGTCATGTTGAGATTGACTTTCAACTCTTCTGGTTCAGAGAGTACACCGAGAACGAATACTCTGCCGCGTAATTCCGGCGGAGTCACTGCCTTGACACGTTCCAGGCGTTCAGTCACCTGATGATCGAAATCCATCATTAGGACGATGTTCCTGTCAGGGTATTGTCGCATCGTGATGACATGAACACGCTCGAGATCATCTATAACCCTCGCCCAGCCCCCCGCGGGTGGTAAGATCTGCCAGGCGCGTCCAGCGATCTTGAGGAAGAAGCCAATGGCAATCTGACGGTTGGCATCGTCTTCCGGCAACACAAGTACATGCCGTTTATATCTATTCGCGCTCACAGCGTGATATCTCCGCGAATCAACGCGTTTACGAGATCACCTGCAAACGGAACATTGCTCAATACCCGGACTAGCGTCGGCTCTAAATGACTCTTGCGATTGAGCACAAACGTGTTTTCGTTGGAAAATGATCGGATTGCTTCAGCATTGTGAGATGCGACCCATACCTGGCCCCGGGCATGAAATGAGCGCCGTAGTGACATAAAAAAATACCCGATTTCCGACATGGACAAATAGTTGTCCGGCTCATCCCAGAAACAAAACAATGGTCCGTAGAAATCGTTGGCAGCCAGGACGACGGCGTAAAGAAAGAAACACTTCTCTCCATCGGAGAGGTTATCGAAGTAAACGTTCAGATTTGCTGTGTTCTGCTCGAATCGAATCATCATCCTCTTGGCGTCTGTGCCCACCGGTTCATTCAGAAAGTCCCTGAGATCAGGCATGACTTCTCGCAGATGTCTTTCGAGCTGCGTGTAGGCCGCAGGATAGCGACTCAACAGCCCTGTAAACCACTCAGCGAAGTTCGAGCCATCTCGATTAGGCTCCAGAGTCTCACCCTTGGATTCTCCGGTCATAAGGTTGGGGATTGGGGCCAAAATAATCATACGGGCAAGCCAGATCTTGAAGACGCTCAGCGGATCTGTAGCTGATTGCTCTTGGATAACTGGCAGAGCCACAAGATGCCAATCCACCAAAAACTTGGCTTCACCGTTTTGGGAACTGGTATGGAGAAGAACTTGCGCTGCTTGTCGAGAGTAAATGGGATGCCCATCAACCATCAGTTGCTCTTCAGCCACTTTTAGCTCTCTGAATCTGTTGGGCAATTCCAATGCAAGGACGTATTTGTACGAGCTTTTTTGGATGAACGCTTCTATTTCGAATCGGATGGGAACATCTACTCTCCCCTGGGCAAAATCCTTGGGTTGAACGAGTTTGCCAACTCGATTCGTGCCTCGGCCTATACTTTGAAGAATCTCCAGGGCAGCAGCGATCGTGGATTTACCCGTGCCGTTGTTGCCGATGAAAAGTACAGACGGCATCTCTTTCGTGGTCAACTCGAAGTTCTCCAGGCACCTGAAGTTGTGAACATAGAATCTTTGTAGCATAGCCAGACACTTCCTATTCTTCTTCTTCGGCGAGAAATCAAACTGAATGCGTTTTGGAAGAGGGCATCAAACCCGAACGCTGATCAGGTTTCCCGATACGCTGCTTGCGATTCTACTACAGGGAGGGATAAATATCAAGCGCGTATGGCGCCTGGGGCGCATTTCACATTGGGAGTACGTTTGCAAGAGCCGCTCGCTGAGCTTATCGAAATGACGCGGCCGGCGCCCTTCGACAAGCTTAGGACGCACCGTTCCCCTTAGACTGAAATACGCCCTTGAGCCGCTTTCGTCTTCTCGCCCATTTGGAGTAAAATCAGCCCAAAGGACGGCGCGCATGATCTCATTGGAACAAGAAATCAAAGCCTATTTTCGCAGCCACAATCTGGCCTTCGAGGACAACTGCAAGTCCTTCTCGCGCCTCGATTTTGCCTTTGGCAGTCGCCAGCAGGGCCGCCGCTTCTATTTCGATGCCAAAGAGAAACGCCAGGCGCTCAACATGCAGAACTGGCCGGTCTCTACCATCCCCGAGGAGCATCTCTTCATCTTGGATGACCTGGCGGCGCGCAAAGTGCTGGCCTACGCGCCGCAATCGGGCCTGGTGCTGCGCAACAACCTGCGCCAATCGTATCATCTGCTAACCGTGGTTGACCTGTTCTTGATGCCCAAGCAGCGCGTCAACCGCCCGATTGAGAACGAAGTCCAGGCCATGAAGGGCAAATGGCTGGTGGATCTGCGCAGCAGCTACACCAGCGCCAGCCTGGCTGATATCTTCTCGGCCATCAACGCCTATCTCGATCAGCAAGACGCTATATTTTTCAAGCAGCTGGCCTGTTACGGCCATTATGCGGGCGAAGTGATCCATGACCAGGGAATGAGGCGGCGTCCGGGGCACTGGGATATTGACATCAGCGCGACGCGCTAAGGGGGAGTGCGGCTGTGAATCACGCAGGGGCGACATCCTATTCAAAACAAAGGCTTTTTCTGATCAGCGCGCTGTTGGCCGGCACTCTGATACTCTTGGTCGCAGCCGCTACAGCGTCCGCGCGCAGCCGCGGCGCGGTCAACAGTCTGATGATCGTCAACACGCTCGATGACGGGGCCGACGCAGCGCCCAACGATTGTGTCTGCGCTACCAGCGATAATCTCTGTTCTCTGCGCGCCGCCCTGCAAACAGCCAATGCCTGCCCCGGCCCCGATGTGATCCACTTTGCGATTACCGGCACGATTGCCCCCTTCTACGCCTTGCCGCCCCTGGCGGACGCCACGGGCGGCACAACGATTGACGGCTATAGCGCGCCCGGCGCCAGTCCAAACACCGCCCCGCTGACCGCCGCCGTCAACACCACCCTGACGCTGGCGTTGGATGGACGCCAGCTCGCGTTCGACGGCCTCACCATCACCAGCAACGATAATGTGGTGCGCGGGTTGGCTATCTACGACTTCGACAGCAACATCGGCGCGCCCTACTACAACGCCATCGTCATCAGCGGCGGCCAGCGCAATGTGATCGCCGGCAATTTCCTGGGGCTGACGGCCGCTGGCAGCCAGGGTTCCAGCTTTCAACGCGCTGGCGTCAACATCCGCGCGCTCGCCAAGCAAAATACCATTGGCGGCGCAACCGCGGCTGATCGCAATGTCATCAGCGGGAATCGTTACGCCGGCGTGCGCATCGAAGGCAATCTGGCGTTGACCAACACGGTCCAGGGCAATCTGATCGGCCCGGCGCCCACGGGCACGACCGTGCTGACTGGCAGCCAGCAGTTGTACGGGGTGCTGCTCACGAACATCGCCTATGGCAACCAGGTGCTCGACAATGTGATCTCCGGCAACAGCGTGGCCGGTGTGGTCATCTCCGACAGTGCAGGCGACAACCAGGTGCAGGGGAATCTCATCGGGCCGGCGGCCAGCGGAGATGCCGTGCTGAGCGGCAGCATGCAGAATGACGGCGTGTGGATCAACACCAGCGCCAGCAACAACCTGGTGCAGGGAAACTTGATTAGCGGCAACCGGGCCAACGGCGTGCGCATCAGCGGCAGCAGCACCTTTGACAATGACGTGTGGGGCAACACCATCGGGCCGGCGCTGGCGGGCGGTGCACTGCCCGGCAGCCTACAAGCGGTGGGTGTGCGCCTCAGTGACGGCGCCACGACCAATCGTGTGGGCAACGGCGATGAGGCCAGCGCATCCAACCGTATCGCGTTCCAAACGCTGACCGCGGTGATCGTCGAAGGCAGCAGCAGCCGCTACAACCGTGTGCGCCGCAATGACCTGGCAGGCAACGGCCCTTCCGCGGCCGCGCCAGGAATTGACCTGGGCGGGGATGGAATCACGCCAGACGATGTTGGCGACGGCGATGCCGGGCCGAACGGCCTGCAAAACCGGCCGGTTATCAGCAACATCACGTCCATCATCAATCAGGTGCAAGTTGACCTCCTCGTGGATAGCAGCGCATCCAATGCACTCTACCCGCTGACCGTTGATTTCTACAAGGCCGAAACGGGCGCCGCGGCCGACCAGGTGGCCGCCGGGCAGACCTGGATCGGCAGCGCGCTCTACAGCACGCCGCAAACGGTCACGACGCAGCGATTCACGGCTGCAGTCATCCCTGGCAACGGCGATCTCTTGGTGGCGACGGCGACGGATGCGGCTGGCAACACCAGCGAATTCAGTCGGGCCGCGCCCGTCAGCCAAACCGCCCTGGGCGTCAATGACCTGGGCGATGCGCCTGACGCCGACCCGGGCGATTGCTTGTGCGCCGCGGCGCCTGGCGTCTGCACCTTGCGCGCAGCGCTGCAGACGGCCAACGCCTGCCCTGGGCCGCAGGCGATCGGTTTTGCGGTTGCCGGCACGATTGCGCCGCAAACCCCATTGCCTGCTTTGACCAACCCGGCCGGCATCTGGATTGACGGCACGTCAGCGCCGGGCGCACGCGCCAACAGCGCGCCGCTTTCCAGTCCCATCAACGCGCAGCTCGTGGTCACGCTGAACGGCAGCGGTCAAGTGCCTGAGGGGCTGCGGCTGAGCGCCGGCCGCAATCGCATCAACGGGCTGGCCATGATCGAATTTACCGGCCGTGCGCTTGCCATTCAGAGCAGCAACAATGTCGTCAGCGGCAACTTCATCGGCCTGGATACCAGCGGCGCCAGCGGCTCTTTCCATCAGCTCGTGGGAGTTGCGGTCGAGAACGGCGCCGCCAACAACCAGATTGGCGGCCGCCAGGCCGCCGACCGCAACCTGATCAGCGGCAACCTCAGCGCGGGCGTTGTCATCAGCGGCACAGGCAGCAGCTTCAATGCGGTGATTGGCAACAGCATTGGTCTCGATGCGACCGGCGCTGCCTTGCCGAATGCGGCAGAACAGCAGGTGGGCGTCTGGATTGGCGGCGGCGCGGCCAGCAACCGCATTGGCCTCGCCGCGCCGATGGAGGCCGGGTACGCGCAGACTGCCAGCAGCAACCTGATCAGCGGCAACCGCCAGGCTGGCATCTACCTCGGCGCCGGCGCAAGCCAAACCCAGGTGATGAACAACACGATTGGGCCGGCCGCCGACGGACAGAGCCTTGTTGTGGGGGGCGCGCAGACCGCTGGAGTCCTGATCGAAGATGCCCAAGCCAACGAGATTGGACGCCTGGGTCAGGCCAACCAGATCAGCGGCAATGACCTGGCCGGCGTGCGCATCAAGGGCAGCGCGGCCAGCCAGAATCGCATCCTGGCCAATCTGATCGGGCCGGGGACCAGCGCCACACAACCGCTGCCCGGCAGCCATCAGCAGAACGGCATCGTCATCGAAGAGGGCGCGCACGACAACCAGGTGGGAGACACCGCCAGCGCGCTCCTGTCGTGGCCGGGAAACATCGTCCGTTACAACAGTTACCAGGGCATTATCGTACGCGGCGCGACGACGCTCAACAACCGGCTGTCAGGCAACATCGTGATGAATGGGCCTGGCCCAGCCATTGACCTGGGCGGCGATGGCTTGACGCCGAATGACACAGGCGACCCGGATGAAGGGCCGAACCGGCTGCAAAACACGCCAGAGCTTCTCGACGCTGTCTATCCCGACGCGGGGCCTGGCGGGCCGGCCATCTTCAATCCCATCTCGATCACCTATCGCGTCGATTCCGCGCTCATCAACGCCTCCTACCCCATCACGATCGAGTTTTTCCGCGCGGACAGCATGGCCTCCGGGCAGGCGTTGAGTTACCTGGGCGCAACCTCCTACACGGCGCCGAACGCGCAATCCGCGGTCAGCGTGCTGATGTACCCGATTCAGCCAACGAACTTCTGGTGGCCCATCGTAGCGACAGCGACCGACGGACAAGGAAACACCAGCGAGCTTTCGCCTCCCATCTGCCCCGGCGCGCACCCCGATGTCAATCGTTCCGGTCGCGTCGACATCGTGGACATCATGCTGATTGCGCATCTGCTGGGGCGCACGCCGTCTGTGTACGATTCGAACTGCGATGGCGTGCTCGATGTGATTGACTTGCGCGCCGCCGCGGCCGCGTGGCAGCCTGGCGCGCCGTAGCGTGTCATCACCGCCAGGGCCGTCAGGGCTGAGCCGCCAAGAGGCAAACAAAGCTCAGGCACAATTGACCCATCTTCTGTCCCCGTGTAAAATAGGACATCCTGTTCGCTCAATTCGTGTCTCTACAAAGCCTGGCACGGCCGGGATCGCCCAGGGTATGCGACAACAGCGTGCATATCCACCACGCCTTCTGGAAGGAGCTGCCCGTGAACGACAAACGTGAGATTCGCGCCTGGTATTTTTACGACTGGGCCAATTCGGCCTTTTCGACCACCGTCGTCACCGTTTTTCTTGGCCCTTACCTGACCGCGATCACCAAAGCGGCCGCTGACGCCAACGGCTTTGTCCACCCACTCGGCATCAAAGTCGGCGCGGGTTCCTTCTTCCCCTACATGGTGTCGCTCTCTGTGTTGCTGCAGGTTGTTTTGCTGCCCGTTCTTGGCGCCATTGCCGACTACTCACACCTGAAGAAGCAAATGCTCACGCTTTTTGCCTACATCGGCGCCTTTGCCACGATGTGTATGTATTTTCTGCAAGGGAGCAATTATCTACTCGGCGGCCTTCTATTTCTCATCAGCAACCTGAGCTTCGGCGCCTCGATCGTCTTCTATAACGCCTTCTTACCCGAAATTGCCAGCGCGGATCGCCGCGATGCGGTGTCTGCCATGGGCTTTGCCATTGGTTACCTCGGCGGCGGCCTGCTCTTGGCGCTCAACCTGGTCTTGTTCTCGCGCGCCGAATCTTTCGGCCTGGATACTTCCATGGCCGTACGTATCAGCCTGGTGTCGGCCGGCGTGTGGTGGGCCATTTTCACCCTGATTCCAATCAGAATGCTCAAGGCGCGTGAGGCGCGACGCCAGTTGCCCGCGGGCGAACGTTACGCCACCATCGGCTTCAAGCAGCTCCGTTCGACCCTGAGCAAGCTCCCCACCTTCCCGCAGACGCTGCTTTTCTTGATTGCCTATCTGCTGTACAACGACGGCATCCAGACCGTGATTGCGCTCTCGTCGCAGTTTGGGCAGGAGGAACTCAAGCTCTCCATTTCAACCCTGACCGCGGTCATCTTGATGGTGCAGTTCATTGCCTTCTTCGGCGCGACGATCTTCGGTCGCATTTCCCAGTATGTGGGCACGAAGAACGCCATCTTTGGCAGTCTGATCATCTGGACAGGCGTGGTGATCTATACTTACGGCGTGCTGAAGGCCGGCGACACGATCGGATTCTTTGCCGTGGGCGCGGCCATTGCCGTGGTCCTTGGCGGCAGCCAGGCTCTCAGCCGCTCTCTTTTCTCACAAATGATTCCCCGCGGCCAAGAGGCCGAATACTTCAGCCTGTACGAGATCAGCGAACGCGGCACGAGTTGGCTGGGGCCGCTGCTGTTTGGACTCAGCCTGCAATTCACCGGCAGCTATCGCATCGCCATCCTCTCGTTGATCGTATTCTTCATCGCCGGCATGTTCGTCCTCACGCGCGTCAACGCCGCCCAAGCCATCCGTGAGGCGGGCAACGAGGTCCCGGCCCACATTTAAGCTATATGATCCAACTGCGATTTTGGAACCGTCGCGCCGGGGCGTTCAGCGCCCTGGCGCTGGCTTTACTTGCCCAAGCCCTGCTCAATCAGACCCCGCCGGGGACCAATCTGATCACGCTCTGGAGCGTCCACACGATCCACCTTGTGGCCTACGGCCTGCTGGCCCTGGCGATGCTCCTCTTTTGCGCGGCGGTCGCCCCCATGGAGGACGGCCGCGAGAGGCAGGAAGAGCCGACCGCGCGGCCGCGCGTCTCGCTGACGTTCAACCGGACGACGGTGTGCCTGGCCTTGGCTGTGCTCAGCTACCTGGTCAGCCTGGCGCTCTACCTCAGCGCCGGCGAGAGCGTTGCCGTGCGTGCGTTGTGGCTGGCCGGTCCGCTGCTGCTGCTGGTTGCGTACCTGCCGACCCGCTCAGGGGAGCAGCCGGCCGCTCCCCAGCCGCAGGACGCCTGGTGGGAATGGGCCTTGTTGGCGATCTTGACGGCCGCGGCCTTTGCCCTGCGCGCCTGGCAGTTGACCACCATTCCCGGCAACATTGACGGCGACATCACCGTGCTGGGCCGTGAGGCCAGCAAAATGATCGGCCAACCGACCTGGATCGGCGTTGGCTATTTTCAGTTTCCTCATTTTATGACCATGGTGGCGGCGTGGAGCATGCGCCTGTTTGGACAGAATCTGTACGGATTGCTGCTCGGTTCGGTGCTTGTCGGGACCGCCACCGTTCCCGCCGTCTACTGGCTGGGGCGCGAGCTGGCCGGTCGCCGCGTCGGTTTGCTGGCGGCCGCGCTGTTGACCATCAGTTACACCCACAACCACCTCAGCCGCATCGTGATTCCAACCGCCGCGCTGCTCATCGTCACCTTGCTGTTCGCCAGCCTGTGGCGCGGCCTGCGCACCCGACATGGCATCTGGTTCGCCGTGGCCGGCATCATGCTGGGCCTCAGCCCGCTGGTCTATTACGCGGCGCGTGTGGCGCCCGTGGTTCTGATTCTGCTCTGTCTCTGGTATCTGTTTACCGACCGCCGTCAGCTCACGGCCAACCTGCCTCACTGGGGAGCGCTGCTGCTCGGCGCTCTGTTGGCTTTTGGCCCCATGCTTATTTTCACCGGGCGCAATCTTGGCGCATTCATGGGCCGCGCCGCCGAAGTCACGATTGTCAACCCTGTGGTTTATGAACATTTGCTCGCCAAGTACGGCGTCGCCACCCTGCCCGCCCTGCTGGTGCAGCAAATCGAACGCACGCTGCTCACCTTTCATCTCTTCAGCGACACCAGCCCGCAGTTCGGATTCCCTGGCCCCATGCTTGACTGGCTGGCTGCCGCGCTGCTGACCTTGGGCCTCGGTCTGGCGCTGGCGCGGCTGCGCCAGCCGCGCTTCTTCCTGCTGGTGAGTTGGTTCGGCGTCAGCCTGGTTCTGGGCGGCGTTCTGACCAATGACCCGCCCAACTGGATTCACCTCAGCATCGTCTTGCCGGTCGTGGTGATCTTGGCCGCGCAGGCGGGCGACCATCTCTTGACGCTCCTGGCGCAGCCATTAGGCTACTATAGTCGTCTTGCCCTGGTCGGACTGCTGTTGGTCGTGCTGGGCGTGGTGGGCGCCAGCAACTGGCAGGCCTACGCCGCCTGGTCGGCCGACAGCATCGGCCCGCGCAGCAGCATCGCCCGTTTCGTCAGCCAACTCCCTGGCGACACCCAGGTTCTCATCGTTCAGGACCCCTATTCCTGGCAGGATAGCGAATTTCAGTTTCTCAACCGCGCCGTGAGCGGCCGCGACATCACCTTCGAGGAGATTCGCCAAGGGGCGCTGCCGCCGGCTGACAGGCCGTTGGCTTTTATCGTGCCGTATGAACAGCGCGACTTACTCTCAGTGTTGCAGACCGCGTATCCCAGCGGTGTCCTGCATGACCAGGTGGAGCATGGCTGGCAAACGTTCAGCGCCTACCTCGTGACGCCGCCAGGGGCTTCGGCGAGCTCTGTCGAGCCGTACGTCGCCGCGCCGCCCAGCGGCTTCGGCGGCGACAATCCCTGGCCGGGCCGATTGGCAGCCGCCAGTCTGGCGGCGCTCTGCCTGGTGCAAGCCCTGCGCGCCTGGCGCCGCCGCACACCGGCGGTCGCTGCGTCGCTCGCCGCGTCGCCGTTGGCTTTTGCCATGTCCCCGGCCCCGGCCATGCCCGTCGCCAGCCAGCTCGCTGACCAGCCCGACGCGCCTGCCGTCAGTGCGGCTGACCAGCCCGGCGCCGATCGGTCGGACGATCAGCCCGACAGGGAAACGCCCTCGCGTATGCCTGTGCTTTCGTGGCGCGCCCTGGCTGGCATCTTGCTGGCGCTGGGCCTGGCATACCTGGCGCAGGCCTTCTACGATGGTGCAGGCCTGGCGAAGTTGCTGTCCACGACCCTGGGCAGCAACCTTTCGATGGCCTGGTTCGAGCCGAATCGCCTGCGCATCGGCACGCTGCTTTACGTGCTGGCGATGGCCCTCTTTGGTTGGTTGGCGCCCGCGGCCTGGACGCGACCCGATGCCAGTAGCCGCCATCAGAAGAGCGCTGGCAGCCGCTGGCCGCGCATCGTCCGCAGCCTGCTCTTGCTCAGCGCGCTCGGCTGCGCGGCCTTCGGCCTGGCGCGCTTTGCCCAGCAGGGCGAAGATCGCTTGATCCAGGCGCTGTGGCTGCTGAGTATGCTGCTTTTCCTGGCCTCGCAGGCGCCCTGGCCCGCGCGTGTCGCCAGCGGCAACCGCCAAGCGCCGACTTCGGCGAGCTCAGTCGAACCGTCGAGTGACCGCGGGCAAGCGCTGCGCCGCCTCTGGCCGACCTGGACCGGCGGCCTCAGGCTGCTCATCCTGGCGGTCATTCTGAGCGCGGCCTTTTGGCTGCGCGTCAATCACCTGGAGACGATCCCGTACGATTTTCATGGCGACATGGCCTCGTATGGCATCCAGGCGCGTGAAATCATCCTGGGCAACCAACCGCACCTGTTCCAGGAAGGTTGGGCCAACATTCCCATGATCGGCTACCTGCCTACGGCCGCGTCCATGGCCCTGTTTGGCAACAATCTCTTTGGCCTGAATATGACCGCCGTGATCGCGGGCCTGCTCAGCCTGCTGGCCCTCTATCTCTTCTTGTGGCGTCTGTTTGATAGTCACCGCCTGGCGCTGTTAAGCGTCGCGGTCGCCGTGATCAACAGCCCCCTCATTCACTTTTCGCGCCTCGCCGCGTACATGGATCCCTGGCCGTTCAACCTATTTGCGCTTTTCTTGCTCGTGGACGGCCTGCGCGCGCGTCGCAACATCTCCTTTGCCCTGGCCGGGATTACCCTGGGCTTTGGCCTGCAGATGTACTACTCTGGTCGGGTCATCATCTTCGTCATCGCCGGCTTTCTCTTCTTCGCCCTTCTTTTCCGACGCGCCTGGATCAAGGACAACCTGGCTGGCTTGGGACTGCTGGCGCTGGGCCTGGTCATCAGCCTCGGTCCCAGCCTCATCTACTTCGCGCGCAACCAGGAAGCCTTTGTCGAGCGCAGCCGCGCGGTTTTTCTCTTCTATCCGGCGGTCATGAATCACCTGATGGGCAAATACAGCGTGAGCACGCCGTGGGCTGTCTTCCTGGAGCAGACGCGGCGCTCCCTGTTGATGTTCCATGTCAGCGTTGATACCAGCACGCAGTTTGGCTATTACCATCCGATGTTCAGCTCGCCGGTCTCGCCGTTGATCGCCCTCGGCTTTGGTTATGCCGTGCGGCGTTGGCGCAGCCCCGGCGCAGCCCTGGCGCTCATCTTCTATGTCCTCAACCTTTTCATCGGCAGCATCCTGACCGGCGACGCGCCGTTCTGGCCGCGTCTCGTCGGCATGATGTTTGCCGGCGCGTGGTTTGCCGGCCTGGCGCTCGATCGCCTGTGGGCTGTGTTCAGCCGACTGCGCCTACGCGGCGCGGCGGTGAACGCCGCGCCGCGGCCGGCCGCCCACCTGATCCTGGCCGGCCTGACCGTCATTTTCCTGACCGTCGTCGGCTGGCAAGATTGGCGCCTGTATGCCGAGACGGTCAAGAGCGCCGCGCGGCCGCAGACCGTCATCGGCCGTTACCTGCGCGATCTGCCGCCGACGGTTGCGGCCTGCGATTTTGCTGGCGAGTACGCGCTGCAAGTGCGTGAAACCGCGTTCCTGGCCTGGCCGCGGCCGTTGATTGACTTGCCCGGCGACGCGCCCAATGGCTTGATCGAAAGCTGTCCCGGCCCGCCTTTCGTTTGGATTATCTATCCGGACCAACCCGCGCGCCTGGACGCGCTGCGCGCACGCTGGCCGGACGGCGTTTTGGAAGACCACCACATTCCGAACGGCCAGGTGTTGTTCACCAGCTACCTGGTGAGCAGCGGCGAACCGACGCGCGGCACGCAGGTGCCGCCGGTTGTCACGCCGGAAATCGGCGCGCCCCCTGTCAGTACGGGCTATCACGCCTTCTATCCAGATGGCGCGCTGTTCGAGCCGGCGCAGACCTTCGTAGGGGACACCAGCGGCACGGTGTGGGAAATCAACGCTGGCCCCGTCACGGTGACAGGCGGCAAGCTGGTGCTGCACGTCGGGCCTTTGCCCGGCTATGATGGCGTCTATGACTATGCGCGCCTGGTCGCCGCCAACGGCCAGGAGATTCGGGTCGAAGCCGAAGATGCGGCCACCACGAGCGGCGACGTCTACGCGGCCACCGAAGGTCCCGACGGCCATTGGTGGAACCAGGCGTTCAATCCCTTCAGCGGCGGGCGCGGCCTCGTGGCGCAGAAGAATGAGATGGTGCCGGCGCTGACCACCACGATTGCCGCGCCGGATGGGGAGTACACCCTGTTCATTGGCTCATTCAAGGGCGATCCCAAGAACGGCATCTTTGCCCTGGGCTTGAAGGTGGTTGTTCCTTAACGCAAACTACGGCTTCTTTAGTGTTCACGCACCCTCGCATGTGCTTCTTGTGGTTGAATATGTGCTGCATTTGGAATAGCTGGCGCCCGTGTGTTATGATGGAGCCTCAAACAGATAACGAGGAGACGGCAAAAATCACCGTGAGCACCACACCCCATCAATTATCGGTCATCATCCCGGTGTACAATGAACGGGGAACCATCGAGGAAATCGTGCGCCGCGTGCAGGCCGCGCCGCTGGATGGCATCGAAAAGGAAATAGTCCTGGTGGATGATGGCTCCAGCGATGGGACGCGGGACATTCTGCGGGCCATGCAAGCCAGGCAGCTACCGAAGATGCAGATCATCTTTCACGATGCCAACCAGGGTAAGGGCGCGGCCATTCGCACCGGCCTGCGCTACGTCACCGGCGACCTGACGGTGATTCAGGATGCCGACTTGGAGTATGATCCACGTGAGTACGCGGTGCTGATCCAGCCTATTCTGGAAGGAAAAGCCGATGTGGTCTACGGATCCCGCTTCATGGGCTCACACCGGGTGTTCAACTTCTTACACATGGTGGGCAACAAGTTCTTGACCCTTGTCACCAATCTGCTCTACAACACGATCCTGAGCGATATGGAAACCTGTTACAAGATGTTTCGCACCGACGTCTTTCGGGGTATCCATCTGCGCGCCAACCGTTTCGATTTTGAGCCGGAAATTACAGCCAAGATCCTCAAACGGGGCTATCGCGTCTTCGAAGTGCCCATCTCCTACGCCGGCCGCGATGTGGACGAAGGCAAGAAGATCAGCGCCTGGCGCGATGGTTTGCCGGCCTTGTGGGCCTTGATCAAGTACCGATTCGTCGAGTAATCATAACGCAGCTGTTTTGACTGAAGAGAGGATGCCGTGGAGACCGCCCTGGACAATCAACTGCTCGTGGAGATGGATGATCCGATTGGCCGCGAAACGCTGCGCCGCATGGCCAGCGTTGATCGCTACAATCGCTGGATCTATGAAGAAATTGCGCCGCACGCAGGCCGCCGCCTACTCGAAGTAGGCTGCGGCATTGGCAACATGACGAGCTACTTTTTGGGCTTGGACGAGGTCGTCGGCCTGGATCGCCTGCCAAGCTCGGTGCGCTTTGTACGCGCCGAGTTTGCTCATCGGCCCAACGTGCATATCTACGAGGGGGACATCACCACGCGAGCTACCGTAGCCGAACTCAAACCGCATCGCCTTGACACCGTCATGTGCCTGAACGTCCTGGAGCATATCGAGGAGCACCAGGTGGCGCTGCATCACATGGCCGAACTGCTGGAGCCAGGCGGGCGTTTGTTGCTCTTTGTGCCGGCCGGCAGCTACATGGCCGGTACACTGGATACGGCCCTGGGACACTTTCGCCGCTATGACCGGGATCAACTGCGCAAGTTGGTGACGGCAACGGGCCTCCAGATCATTCGCCTGGGCTATCTCAACATCGCCGGCATTCCTGGTTGGTGGCTCAACAGCCGCGTGCTCAAGCGTGACCTGTTGCCCCACGACCAGTTGAAGCTGTTCAACCTGCTGGCCCCAGCCTTCATCGCCGGCGAACGTTGGCTGCGCCGCATGTGGGATATCCCGCTGGGCCAATCTCTGCTGTGCATTGCGCAAAAGCAGCCATGACGAATGACGCTGCGCGCGCAGGACGCATGCGCAGACTGGCGAGCGGTCTGCTCAAAGTAGCGATCAGCGTTGGCTTGATGGCCCTTTTGCTGCGCGTCATCCATTGGCGTGAGATCACCGCTGTCCTTGCCCACATCAAGATAGGCTGGTTTGCCCTGGCCCTGCTCTTGTTTCAACTAGGCGTGGTGGTGCGCGCATACCGCTGGCAGATCTTGCTGCGGGCCGGCGGCGTCAGCGCGCCGCTCGGCGTGTTGGCGCGCTGGTATTTCATCGGCAGCCTCTTCAACACCATTTTGCCCACCGGCTTTGGCGGCGATGTGGTCAAGACTGTGGCCCTGGGCCGCGGCTCGGCGCGGCCAGGCGTGGTGCTCGGTTCTGTCCTCCTCGACCGTTTCAGCGGCATCGCGATGCTGATGCTGCCGGGAGTCGTCGCGCTGACCCTCGCGCCTGGCGCCGTCAACCCAACTGTCCGCTGGCTGCTGTGGGCGCTCTTCGGCGGCTGCGCGCTGGTGGTGCTGCTGATGGCCCGACGGTCATGGGCGCTGGCTTTCCAGCGTCGCATTCCGTTTGTCGCACGGTTCAAGGCCGGTCAATGGCTGCTCGACGCCATCCCCACCTACGGCCTGCGCCCGCTGCTCGCTTCGTTTGGCG
The DNA here is from genome assembly GCF_900491745.1 of Candidatus Amarolinea aalborgensis. Taxonomy (NCBI): domain Bacteria; kingdom Bacillati; phylum Chloroflexota; class Caldilineae; order Caldilineales; family Candidatus Amarolineaceae; genus Candidatus Amarolinea; species Candidatus Amarolinea aalborgensis. The sequence goes on along the minus strand of NZ_UETR01000043.1, from coordinate 251 downwards.
TTTCACTCCTGTTCAATACCCTGCTCATCGTGATCAACCTGTTTCTGGGGCTGGCGGTGGGGGTGGTAATTCCCTGGACCTATTACCTGCTCTTTGTGCCGTTGATTTCCATCTCGCTCGTTCTGCCCTCCTTCGGCGGCCTGGGTGTGCGCGAGTTGAGCTATGTGGCCTTGTTTACGCAGGTTGGCGTGGCCGCCGCCACCGCCACGGCCATGGGCCTCCTTTTTTACGCCGTGACGATCGGCGCCGCG
>NZ_UETR01000022.1:0-48611 GCF_900491745.1 Candidatus Amarolinea aalborgensis | reverse complement strand
TGTCTTGCGACGGGCTTGCCGCAGGGCAAACGGAAACAGTGGCTTATGTTTCAATCGCCCGCAGGCGATTCGTTGTCTTGCGACTCGCCTTGGTGCAGGACCCCGTACCTGCACCCATTCCCGGTTTCAATCGCCCGCAGGCGATTCGTTGTCTTGCGACGTTAGTCGTGGTATTTTTAATCACGGCGGTCCTCTTCGGGTTTCAATCGCCCGCAGGCGATTCGTTGTCTTGCGACCAAGCGCAAGCCCACCTCCCCCGAGGTGATTGATCTTGTTTCAATCGCCCGCAGGCGATTCGTTGTCTTGCGACAGGATATTTGACTCTCAATACTTCGGAGTCGCCCAACAAGTTTCAATCGCCCGCAGGCGATTCGTTGTCTTGCGACGGCGGGTACTCCTACGTCTTCGGCCCCCCGGTCGCGTTTCAATCGCCCGCAGGCGATTCGTTGTCTTGCGACACGCTTTCGGTGCCGGGCAGATCCCCCTGGATATCTGCGTTTCAATCGCCCGCAGGCGATTCGTTGTCTTGCGACTTGGGGAGCAGCGCGAGTTGCTCCCCACCCCCGATCCGTTTCAATCGCCCGCAGGCGATTCGTTGTCTTGCGACAAATTGAACTCGTATGCTCACCGGAAGTGGTGAGCTAGTTTCAATCGCCCGCAGGCGATTCGTTGTCTTGCGACCTGGGCCCGCTCGTGGGGCCATCGGATACAGGGGTGTTTCAATCGCCCGCAGGCGATTCGTTGTCTTGCGACTTATGTCGCGCAAGGTGTTCGTGTTGATCTCCCTCGTTTCAATCGCCCGCAGGCGATTCGTTGTCTTGCGACCCGGGCCGCTGATCGCCGTGGCCGTCCTGTTTATGTTGGTTTCAATCGCCCGCAGGCGATTCGTTGTCTTGCGACTTAGTCGCCAGAGACAAGGGAATGCCGGCTCACGAAGTTGTTTCAATCGCCCGCAGGCGATTCGTTGTCTTGCGACCCCGCCGCCCCCCACCCCCCTCACGCCCTTACCAACCGGTTTCAATCGCCCGCAGGCGATTCGTTGTCTTGCGACCACCCCGACCGCGACGCCGCTCGGCGACGCGGTGGTCAGTTTCAATCGCCCGCAGGCGATTCGTTGTCTTGCGACGGGGTACTCGCAGATGTGGCGGTCGCCGCCAACGGTGGGTTTCAATCGCCCGCAGGCGATTCGTTGTCTTGCGACTGGCAGCAGCGCGTGCGGGGCTCGAGACGTATAAACGGGTTTCAATCGCCCGCAGGCGATTCGTTGTCTTGCGACCAGAGCATCACATGCACGAACGCAAGATGTTCACGGGCGGTTTCAATCGCCCGCAGGCGATTCGTTGTCTTGCGACGAGTTCAACGAAATCCCCTTCAGCACGATTGATTTTGTTTCAATCGCCCGCAGGCGATTCGTTGTCTTGCGACACACCCTGCGCAAGAAACAGAGCAACGACAACGGCCAGTTTCAATCGCCCGCAGGCGATTCGTTGTCTTGCGACACGGCGTGGGACATTCGCTACGCCGGACGGTTTCTGTAGGTTTCAATCGCCCGCAGGCGATTCGTTGTCTTGCGACGACAACCTCGTCGCCGCCAACCCCTTCGTCGACTTTGTTTCAATCGCCCGCAGGCGATTCGTTGTCTTGCGACTTTGCTGTCAATGCAGTTGGCGCGAGTGGAGATCCTTACGGTTTCAATCGCCCGCAGGCGATTCGTTGTCTTGCGACCGGCAGCAAGTGTCACACCTGCCCCGATCGCCTCGGCGAGTTTCAATCGCCCGCAGGCGATTCGTTGTCTTGCGACTGGTGGGGTCGGCTGACGCGCGGGTTCTGAACCATAGAGTTTCAATCGCCCGCAGGCGATTCGTTGTCTTGCGACACGAATCGTACGTCTGATCCGGGGCACCGCTCGCTGGTGTTTCAATCGCCCGCAGGCGATTCGTTGTCTTGCGACTGCCCATGAATTCGGTCTATGACCTCAGCATCGCTGGTTTCAATCGCCCGCAGGCGATTCGTTGTCTTGCGACGCGGGGGCGGCTCTGGGGCCATTTGGACCCCGAGCCGCGTTTCAATCGCCCGCAGGCGATTCGTTGTCTTGCGACTGGCCGGCTGTTCGCCGGCATCGCTGTCCCCACAGCGAGTTTCAATCGCCCGCAGGCGATTCGTTGTCTTGCGACTTGTTTTTCGCGGTCAGCTTTCTGACCGCCCCGTCCGCCGTTTCAATCGCCCGCAGGCGATTCGTTGTCTTGCGACCGCCCCGTCCGCCTTCGCAGGCGGCGGGAGAACACCATGTTTCAATCGCCCGCAGGCGATTCGTTGTCTTGCGACGGAGAACCCATGATTAGACGAATCGTACGTCTGATGTTTCAATCGCCCGCAGGCGATTCGTTGTCTTGCGACGGCCACTCCGACCATGCCCCCCATCTGCGAGGGGGCGGTGTTTCAATCGCCCGCAGGCGATTCGTTGTCTTGCGACCAAGTTGGGTCGATGCGCGTCGAGGCCAGGACATCGCTGTTTCAATCGCCCGCAGGCGATTCGTTGTCTTGCGACTGTGCCGTCTGTAGACGGTTAACGTCGCACGACGACAAGTTTCAATCGCCCGCAGGCGATTCGTTGTCTTGCGACGCCAGTTTGTTTCCATCCCCCTTCTTGTGCTATCATTCCCGCAGCGCTTCATTATACCTTTCGGCCGTTCAGCCGTCGCTGCTGCCCTACGTCGAGGCCGGGGAAAAAGTTTGCGAAAACACCGCGTTGGAAACAAATCTTGATCATAGTATAGTGCGATCCCCCCAAGTCGTCAACTCGACGCGCACGCGGCCGCCGCCCTCATGCGGTCGCTCAGCGCCTGCACCACGGTGATTTCTGATGCCAACTCTACTCGATTGCCTTCATTTCACATCATTTCGCCACCTCTGGGCCATCGCCCAGGCCCATTTTCTGCTGCCCCCCCAACGCCATCCCCCCAAACAAGTCTGGATCGAGACCCTGCATGCCTTCCTCAGCGACCCCGCCAACCTGGAACGCCTCGTCTCTCAACTCTCCAACGCCGAACAAGACGCCCTGCACGCGCTGCTGGCGCTGCCCCACCCCGCGCTCGAACATGCCTTCTGCGCGCGTCATGGCGCCATTCGCCCCTACCGCCCCTGGGATCGTTCCAGTCCCTTGCCCGACCGTCCCTGGCGCTTCCCCGTCAGCAGCGCCGAACACCTCTGGTACCTTGGCTTGCTCTTTCCCGCCCCGCCCGATCGCCCCGGCGGCCAGCCGCGCTTGACCCTGGCCGCCGAACATCGCACGTTCCTGGCCGACTACTTCACCAAAATGACCCCTGCACGGCCTGCGGCTCCCGCCGGCCTGGCCTACGCGCCGTCTCTGTTCGACACCCTTTACGATCTCACTGTCCTGGTGGCCCTCTTGCATCAGCACGACGTCGCGCTCGTGCACCAACGCTGGTTGCCTCTCCCCTTCCTGCACCTCGTCAACCAGCAGACGCGCCAGCCCGCGTCCTTGCCCGCGCTTCGTTCTGAACTGCAAGCCCCACGCCTGCACTTCCTGCACTACCTGGCGCAAACGCTCGGCCTTCTCACCACCGCCGCGGATTTGCCCAAGCCCGCGCCGGCCCTCGCACTCTGGCTGCAGGCCGACCCCGCCGTACGCGTGCAGCAGCTCTGGCGCTCCTGGCTGCAACCAGATTCCTGGCGCGCATTTCGCCTGCCAGCCGCGACCGCCCCAGACCCTACCGCCCTGGTGCAGCACGTGCTGCGCGTGCTCGCCCTCGCGCCGGCCGCTGAATGGCGCACCATCCCCCAACTGCGCAGGGAACTCAAGCGCTTCATTCATCCTCAACCCGTCTGGTGGCAAGCGCCCACCGAAGATGAAAATCTGCCGCACATCCTGGCCGACCTGTTCCTCGGCCCGCTCGCCTGGCTCGGCATGGTCCACCTGCAAACCGAAACGCGCTTACAGATTCGCCTGACCGCCGCCGCACGCGCGTTCCTTGACGACGCGCCCTTGCCATCCATCCCCGCGCCGCAGCCTTTCGCCCTCAGCCTGGACCAGGAACGCATCACCCTGCGCCTGCCCAACAGCGACGCCGCCCTGGGCGCCGCCTCGGTTGACCTGGCGCGCCTCTTTGCGATCATCAGTCAGTTCGGCAGCCTCAGCTTTGGCCCGGATGACCTGGCTCTGGTCCTGGCCGGCGACACGACCCTCGACGCCGTTCTACACCTCCTCGATGGCGCCATCGGCCGCCCGCTTGACGCTGGCGAGTATGCAGTCGTAGCTGGCTGGGCCGCAACCCCGGCCCCCATCACCATTCACCGCCTCACCGTACTCGAGGCTGCGGACCCTGCCCACCTGACCGCGCTCACCACCCGTCGCGCCCTACGCCCCTTGCTCGGTCGCACCCTCAACCGACGCCTGGTCGTCGTCCCCGATCGCCTTCTCCCGCGCCTGGTCGGCCGCCTGCGCCGCCTGCGCATCCCTCACCGCCTGACCATCCCAGAGACGCGCGGCGGCGCGCGCGCCGGCAAGGCCAAGATCGCCGACAGCGGCTATCTCTACCTGGCCGGCCTGGTCTTTCAGCAGCTCAGCCGATTTACCGATTTGCCCATGCGCCTGCCGGCCGCGGTCCTTGACCAAATCGCCGCCAACCTCCCGCCCGAAACCGCCTCCGACCTGCACGCCCTGGCCGAAGAACTGCTGGCCCGCCTGCAAACCGCGTTCGACGGCTACTCCGGCCCACCGCTCGACAACCCCCACCCCGTCAACCTGGCCGACACCCAGGCCCGCCTGACGGCCGCCATCGCCGGCGAGCACAGCGTCGAGCTGACCTACTGGACCGCCTGGCGCGGCGAATTGACCCACCGCCGGGTTGATCCCTACCGCCTGGAAACCCGCGGCGCCGTCACCTACCTCGTCGCTTACTGCCACCTGCGCCGCGCCGAGCGCGTCTTCCGTCTCGACCGCATCATCGCCGTCGCCGACAGCGAACCATCGGCCACGATCGTTCAACCGCCGCCCACCGGAGCAACGACAGCGAACGACGATGACCTCATCGTCCCCTTTTAGACAATGCTGAATTCGGAAGGCTTGGCGTCTTCTCCGAAAACGCCGTGAAAGCACGTAGGTCACAGCTCCGCTGTGACAACGCCCGTCTTCCACACCACTCTCCCCGCCCCGCACATGTCCGGCGTCGCGCACTGCCGCCGCCGAATGAATTCGGGGCGAAGGGGCGTTCCGCCGCCAGGTCGGCCGCCGCCGACCGGTATCGCGTCTACGCAGGTAGACGCCCGGCGGTACGCCCATGAGGCGCGATTTCAATCGCCGGCCGTCGCCGACCGGCATCGCGTCCACGCTTGCCCTGAGCAAAGTCGAAGGGCAGTCACCGTAGGTCACAGCTCCGCTGTGACAACGCCCGTCTTCCACACCACTCTCCCCGCCGCACACATGCCCGGCGTCACGCACTGCCGCCGCCGAATGAATTCGGGGCGAAAGGGCGTTCCGCCGCCAGGTCGGCCGCCGCCGACCGGCATCGCGTCTACGCAGGTAGACGCCCGGCGGTACGCCCATCAGGCGCGATTTCAATCGCCGGCCGCCGTCGCCGCCCGGCATCGCGTCCACGCTTGCCCTGAGCAAAGTCGAAGGGCAGTCACCGTAGGTCACAGCTCCGCTGTGACAACGCCCGTCTTCCACAGCACATTCCCCGCCGCACACATTCTCGGCGTCGCGCACATTCTCGGCGTTACGCACAACGTCACACCGGAGGTGTGACCTACAACGGAACTGTGACAACGCCCGTCTTCCACACCACGTCCCCCGCCCCGCACATGTCCGGCGTCACGTACAACTCATTCATCGTTCAGCTTTCAGCATTCATCATTGCTACAAAATCCTCGCCGCCAGCCGTGGATCTTCCAGCCCCGTCTGCACCCCCATCACCAGCGCCTTCGGCAGGCACGACTCGCACAAGAAGTAAAAACGGACGCTGTCCTCCTCCTGGTTCACCAGTCGCGCCAACTTCTTGAGCAGCCGATCCATGTCCTTCCCCTTCAGATCGCACTCGAACACGCTGTACTGCACCCGCCGCCCAAAATCCAACAGCGTCTGCATCATCTTCGTGCGCCGCCGATCATCCGGAACATCGTAACACACCAGCACAAACTGCGTCGTCTTCGCCATGATAGACCCCTTACGCCTCGTACCCCTGGTAACTCGCCGCTTCTCCCAGCACCACATTCGCCAGGTGGCGCGCTTGCTCCTCGATGATGCGGCGCAGGGCGGTGGTCTCTTTCTTGCGTGGATAGAAAACCGGCGTCGCCATCTGCTTCTCGTGCGCCTCGATCAAGCGCCGGCGGCCGCCCTCCACCAGGTACACCCCTGGCGTTGCCCCTGACTCACGCCGAAAGTCCTGCGCGCTGAAGCGGTTTTGCAGGAACAACGGCGCCACGATGGCGTCCACCACCACCGGCCGGAACTCCTCCATCAGATCGAGCGCCAGCGACGGCCGGTTGTAATCAATCGTATGGAAGAAACCCAGGTAAGGGTCCAGGCCTACCAGGTTGACCATACCCAGCGCCGCGCTCTGCAGCAGCGCATAGCCAAAGCTGAGCGCGGCGTTGACGGCATCGGGCGGCGGGCGATACTGGCGGCCGTTGAAACCCCAGCTCGGCGGCAGCAGGTCTTTCAGCCCGCCGAAATAGGCGGCCGCGCCGCTCCCTTCATAGCCGCGCAGACTATCCAGATCCTTGGCCGCGCTCACCTGGCTTTCGATACCCTGCATCGTCTGCGTGGCCCGCTGCGCCGCGGCCTGCACCTTGCTGCCTCCCGCCGCGGCCAGGCGGCCCAACGTGCGCCGCTGATTGGCCAGCTTGGCCTGAATCGCCTGTTTCGCAATCGGCAGCGCGGTCTGTGGATTGCCCAGCACCTGGTACTGGCGATAGCGCAGCTGCGCAAAACCGAGCGCCGGCGGCGTCAAGCGCCCGCGATACTTACCATACGATGAGAAAAAAGCCACGTCCACTTCCTGCACCAGCAGTTGCGAAATCAACGCGGCTGACAACTGCACATTGCCCATCACCACCAACTGCTCCACGTGGATCAGCGGCATATCCAGAATCACATCCGACTTCTTCTCCACGATCAGGCGCTCGCCCTTCTTGTGCGCCATCGCGCCCTGATCGGTCAAATAGATGACCGGCATCGTCCCTCCTCACCCGAAATCGCTTAACGCAAGGACGCTGAGGCGCAAGGATGCAAAGGTATGCTCATATCTGGCACTCAGCGTTCAGCATTTTGCACTTTGTACTCTGCACTTTGCACTCGGCTAAAACCCCAGGACATGGTGCTTGTTGCCGATGAAGAACACCCCCAGGAACTGAAAACCCTCGTCGAAGCTGACCAACCGCGTCTTGTTGGGATTCAATTCCAGGCGCAGTTCGCGCAGTCCCTGTTCCACCTGCGCCAATGCGGCTTCCGCGTCCTGCCGTCGTGCGCACAGCACCACCAGGTCATCCGCGTAGCGCACCAGGTTCAGCTTGGCCTGCGTCAGCCGCACATCCAACGGATGCAGATAGATGTTCGCCAGCAGCGGCGAGATTGGCCCGCCCTGCGAGGTGCCCGCGGTGGGGCGCTGTCCCACCAGCGCGTTCATGATGCGCACCCGAATCCATCCCTCCAGCAGCCACAGCAGGCCGGGATCATCCAACTCACTGCGCAGCCGCTTGATCAGCAGGTCCGGGTCCACGCGCTCGAAGCACTTCTTGATGTCGGCATCCACCACCCAGCGTAACCCTTGATCGCGCAGCGCCAGGATACGCGCCGCGGCGTCTTGCACCCCGCGGCCGGGGCGAAAGCCAAAGCTGCAGTCGAGAAAGCGCTGCTCGAAAGTCGGCTCCAGGTATTCCACCACCGCGCGCTGCGCCACGCGGTCGCGGATCGTCCATTTCGCCAGCGGCCGCTGTCCCTCGCCGCTGCGCTTCGGCACCCACACCGTCTTCACCGGCGTGGGGCGATACGCGCCGCCGAGCACATCCTGGCGCAGCGCGGTCAGCTCCGCGTCGGCGTGCGCCGCGAAATCGTCCAGCGAAACCCCATCCACGCCAGGGCCGCCGCCGTTGGCCTTGATGTGCAGCCACGCGCGCGCCAGGTTCGCCGGCGTAAACGCCTCCTCCAGCCCCGGCGTCTTGCTCGCTGCCGGCTCGCCCGGCTTGACTGCACGCGGCGCGCCGGCGGAGGCAGCATGGGGTTTGTGATCTAGGCGCAAACGGTTGGCAGTCTGGCGCCGCGCCGCGGCCAGATCATTGAACACGGCGCCTGCGCTGCGCCCACTCCGCGGCTTTTGTCGCGTAGGCGGCGGCCTGGGAGCGAACCGCGGTTTGGGTCGCGTGACGCCCGTTCCTGCTCCACCTTCATCGGCCGGCGTGGAATCAACCGCACGCGGCGCGCCTGGTTCCAGCCCAGGCTCGACCGGCGCGTCCTTGCGCGCAGCGGCAGAGGTCGTCTCCACAGTCCCCTCGCGCGCCTGGCGCCGTGCGTCGCGTGCCTCCAGGCGCTTGAATACTCGCCGCATCCCACGTGTTGGGTCCATGGTTACAGATCCTCCCCGCAGTGGATGCAGAAGCTGCGGCCGGCGGGCGTCTGCTTCTGGCAGCGCGGGCAGGTGACGCGATCTCCCGCCGCGCTCGTTTCATCGCTTGCGGTCTCATCGTCGGCCGCATCCTCGTCCTCGTCATCGTTCCGCGTGCGCTCGTCAGCCGTCCCATGGATGGACGCCGGCCGGCGACGCGCGCGTCGCGTGGGCGTTGGGCCAGGCGCCGACGGCAGAATCACCGTCGGCGTCACCGGCTCCATGCGTCGGCGTTGGCCTGCGCGGTGCCCAGGGCTGTGTCCATGCCTTTCTCATACATGCCTGCATGCGCTCGGCATAGCGTTCTCGCAAGGCCGCCTGCTCCGCGCCCATCGCCTTCATTTCGGCTAACAAGCGTTCGTATACCGGCTGCGCCTGACCAGCTTCCCCGCTCGCGGCTTGCGCTTTGAACTTCTCTCCCAGCGCGCGCGCCAGATCGGGCGACAGCGCGGCCATGACCATTTCCAACTGTGCGGGCGACAGGTCGCGCGCCTGCGCCAGCAGCGCCACATCCTTCAGCAGCCGCGCCTGCTCCGGCGTCGTCGCCAACGCCATCAGCCCGGCCACGCCCTGCTCGGCCAGCGTACGGGTGCGCGTGATCTCGAACTCCTGGCGCTGGCGTTCCTGCTCCAACTCATGCCGCTTGCGTTCCATTTCCAGGCGATGGCGCTCCGCCTCCTCGCGCAGCCGCCGCTCCAGGTCCGCGGTGGCGCGCGCCACCTCCTGCTGGATTTCGGCGGCCTTGCGCTCCAACTCCATGCGCATACGTTCGGCGTCTTCCTTGCGCCGCACCGCCTGCATACGCTCCAGGGCCAGCGCGCCCAATTCCACATCCAGGCGATCTTCCTCGCGCTCCAGGCGATCAAGTTCCGCCTGGGTTTTGGCCTTGGCCTTGGCGATCTCCAGCTCGCTCAAGGCATCTTGCAGCTTGCCTTCACGTTGCGCGGCCTGCGCGGCGCTCTGCTGTGCGCGCTGCACCGCAGCCTCCTGCGTGCGCCGGTCCAACTCCGCCTGCCAGCGTCGCGTTTCCAGCGCCATCATCCCCTGCAGGCGCTGACTCTCGATCTCCTGGTTGCGCGTCAGTTCCACCTGCTCGATATCTTTGCGCAGCGCCAAGTCACCCAGGCGCACCTCGCGCTGGCGCTCCAACTCCACACGCGCCAACAGATGCGCGCGGCCGGCCTGGCGATCGGCGCCCTGCTCGGCCAGCAGCTGCTTCAGCGTGCTGATCTCGTGCTCACGCAGCGCGTGCGTGCGATCCACCTCGGCCACCATCGCAGCCAGCGCCTCGGCATTGTGAATTTCATCCATGCGGTCCGAGAGCAGCACCTCACGCAGCTGCGCCCACACACGCACACGTTCGCGATGCACGGCCACCTGACGGACTTCCTCAGCCACTTCCTGGATAGCCTGCGCGGAAAACACATCGGCCAGGCGTTGGCGGCCGTGCAGCTTGGCCTCCGCTTCGCTGACCAGCAGCCAGTACTCGCCCTGCAACTGGCGCACCCCTTCCAGTCGCTCGCTGCGATAATCGGCCGTGCGCAGGCTCACAAAGGCCAATCCCCAGCGCGCCAGCGTGAGCGCCAGCCGGCCGCCAATTTCGCTCTCCAGGCGGCTGCGCGGGTCATTGGCGCCGGTCAGATCGGCCGCCGCGCAAGTCGCCATCACGGTGCGACAAGCCTCCGTGACCTCACCCGCCAGCAAGGCGCGCAGGGCGCCCACGCTCATCTGGGTTTGCCCTTTCAACACATTGACCAGAAAAGCTTGCGTATCGGTCAACCGCAGCAGCACGGTTGCGGTCAACGCCACCGGGATTGGGTCGCTGGTGAACAAGCCGCTCAGCTCGAAAGTCAGCGACACGTCGCCGGCATCTACGAGGATCGCCGTAAACCGGTTGGGCGCGCCCGGCCAATGCAGCGCGCCCAAGAAGGTGTGCAGTGTATAGCGTCCCGCGCCCAGCTGCCCGGCTGCAGCCACGCCATCCTCCAGGATCAACGCGCGCACGCCTGGTTCCACCACCAGCGACTTGCTGAAAAAGCCGGGCACGTCGTGGACATCCACCCGCGTGGCAAAGTCATCTGCGCCGCGCGCCCAGCGGTTCTCCTGGATCGGCGCGCGCTGCGCGGCCACGGGCGCGCGGCAAAACGGACAGAAGTGAGCGTCGGCCGGGATCGCCTTGTGACATGATGAACACGTCAACGAGGCCGTCGCCAGCGCGGCGCGGCAGTAGGGGCAGAACTTGGCGTCGGCCGGCACACTGCGCCGGCACGACGGACACGCAATCGTAGACATGGTCAGATCCTTTCTATACTCACGATTCGAGATTCGAGCGACCGAGGTCGCACCTGATGGGCGTTCCGCCGGGCGTCTACCGGCGTGGACGCGATGCTGGCCGGCGCAGCGATTGAAATCGCACCTGACGGGCGTACCGCCGGGCGTCCACCGGCGTGGACGCGATGGCGGCCGGTGCAGGCCGGCGATTGAAATCGCACCTGATGGGCGTTCCGCCGGGCGTCTACCTGCGTAGACGCGACCGCGGTCGTCACGCCCTTTCGCCCCGAATTCATTCGGCGGGCGGCTGCGCCGGCATGGACGGCCATCGCGGCCGGCGCGGGTTGGCGATTGAAATCGCGCCTGATGGGCGTTCCGCCGGGCGTCTACCTGCGTAGACGCGATGGCGGCCGGCGCAGGCCGGCCTTGTGGCGGCACGCCCCTGCGCCCCGAATTCATTCGGCGGGCGGCTGCCGGCATGGACGGCCATCGCGGCCGGCGCGGGTCGGCGATTGAAATCGCACCTGATGGGCGTTCCGCTAGGCGTCTACCTGCGTAGACGCGATGGCGGCCGGCGCAGGCCGGCCTTGTGGCGGTACGCCCTTTCGCCCCGAATTCATTCGGCGGCGCGGCCGGCATGGACGGCCATCGCGGCCGGCGCGGGTGGGCGATTGAAATCGCACCTGATGGGCGTTCCGCCGGGCGTCTACCTGCGTAGACGCGATGGCGGCCGGCGCAGGCCGACGATTGAAATCGCACCTGATGGGCGTTCCGCCGGGCGTCTACCTGCGTAGACGCGATGGCGGCCGGCGCAGGCCGGCCTTGTGGCGGTACGCCCTTTCGCCCCGAATTCATTCGGCGGCGCGGCCGACATGGACGGCCATCGCGGCCGGCGCGCGTGGGCGATTGAAATCGCACCTAAAGGGCGTTCCGCCGGGCGTCTACCTGCGTAGACGCGACCGCGGTCGTCACGCCCTTTCGCCCCGAATTCATTCGGCGGGCGGCGCGGCCGACATCGAAGGCGCCTCCGCCTCATCCATCGTCACCTCTTCGTACGTCTCCTCCCACTCTGCGATCAAGGTTTCAGCCGCATGATGCTGCTTCTGGTTCTTGACGTATGCCACGATTTTATCCACGTCCCATCGGCTCACGGTGAATGCGCCGTAGCTGCCTTGCCACTTGAACGGCGTCTCCGGGTGCAGCACCTCGTTGACAAAATGGGAGGAAGCGCCTTTGATCTGCTTTGTTATCTCGGCAATTGTCACAGTAGTCGGCATGATGAGGAGCACATGTACATGATTCGCTGTCCCGTTCAGCGCCAGCACAATGCACCGCATCTTGATCGCCTCGCTCTCGATTTCCCGATACAGATACCGTTCGATATCGGGCGTAATCATGGGCAGCCGGTCCCATGTGACCCAGACCAAATGCAAGAAAAGACATAACTTGTTGCGTCTCACAATACACCTCCTTTTGCGATCGAATTCACCTCCGCCGGGCGATTGAAATCGCACCTGATGGGCGTTCCGCCAGGCGTCTACCTGCGTAGACGCGATGGCGGCCGGCGCGGGTTGGCGCGCGTGGGCGATTGAAATCGCACCTAATGGGCGTTCCGCCGGGCGTCTACCTGCGTAGACGCGACCGCGGCCGGCGCAGGCCGGCGATTGAAATCGCACCTGATGGGCGTTCCGCCAGGCGTCTACCTGCGTAGACGCGACCGCGGCCGGCGCGGGTTGGCGATTGAAATCGCACCTGATGGGCGTTCCGCCGGGCGTCTACCTGCGTAGACGCGATGGCGGCCGGCGCGGGTCGGCGATTGAAATCGCACCTGATTGGCGTTCCGCCGGGCGTCTACCTGCGTAGATGCGACCGCGGCCGGCGCAGGCCGGCCTTGTGGCGGCACGCCCCTGCGCCCCGAATTCATTCGGCGGGCGGCTGCGCCGGCACGGACTTTGCTCAGGGCAAGCGTAGACGCGACCGCGGCCGGCGCAGGCCGGCCTTGTGGCGGCACGCCCCTGCGCCCCGAATTCATTCGGCGGGCGATTGCGCCGGCATGGACGGCCATCGCCGCCGGCGCAGCGATTGAAATCGCACCTGATTGGCGTTCCGCCGGGCGTCTACCTGCGTAGACGCGACCGCGGCCGGCGCAGGCCGGCCTTGTGGCGGCACGCCCCTGCGCCCCGAATTCATTCGGCGGGCGGCTGCGCCGGCGCGCCCCTGCGCCGTGAATTCATTCGGCGGCCCACTCTCCTTCGATCGGTTCATCGTCCCCAGGGCGGGCCGCAGACGCCGCGGGGGGTGGCGCGGCCGTCAACAGGCGACGACTGCCCGTCCCCACGTCTGGCCGGCCCTTGTCCAGCATATCCACCAGGCGTTCCAACTCCTCTTGTTCGAGAATGTCGCCCTTCCTCTGTAGAAACTCCTGGATCAACTGCAGCCGCGCCTCGGCGTAGCGCAGTTCGAGCTGCTTATCCTGGTCCATCTGCTGCACCTGCATATCAGCCATGCGGCGGATTTTTTCCATTTCCTGGGTATGCACCATCTGCAGATAGCTGCGGCGAAACTCCGGGTCTTGCACCAGCAAAGAGGCGGGGTTTTTGGGGTCCATGTGTTCCATCTGCATCGCCAACAAACGCAGCTCGTGCTCTTTGCGCCGCGTTTCCGCCTCCATGCGGTGGCTCTCACGCGCCTTCTCGGCCTCCGCCTCCATCTCTTCACGTTGGATCTGGCTTTGCAGTTTCTTTCGGCTGGCATCCAGCGTCGCCTGGGCGATTTCCACTGCGATCTCCTCCTTGCGAATATCCTGGCTCTTCTGGCTCTCCAGTTGATCCAGGCTGTCCTGCAAGTCGCGCTGCTTCTGCGCCTCCAGATCGCGCTTGATCTGAATCGCCACAATTTCCTCCAGCGATTTGCGCACCGCTTCGGGCAGCTCAAAATCCAACGCCACTTTCTCCACGCCTAGCCCGAGATGCGGCCGGTCGCCCAGGGCCATGGCCATCGCTTCGCCCTTTGCCAGGTTGGTGTCAATCTCCTGGTAGCGCAGCAGCGTACTAAAGAATTTCTGCAGCTCCGCGCCGATCTCCTCGCACAGGCGCTTCAGCGGGTCCTGGTTGATGTTGCGCACGATCTTCTCCGGGTCGAGAATGTGAAAATAGAGCTTGATCGTGGCGTTCAGCTCCGACACACGATCGCCCAGGCGAAAGTTGGCTTTGGTCTCGAATGGCCGCGCCTCTTCCAGGTTGACGAGATAGCCAATCGTGCGCTCATCGTCGTTGCGCAGCTGCATCTGCAGCCTGGCGCGATCAAGCGTAGACAGCTTGTCGCTGGCGCGCAGGACGCGCTGCGGCACCGGCTGTTGGCCAATGCGCTTACAGATAAACAGCATCATCCCGCTCAAATCCATCTGGCTGCGGACAAATTCGCGCAGTTCGACCACATCCAGCGCCTGCACGGCCTGGCTGTTCAATAGATAATTTTCGTTTGCCATCGTCATGTACTCCTCTGCTAGAAAACAAGTGACAGAAAAGTCGTCCCGTAGGGACGCCTGCCCTTAGCCGAGATTCGGCGTTACGCATGTCGTCCCGTAGGGACGATTGAGCTTGCCCCGCACATTCCACTCGTCGTATCCGACGCCGTGCCAGCTAAGTTCCGGCGTCCCTGCGGGGCGTGCCTTGCGAACTTGGCGTCTGCGCGGTTCAGTTCTTGCTCACGGCGCGTGCCAACAGCGCCTCGGACAGCGCTGCGGCGCCAGGGTGACGGCGGCGGTCGGCGCGCCAGCGCTGCAGGCCGGTCTCGAAGTAGCGCGGCGCGTTGCGCACTGGCCCCTGCGCCAGGCGCCGCCACACCTGCTCGATCAATTGTTGAACGGCCGCACGCGCAGGCTCATGCTCCGCAGCATCCTCCGCCCATGTTTGCAGGATGTCGAGCACCACGCGGTGCTGCCGCTGATTCTGCTGCCACACCCCGTACCAGCCCAGAAACGCCTGCGTCACGCTGTCTACCAGTAGACTCATTTCCTCGCCCGCCAGCGCCAGGCGCGTCATCTCATGATACGGCCCGCCCGTGGCGCGCTGGCGTTCCGCCTGCGCCAGATCGTCATACACATCCATCACCTGCGCCCAGGCCAGCGCCGCGGTCAGCCGCAGCGTGTGACTGGGGAGTTCCGCGGCGTGCATCCACTCGGTCAGCGCACGCAGCACCGGCCGCAAATGCCCTTGCAGACTGAGCACCACCAGGGTGAAGCTGAAGGCGGGCAGCACCTGGCCCACTGCGTCGCGGTCTTTCACCAGGTGAAAAGCCAGCCCCAGGCGTTTGAGTTCCGTCAGCGCCAGGTCAATGCGCTGCTGCCCGACGATCTTGAGCGCGGCCGCCACGGTCCACTGCCGCTTCCAACGATCGCCGCCCGTGGGCCGCGTCTCAATCCAGGTGTGCAGCATTTGCAGCGCCTCGGCGCCTGCGCCTCCTTCAGCCAGCACGGCATCCAGCGCGTAACCCACGGTCGCGCGCAAGAAGGCGGCGTCGCTGTCCCGCCAGCGTTCGAGCACCGGCTGCAGCAGGCGACCGAAGTCCAACGTGCCGATGGCGCCGAGCGCGCGTGCGGCCGCGATCCGCACCTCCAGGTTGCCCTCTTTGACCAACGTTTCCAGCATCGGCGCCAGACCGAGCAGCAGCGCGTGATGGTTCTCCTGCAAAAAGCCCAGCATGGCCGGCTGCAGCTCAGCATCCTCGAAACGCACGCGGCGCACCAGCGCCACGCCTGTTTCCAGGCGCGCCTCCACCGACACCACCTCGCCATGCACGGCCAGCAGCAGGTCCGCATCGTTGTCGGCAAAGAGACTGGGCAGAGGCGTTGGCGGCGCGTTCGCCGGCGTGGGCGCTGCCGCGGCCGAGGATGCGGCGGGGACGGACGGTTGACGGCTCTCCTGCACGGCCAGTCCATGCGCGCACAGCAGATCATACAGCCGCCAGAAGTCGGTCAGGCGGGCGTCGTGAAACAGGCAGAGCGTCACGGCCAACCAACGCAAGCGGTCATCCGCGAGGCCCTTGAACAACGCGCGGGCCTCTGCGCGCACGTCGAGCGCGGTCGCTACCAGGCGCTCGGCCAATCGCCAGTTCGCCTCCACGTCATCCGGCCGGCACTGCTCAGCCAGGCTGCGCGCATAGAACTGGGCGAATTTGGCAATCCGCCGCGGCAGGCGCAGGCGTTGGGCCAGCCATTCCACGCGCTCCCGCAGGCCAGCGCGCAGCTGCTGCCAGGTCTCATCGCCAACTGCCCAGGTCACGTGGCGCTCCAAAACCTGGGCTGGCGGCGGCATGCCGATCTCGACCAGCGCGCCGGCTTCGTGCAAGGCGTGACGCACGCCGGCGTTGGCCACTAACGGCGAAGTTTGGCTGCACACCAGGATCAAGGTGCTGTTGACCTGCGCAAGAGTGGCGCGAATGCGCGTGACTGATGGCTGCTGGCGCTCCTCGCTGAGCTCCCGCGCCATGGCGCTGGCCGTCTCACCCTGATCGTAAACCATGAGGATGGCGTGAGCCGCCTGCTCGCCGCTTAGCAGGCTGCGCGTGGAGACGACCAGGCGCTGGGGCAAGGTGCAGAGGCGCGGCGCCGGGCCATGCCGGGCCTGCTGATCGCGCAGCTGCAGCGCCAGGGCCAGGGCCGTGGTGTAGCAGCCGCTGCCAGGCGCGCCCGTCAGCACCAGCAGGCGCCGGGTCAACGCCGCGTGGGCCGCATCCAGGCCGGGCGGGGCGACGAACACCCGCTGCACCATCTCCAGTTCCTCGGCGCCGACAACAAATTCGTTCAAATCGAGCTTGATCTCGGCCGCCAGCGCGCCGCCGGCCAGCGCCAGGCTTTCCGCGTCAACAGCCGCGCCGGTTTCTTGCCCGCTGACGCGGATCAGGTCGGCCAGCTTCTGGGGCGCGATGCTGATCGTAATGTTGTTCACCGTGCGCGATTCGTCGTGCACGCGCACGACGCCGGCGTCGCCGCCTACGTTGACGCCGGCCCCCGGCGGCGATGGCGCTGGCGCGGTCAGCGGCGTCTGGCACTTGGCGCAAAAGAGGGCGTCATCCGGATTTTCATACTGACAGGCAGAGCAAGATCGCATCAAGAACTCCTTGCGGCAGAGTTTTGCCACGAATTCCACGAAAAAGGAGGAAAGAAAAAGCCAGGTTCTTTCATCCCTGGCTTTTCCCCCTGTGACCATTTGGTTTTGAGTTGATGCGGGGGAATCGTCAGTATGGCAGTTATGGTTCAGGCCAGCGGCGCCGCGCTTGTCCCATGCCGATGGTCGTCTGTGTGCCCACGCCGCTGAAGAGGGCGAAATCGGCCAGCAGATTGAGCGCCATCAACCAATAGCGATCCTTGCGCACGGCCGTGTACTGGGCCATGCCTTCCGCGCCGATGTACAGGCCGCTGTTTTTGGTCTGCACCGGCCGCGTGTGCAGGTCATAGCGGCTCAGCGCGACGCTCTCTTCCGCAAACTGGCGCGTATCCGGCGCCAGCGGAATGGGGCTGAACGCGTTCCAGCGATCCACCAGGCTGCCGAAGACCAGGTAGGGCAGCGGCACAGGCATAGTCAGCCCCTTGGACGAAAAGGCCGTGGGGCTGCCAAACTCCAACTGCACCTGGGCTGGCGCCTCCTCCGCCATCTGCACATGATAGCTGAGCAGCTCCTGGTAGGCGGTCTGCCCGGTCCAGCCGTGCGCGTCCGCGTCGCAGATCGCGTCCGTCACCTTGAACGTCTCCCCGTCCAACTCCCAGGTGGCGGGCGGGTCTTCCAGCAGGCCGCGGCGCAGCGCCTGGCTGATGCGCGCCTCCAGTCCGGTCACGCGCACCTGCACCGTTTCGCCGGCGCGGATGAGCGATTGGCCCCCGCGCGGCAGGTGATTCAGCAGCGACGAACAGGTCAACGGCTTTGGCCCCTCGCCCGCGTGCGCGACATCGCCGAGCCCCGGATCCACGGCTTCCAGCCGGCGCAGCGTAGCCGCATAGTTTGCACGCCCCAGGTGCGGCGGCAGGGACAGGTTACGATCCGCAGTCAGTTTGAGTACAATGGCAATGAGCATAGACAGTCCTTCTTCATGAACCAGAGAGAGGCTCACGAACACCTGAATGGTTTTCCGAAGTCTACAGTACGACCGCCGTATTTCCCTTCGATTTAACAGGATTCAGATTGAGGTTGATTACGAATTGACGTGCATCGTGATCAATCAAGAGCAAGCCGGGCTGCTTGTCAACTTCGATGATATCGCAATGCAGCGTATCATAGGGGCTAACCAGCCCCTTCAAGAACACCGATAGGTCTGATGGCTCCCCTAGTATTTCCTTCGCTTTGCCGGCCGACACTTTGCGCCGTACAAGGTCTTCGTTGTTACGCCGAACGATAGCTATCCATCGGCCGTAGCGCCATTCGTCCCAGGTTCGTCGTATGAACTGAGCGACGAAAACGCCAACAACGACAACAATGATCTCTGTTACAAGGTTGATGATGACCCCACTGGTAAGTTCAGGCCACGCTGGCATAGATCCCTCCATTGACTGCAATTACACACAAGATGATACGAATTTGCATTGAGTATCAGACGTTGGTGAGAACAGCCCCTCGTAGCGCAATGGGCGTGACGCCCGCGCTCCCAGCATGTGACGCTCTCTTTTTAGGCACTTGTTTAACCCACGCAGCTGGAGTATAATCCCGGTGCAATTTTGATTACAAGGACGCCGATCATGACGAAACAATCGGTCACGCTCAAACTGTCAGAGCCGGTTTTCCGCTATCTTCAGCAAATCGCCATCGCCACGCAGCGGCCCCTGGAGCAGGTGGTTCGCCAGAGCGTGGAGGGCAATCTGCCGCCCGCGGTTGCCACGGCGCCAACGAGCATGCAGGCCGAGTTGCTGGCTATGCAAGTCCTTCCCCTGGTCGAGTTGCAGCGTGTGGCCGACAGCCAGGTTCCCCTCGAACAGCAGGCCCGCCACATGACACTGCTCGAAAAAAACAGTGTAGACTTCCTCTCCGCCGACGAGCGCAATGAACTTGCCGCGCTCCGTGAAGCGGCCGACCACTTGATGCTGCGCAAAGCCTACGCCTGGGCGGCGCTTCGTTGGCAAGGGCAACCTGCGCCAGAACCGAACGAGCTGCCGTTGAAATCCGGGTGACTGCCTTGCCGGAAACGTTGCGCCGGCAAGTCTGCGAACGGGTCGGCCAACGCTGCCAGTATTGGACCATGCCGCGTCACGTTTTCGGAATGCCGTTAGTGGTTGATCACATGGCTTGACCCATACAGGCATCAACTCTGCATAGCCCGCATCACGAGTTCCTCGCCTTCAGCCAGTGTTTCGGGCAGCAAACCGCGCACCGACTCCTTCTCGATCGTCAGTGCTCGGTGATAGGTGCCGTCCTTGAATTCATAAAGATGTACTGGGACCCAATTGTCAAAAACGGCCCCAATTCCCGCAGCCAAAGAGACGGGACCTTTGTAGAACAGATGCAATTCGGTCAGGCCGGTCTTGGTCAATTCATCCTTCTTCTTGAGGAGTTCACGCATGAGCAATGGATAACGATTCATCGGGACGAATTCTGGATGATCTAAGTCTTCGACCGGCATGTCCATGCCCTGTGCCTTGAGATACTGCTCAACCTGGCCTCGGATGCCCCCAGCAAGCCCGATTGCCAGGGCTGCTGGCGCACTACCACTGGCGCGTTTCTGCTTACTTATCCACTGCGTCAGTCGGCGTCGCGTGCTGAGCAACACCACGATCGCAAAAATGGCGGTCCCGATCTGAATTACATTGGCAATCCAACTCAGGGCGTGTTCTACGTTATCCATTTCAGCCTCCACCTCGTTCTCTGCGATACCCCCGCGCCTGTTCACGCACCGCTTGCAAATTGATGATCTCCGCCACCTCGAAGCGCGGTGGGGTGCTGCCGGCCACGGGGCGCAGGCGCAGGATGGCCGGAAAGTAGCCCAGGCGGCCGTGCAGTTCGGCCAGCAGCAGCGCCGCGCTGAAGTTGAGCGCAGGCAGGTTGACCAGCAGCGCCGCGGTTTGCCACGTCTCCGGGGTCAGCCCGGCCGCATCGGCCAGCGCCGTCACCTGCGGCGCCAGCGGCTGTTGCACATCCACCTGGTTAGGAATCGCAATTACCTGCACCTCGTCGTCGCCCGTGAGCGCGCGGATGGCCTCCAGGTGGGCGTCGGTCAGGGGGTGGGAGAAGTTGAGAAGGAGCATGATGATCACCTCAAACCGGATAACCAATAGAGCTGATTGCAAAGCTCATCGGCTGCCATGTGGTTCAACACGTTGAGCAGGCGCCGCACCACCTCGCCCACGGGCGCTTGCTCGCACAGGAGAATGCCCCAGTGGGATCGCTGCGTTTCGAGGCTTTCCCGATGCAGATTCAGGAAATCCACCGCGTTGAAGGTCAGCAAGGCTCGCCCGTCTGCCGCTGCGCGCGTCAGTTGCTCGGCGTCCGATACGCCCCGGCGACCCACCTCGTGCGCGCTGACGGCGTCGAAGCCACGCGCACGCAGGGCGACCGCCACAGCAGGATGGACGTCTTCGTCGAGATAGAGCCGGATGAAGAGGGAAGGCGTGGCGGTCATGGTGCAGGTCAATCCGCCAGGGTGATGCGACCATCGGCCGCTACCTGCAAACCATATCGTTCGACCAGCCGCTCCAATTGGTTCTCGCGGATGTCCTGCTCGATTTCGTCCACATGATCGTAATAATAGCTCAGGGTCTCGTGAATTTGCGCCAGGGTCAGGTTCGGCAGGGCGGTGGCGACCTCTTCGGCGCTCAGGCCGAGCTTGTGATAGCCAACGATGGCCTTGACCGGCACACGCGTGCCGCGGATGATCGGCTGGCCGCCGCAGATGCCCGGCACGCGTGTCACATAGCGATAGGACCCCGCCCCGGCCGACGACACCGCCTCCCTGGCCGGCGCCTCCCTACCGACCTGGTAGGTTGCAGCCGCCTCATGGAGTTGTGCGCGTTGTGTCGTCCGCGGCATGGCCTCCTCCGCCTGCTCCTTGCCGACCTCCACCAGGTGCTGATAGCGGTCGTATGGCACCATGGCCGCCTGCGGCCTCCCATAGCGCTCGATGATCACATCTTCCCCGCGCAACGTCCGCTCCAATGCTGCGCCGAAGTTTTGCTGCACCTGGCTGGAATTGAGAATGATAGGCATGCGGCTTCTCCTTAGGCGTATCTTATCTAAGTTATCTAACTTAGATAAGTATAGCCCTCGCGCACCGACTTGTCAAGACATATCTGCAAGGGGGCGCATCTCAGGATAGGGGGGAAGACCGCGCGGTTACAGTCGGATTGAACACCTGGGAAATGGCTGTGCGATACGGCGCCACCATCTCCGTCGGCGTCCCGCCCAGCAGGCGCGTCGTCAGAAAGAGCCTGTTGTCCGCGTTCAGCGCATACAGGTCATGCAGGAGGAGCAGGAAGTCATCCGGCTGCAAGTCCTTGAGCCGCGCCTTCACGTGCGTCCAGGTGTAGGTGAGTTTGGTGGGCATGGCGTGCCTAGTTGATTACGGTGGTCTCACTCGCGTGTGGTAATGATCGCTGTGCGGTTGAGCCTGAGCACAGCGATCATCGCCAGATTCGACGCTGAATTTGATAGTTGTGCTTGGCTTGGATAGCTGGTGGCCCCAAGCCAGGGGGTAAGGCTTGCGAGATGTCGTCGGCCAAGAATGCTACATTAGCGTGCATTCGCCCGCCGCTGAATGTACGCCCCCAACCCACGATCGAGCAGCAGCGATGACAGGGGATGCTCGCAGGGGGAAGGAGAGGATGGTGGGAGCGCAAAGAGATATCGTGTACGCATTACAGATCGCAAATCGGGAAATCTTGTTCGTGAAGTATCCAGTGCATGTTTGGTGTCCAGTTTTTAGACATTGTGACCGATACGAACTGAAGGTTATGGTCGGTGACTATGGTCTCGGCGAGTGGCAACAAGGACGTTGCATTAGTCACCAGATAACCCTTTGCTTCCACAAACAGGTTTGTCCTTTTCACTTCGAAGGCCTGAGCAGCCTCTACCCGGCGTGCCAGTTTCGCCACCTTGTCCTCGATCGTTGGCTGCCCCTCATTCCCTTCCTCCCTCAGTTCACACTCTGCTATCCAAACATACCGCGTCCCGTTCACATCCAAGTAAATGTAACAGTCGATTTCTGCTGCTTCAACACCGTCGGAGTCCCGGTAATGGTACACCTCGCTTGGAGTTATTCGTTCAAAACAGGGCATGACGCTGTATTTCTGGTATACTCGTTGCATCAAGATTCCGCGCACTTGATCTTCAAAAACCCTGGTGTGAAGCCCGGCAACGATCTCGTTCTTCGTTGGTAAACCGATCTGCGTCGCCAATTGCAGAGTAAACGGTTTGTGCAGATGGTCACGGAAAAACTTGCGAAGAATTTTGTCTACCCCTCTTTTGTGCAAACCACGCTTCCGGATTGTATCTTCTCCCACCAGGAGCAAGGTGATTGCTGGCCCGTCTGGCGAAGCCGCCATGGCGATCAATGCAGGTTCTACGGGTGTATGGCAACAGTGTCTGGCAATTTCTGACTGAAGCTCGGCAGACATGTGCGATGAGATCACATGTACTCTTGGGTTCCGCTCTCGTTGATTGAAGATGTCTTGCAGTATCTTCTTCAGACTATTATCTAGGCTGCTTGACGTGAGGAGTTGAACATACTCCCTCTCAACATCGGCACCATCCAAAGCCACCGCACGCTCGTTTTGTTTCTTCGGGTGGGTCCAGATGTCGAAAAGTGCAACCTGGCAGCGCGGATCGGTAGCGCTAGCTATCCAAACATCTGGGTCTATAGCAAATACTTGGACCGCCACTTCAGCCGTCCTTTCTCATGCTAGCCAATCGTACCCGCATGCGCTCAGCGGTTTCGATCATGTCGTCGCTGAAAAAGTCCTCGAAGCCCTCGGGCGTGCTCAGTAAATCCCCGTATGGCCCCACTTCGATCTGCGTTGTGGTGCTGACCCCGTCTTTTCGATTAACGAAGTAAACCGCGAGCTGATTGGGCAACAACATCTGTCCGCGCTCCCCAATAGGTATCTCGCCCGCGGTGGTTCTGGCAATCTGTTTTTGCAATCTAAGCAACAGATGCTCACTGTGCGTTTCGATGATGCAATTGACTCCTCGTTGCTTTGCCGCGATGAACAAATCTCCTAATCTGGCCTGAGCCCGAGGGTGAAGATGCAGTTCTGGTTGCTCCCCAACGACCGCCGTCCCCGGTAGGCCCACCACCATCTGGATGATGATGGGCAAAATCTGAGCAGCGCCCACACCTACATCGCTCAGGTTGATAGCAAGTCCTACACCGCGTTCGCGAAGCTGAACCTGAAACTCCGTCAAGATGGCGTCCGCTGATGACCGGCGTATGGCGCGAGCTTCTACCCCCAAATCCAGATGGACAAGCCAGTGATCAATCTCCGCTAACTGATCTGGTGGGAGTCGTCCGCTGAGGAACTTGAGAAATGCTTCGAGGCCATGCAACTCCCAACGCTTCTGTGTTGAGCGGTCGAAGGTATACACACGTTGTGATTCTGGCCGAATTGCATCCAGAAAGACAAGTCTGGCCAGATAATCCCTTATCTCCTCTCTGATCTCGCCCAGTAACGATTCCGCTTGCCACAACTCTTCTTGAAGCCAGGTGGATTTTTCGGCCCGGACATCGAAGCGACTGAGCTGCGGCAAGAAGCCTGAGATGCGGGAGATATTCACCCCTGTCCAACGGTTACGCAATTCTTCGTCCTCCGCTGGCGAGAGGCAATCACTGGACAAGTACCACTCATCGTTGTTAAACAACCGGCTCAATTCCGCATCCAGGCGGTAAGCACCCAATATGTTCAAACGATCCTGGTCATCTTTGCCCGACAATGCAGCAACGTGCACCGCGACCAACTGGACCGTGTCGTCATCGCCGAGGGAGAAAGCGAGTTCGATCTCGGCCCAATCAGCCTCATCGGTGACTTCGGCTCTCCATGCCGGGTTTCGGCGTACTGCATTGACACGTATCTCTCGCAGATATTTCAGTGGCCCGCAGCGAAAACCAAAAACCATAGACTTGCTCTTGTCCTGGTCGTGTACCACGCTAGCGAATTCGCCAAGATCTATCCCATTCTCGTCAGTGAAGATCAAGGGTTCATCATTGGCGCGCGGGTTCAGACTTTGCCTTAACAAGCGTAAGGCCCGTAGAATGGTGCTCTTGCCGCTGGAGTTGCGTCCGAATAACAGAGTGATCGGGTGAAGCTCGACCCAACCAGTATCCCTGAACGCCATGAAGTTCTGAAGACGGATCGCTTTGACGGTCACATAGCCTCCCCGGTAGTTTTTGACCTGCGGCGCCACCAATGCAAGGGCCACTGTCGCGTCGCACCTGCGAAGGCTTCGGTCTCTCAGGTGTGACGCGACACTCTATTCGACTTGCACGTCGCGTGCCTCTGGTCCTTTCAGCCCAGTACCGATGCGATAGCGCACGCGTTGACCGGAACGCAGGCTTTTCCGGCCTGTGCCCACGATCCCAGAGTGATGTACTGCGATCTCTGTGCCATCCTCCTGGGTAATAATGCCGAGACCTGGTCCTTCGTCGAAGCGTTTGACGACGCCGCGGCGTAGCTCACCACTCGGGCGAGAAGAGGGCGATCTCGGGTTGGTTGGACGTGTAATCACCGGCGGACTCACCGGTTGGCCAGCCAAGATTGCCAGGGGATCGGGCAGGACAGGACGTTCCTTGTATTCATTGATCTTGCCCTCACCGCGCTCGATCTCCATGTAGCGGGTGGTGCTCAACCACTCTGTGCTGCTTTCGTGCCATTCGAGCAATGCCAGGAGCATCTGGATGCGTTCGACCTCTGCCAGACGGCTCTTCTGCGGCGCGATCCGTTGTTCGTTCAGCAGGTATCTCTCGAACGCTCTCACATACTCATCTGGTTTTGTCAGCGCTGAAGCTTCGTCCCAAGCCGCGTCAGAGAATAGTTGCTCATAGCGCTGCGACCGGTCGGTGATGTGCAACTTCGACACAATCGCAATCGAACCCATGCCGAGCGGCTTACCCATGCCGATCTTGTGACGATACACCTTGCCGGGTTCGCCGGGTAACGTGAGCGCCCACATCAAAGCCCCCAATTCCTCAGAGCGCAGATTCTCGAAGTGGATCGTGAATCTGAAGCGCACCCCCGGCTTGACTGGAATGATACGCGTTGCCTGCGACTCATGGTCACGCATTTTGTCGCGGCCGCTACTGCTGGGTTTTGCACTTGCCTCAATATCCGGTGTGTTTCCCTGGTGCCAATAGAGCTTGTGACCGCGTATCTGGGTCTGCTCAGGCGACGTGCCGTAATGCGCCAGGGACCGCTTATCATCGGGATCGTGTCCAAGCCGGCGATCTTGCACTAGGTAGTGTTGGAAAGTCGTTGGTTTTGGCGTACCCAGCGTGCGGGGCTTGATCGAGTTCGGTTTCAGCCAAACGCCATCGAGCGCCCTGACGAAATCGGCATCACTGACCGTCACCCGGCCGGCACGTCCGATCGGCAGCTTCAGCGCCCGGTCGGTGATTGGACCGGTCTCCGCCTCTTCCACCCAGCCAAAGATCGCGTCCGCCAGGTCCGTTGATGGCGCGTTGCGTAACCCCTCAGGCACGAAATCGGTCGGCAACGCAGCGCGGTCGCTGCCGAACAGACGTGCAGGGATCCGGAAATTGGGCGAATGGCCGAAGTAGATGACTTCATCCCCTTGCGCGATGTAGAAGACCGGCGCTCCGTTCTTCAAGCAGCCATCTTCGCCGCCCCAGTTTGTCAGTTCCTCTTTTTGGAACGGCGTCAATCCCTTACGGTAATCCTCAAGCGCCTGCTTGCGGATGCGGAGCGTGCGCGCCTTCAGATCAACATTGAGTACGAGCGCGTGGTTCTTGCGCGGTGATTCCTGTCCCGGCTTTCCAGTTTCGACCATGTTGCCAGAGCATACCAGCACACCAACATGCTTATGGCCGGCCTTGCGCTCGCCGATCTTGGTGATGGCCACATATCGGCCGTTCTTGCCCGTCTGCACGTCTGCCTCGAACGATACCGCATGCAACTGTGGCCGGTAAGAGGGACTGTTGAGGCGAATCAGTTTCGGTAGGGCATCCTGCGGAATGCTGCGTTCCTTGACCTTGAGATAGCTGCCACGCTCTGGCCACCCCATATCCGCTGGCAACTTGGCTGGCTGTACATACCAGGTGGAGCCTTTTTGGATCAAGTAGCCTGCACGCACATTTACGCCGAAGCGCCCCAGCACATCCTGATACGGGTCGCGCAAGGGATCATCTGCTCCAGCAGCCACAGCACGGAAAGTGAAGGTCGGCGCCTTCCCCACCCAACGCATCCGACCATAGCCGATAATCTCTACCAACATGCGCAACATCCCGCGCAGTGACGAGCCAGGGATAGCAGGCACGGGGCGACCTTCGATCATGGCCTCCGAACCGGAGAAGAAAGGCGCCCGAAGCTCCTTCTCCTCAACCGTCAGTTTATCCGGCGCTTTTTCGCCTTGTTCCTCGAACATCTTGCGTGTCATCATCCCGCGCACGTAAGTCGGCGAGCAGGTTTCCAATTCGCAATCAATCCAACCGGTCAATGTGTCCTTTTGATAGGCATTATGCGCCGGTAGCGGTTCGCGTGCCGGAACCATCCGTTCGGGCAGCGGCACGAAATTGTACGGAGCATGGGCCGCCACCGAGCGATCACGTCGCGGCCGAGAAGGATTCGTGTGCTTCATGCTACCCTCCGTTTCCGCAGATCCACCAATCGGCTCAGATCCACATATGCCTGGCCGTGGTCATCATAGCGAACGTAGTGGCGCACCCGCAAACAGGCACGCTCGGGATTGGTCAAGACCAGGGGCACGGCGTGCTGCTGGCCCTGGTCGCCCTCGGCCAGCAGCGTGAAGCCGGCTTCGGGTCGGGGCTCAGCGACCACGCCCCATAGCAAGTGCTCTTCCTCATAGGCGTCCGGCGGCGTCTGCTCGCCGTCCTCGATCAACCGCCCCGCGAAGCCATCTTCGGTCCGCCAGACCAGTAACTCGCCGGCCTTGCCGAACATGCGCGCCTGCTGGATGGTCAGGCTGCGCAACTCGACGGCGATGGCGGGATACTGCGGCTGTAAGTCGAACACATCGCTCGACAAGATCACTTTGCCATCCTGGTTCTGCTTGCCCCAGATCACCCCATCATCGGCGTGAACCAGCAGCCACGGCATCCCTTCCGTCATCTGCTCTGCTAACCAGCCCCGCGCATCCTTGAGAAATTCAGCGCCCGGTTGTACAGGCGTCCAGCGTGCGTCGCTCATTTCGCCTCCTTGCGCTGTTTCTTAGGCATCTGATAAGCCCACAGCGCTTTGACGTAATCTTCTAATTCGATTGGCGTGGCATTCAACCCAGTCTTGGTCTGCTCCAGTTGCCAGGTGGTCTCGTCCTTCCCTTGCTGTAGAATCAACTTGGCGTTGCGGCCAGCCAACCGGCCGCGACCGACGCTACTTTCGCCGCCAACAGGCAGGTCGCCGGTCCACAAGTCCTTCAGGATCAGCAACAGCAAGCCGATCTGCGCTTTGCGTAAGGGTTCCGGATCGGTGACGCGCTGGCGCAGCGTCAGCACAATGTTGACGGTGGCGTCCGCGCCACCGATGGCTGGCTCCTGGCTGAAAAGCGCCTGCGGATAGGAGCCGCCGGTGAAGCGATCCAACTTGACGCGGTTCTGCACCAGCGCGCGCGTGCCCTCCAGCTCACTTTCGCGCACGATCAACCGGCTGCCAGACGGCGCGTCCGTATGCTTTTCGATCCGGCGGCCAAATGTCTCATCAATCAGGTAGCTGGCCTGGTCCGCATCTTGTGGCCAGATGGTGTTAGCAATCCGCAGGGCGCGCCCGCGAATTGCGCCGGCCAGACTCGTGCCCGACAAGATCGGCGCCTCGGCCTCCCCGCGCCGCGAGCGCAGGTGCACCATATCCGGCTCGCCCGGCGCACCTGCGCCCGAACGGATCAGGAGCGAGCCGGGCACAGCAAAGGTGGCATCTATCGTGAAGGTAGCGCGCCGATCTTCCGTGGGTAACGTTTTGCCTTTCAAGTCAAGCAGCGCCATGATGTCTTTGCCCGGCTTTCCCACGGCAAGATCATCATCCAGCCAGCCGATCAAGCCCTGCGGCGTCCCCAGGTTGTAGCGGCGCACATGCCACTGCGTGACCCGGCACTGGCCGAACCCGCGACGCTTGCGCTGCCCCAGGCCGATCTCGCCCGCCTGTAGCCCGCGCAGCGCGATAGCCAATGCGGCCAGTAGATTTGCATTGTTCTTCGTCAGCAGCAGCTCGAAGCCCAGCCTGAAAGTTGTGCCGGCCTGCAGCAGCTCAACATCGTATTTCTTGCCATCCTCCGCGGTGCGCGTGGCTGCATGAATGGAGACGCCATCACGCAATTCGACACTGACGGGAGCGTAGCCTCCAGGCGTCGCAAGCTGGCTATCAACTGGACAGCTGAGGGCATCGTCCACCATGAGCCAGCTCTGATGGCTGAAATTCCCTTCGATCTTGCCAAACAGTTGCTCGCTGAGATCATCCCCATCTGCGCCGTAGCCGCCGGCATATTCACGCAGGTAAGCTCGCAGTGCGCCGGCGACCGATGCGCCCGTCAGCAGCGCCAGGCTGCGGTCGAGCGGATCACGCGCCAGGGTCATATCGGTCAGTGTCGCCGGGTCGCCGTTGCCGAAATGGGCTGGCGTCTCCAGGACCAACAGGCCCGAAATCACCACCCGTTCGCTGACATTACGTCCAATTCGCTCGTTCATCGGCCCTCCTCCCGGCGCTGATTCTCCTTCGTCGCCTTGCGCATGACGCCATCAATCAGCCGCGCTGTGTAGATCACCCGCTGTTCAGCGGTGAGCTCCGCGTGTTCGCCGGCGACCATCGGCAGGGGGGCGCCGTGGATTAACTGCACATCTACATCGCCTTCGGTGGCCCGCTCGCGTATCCATTGCAGCAGGTTGATGTTGTTGTATGAACGCAGCCTGGCTCGCTCAAAGTCGTGTTTCTGAGCAGTTTTGAGGTCGTCAAGCAATGCTGTAAGCGGCGCCAGGCTCTTCTGGTATTGCGCCTGCTGAGCGGCCCGGCGGACGCGTGATAATTGCGCATTGGTGGGCCTGATGCTGAACTCCATTCTGTTAACCAAGGCCGCCAGCTCGCGTTCGAGCAGCAGTTCAAGCCGCCGGTTCGCCATCTGTCGGGCCAGCGTTTTGCTGCTCTCCGAGAGTTCCTCTGCCGCCGGCGCAGCTCGTTTTGTTTTCCGGCCTTGCAGAACCGCCGCGCGCTGCGCGTTGACCACAAAGCGACCAAATCCTTCGGCCCGGCGTTCGCCGATGCCATGGTACGTCAATGCCTGGAGGCTGGACAGGTCTAGGTCGGCGGCATTGTAGACAAACACGCTGCCGGCCTGAATCGCCCAGCCTTGCGGCAGCGGCAGCGACCACTTCCGGTTGTAGCCGCCTACCGGCTGGAGCCGTTGGTATGAGCGCTTCAGGTGCAGTGTGCCATGCGCCAGCTTAAGGGCCGTCTCCAACGCGGCCGTCAGGTCGCCGTTGATTTGACCACTGGCGCCGCGCACCAGTGTGTCGCTAAGCAGCGTGATGATCACGGCATTGTTGGTTCCTTCGTCCTCCGTCTCGACCTCCTCCCAACGCCGCCTAATCTGCACGTCTTCGATCATAGCGCGGCCATAACCTGCCAGGTGCGCGCCGCCCAACGTCACTTCCCCCGGCGTGATAAGCTTTTCCAGGGTGGCGGTGTCAGCATCGTTTTGGACCAGCACGGCGCCGGACAGCACTTCACCGGCCGCCAGCGCGTCGTAACGATAGACGGCGTTGCCTCTCCCGCGCACGTTCACTTCTTCCAGGCCGATATGCACGCTGCTGATGATAGAGGGTGTGTAGAGGGTCGGCGCGTCATCCAGCGTGCAAAAGGCGGCCTTGATAGGCTTGGGCAGTTTCAACTGTTTTGTATCATCTACGGCGAAATCGAGGATTTCTGGCGCGTCTGCTCCTGCGTTGTCTTTCTCGGTCTGCCAGGATAGCGGAGTGGGAACGAGTCTGGTGTTGTTGAGCCAGGGATAGGCGTGCAAGAAACAGCCTGCCCCGGTGAAGAAGAGCCGTCGCGCTTCCGCATCGGCGGCGATGTCAACGGTTGGATGCAGACGCCGGTAGCGGTCAATGAAGACCCCGCGCAGCGCGCTGCCTGGCACAAACGGCAGGCCGATGGCGCTGTTTTCCTCGCCGCGCTGCACCTGTGTGACCAGTACCGGCTCGATGAGCCGGAGGCGATAGGTGATCGCTTTCATACCGCCACCGCCTTTCGGAAGGACGCAAACAGCGCCTCAGTCACCAAGTTCTTATGCGCGTCGAGCAGCTCAGCCTTGAGCTTACCACGGCCGCGGTTGCGGCCTGTGCCTGCTCGACGCAGCGCCTTCACGCAGGCTGCTAGCAGGGCGCGCTCGTCGTCGCTCGGCGGCTGTTGAAAGCTCAACTCAGCCTCGAACGGTATTCCGCGCAGGATAACCCGCATGGCGCGCAGCGTATTCTCCAGCGGCGCGCCCGTCACGACATCCATCGCAGTCTGCCGGCGCAGCGCTGTGATACTTTCCAACACCTCGGCGCGCGTGATCTGCCCATCACCGATATCCTGCGCGATGCGGCGGCGCAGATCTGCCGGCAATTGCGCTGATCCCACCCGCAGATTGGCTTCGCCTGCCAACGCGCCGCCGCGCCTGCCAAATAACCGTTCGGCGGCGGCAGCCCAACGTGCGTCTTGATCGGGTTTGGCCTGCTGCACGGCGAAGACGATGTCAGCACACTCTGCGCCGAGCAGACCCTTCAATGTCCGGCCGGCCAGGTAAGGCAATCCTGTGGGATCGTGCTGCACTTCGGCATCCACGACGCCAGCGACGCCATCGCCCCGGCCGAAGGTGGCATCGCTCAACAAGTTAAGCCGCAAGCGATATGATTCCATCACACCGACTCTCCTTCCAGGCGCACGTAGAAGTCCAGCGCCTCGACCGCATCGAAGTAACCGCAGCGTTTCGCGGCGATATCCCAGCCGCTGTCTGCCAACTCAGCAGTCCCCAACGTCTGGGGCAAGGACTTTCCGGGTAGGAACAGCTTCACAGCGTCCGGGCCGCCGCGTAGCGCGTCGCGCAAGGCCTTGACTTTGTTGCGCTGCCCGCGCCACTCTTTGTCCTCTTGAAAAGCCAATGTCGTCTCGGTGAAGGCTTCCCACGAGCGCCAATCGCCTTCGGCGGTGTGCAGCGCCACCGGCCGCATCAGCAGGCTGCCGTCGCGCACGCTGTACTCCCGTTCCCGAATTTCAGCCAACGGCAGCACTAGCCCGCTGACCGCAAAGTGCCAATCGAGCGCGGTGACAGTCGGCGGGAGGTCTGGCCGTGAGAGCTCCTTCACACGCCCCTTGGCCGATACACACAGTTCGTCGGCCAGATCGTAGGCCCGGGCAAAGGGGTAATGCGACTTTACCACGGCCACCCCCGCGCGTGCGGCTGCCGGCTTACCGTCAGCCAGGCTCTGCGCCGCGAATTCGCCGATATACCTGGCGGCGATACTTAAGCCGATCCGGCCCTCGCTGACGAAAGTCACGTCGTCGCCGCCGAAGACGATGGGGCGGAAGGGCAGCAGCTCGACCGTCCGGTCTTCTCTATCCCGTGGCATGGGCGCTTTGCCGCGAATGCTCAGCCGACCCTTATCATCCCGTTCCTGATTCGCAGGATGCAACAGCATGCCGACCGTGCGGTTCAAGGCTATACGCGCTACTTCTTTTACCTTCTCGGAAAACGCGTGCTGCGCCTGGGCGTACTTCTCGTTATCAGCCGGCGCGCTGAATTCCTGGCCATGCTTCTCGATGCGCTGGCCCATGCCGTTTCCATCGGTGTGGATCAGCGCCATATAGCTGGCTTCCCCGCGTTCGCCCAGTTGGTCGAAATCGGAAATGAACCCGAAGCCGGCCAATTGAATGTCACGCAAGTGGCGCCGCAGACGCGTCTCGCCAGGCTTCGCGGCATCCTGTTTGAACTGCGCCTCCCTTGATATCCAGCGTCGGTCTCGCCGATCCACAGCCGGGGCGCCGGTGTAGACGCAGGCCGCCGTGACCCCCAGTCCCAGCAGCGGCGCCGAGCGAGGCGGCGTACGCTTGCGCTGCGCCGCGGCTTTGCGGAGATTGTTCAATTCGTCTTTGAGCGACTGGCTCGTCGGATCGAATGGCTGCTGCGTTTCGATGATGAGCAGCCCAGGCGCATCCCGGAGCACCTTGAAGCTCAGCTCACGAGCGAATTTCCTGGCTTCCTCTGGGTTTGCGAATAGGATCACCGCATTCCCGCCGCCGGCGTAAATCACCTGGGCAGCCCAGTTGCCCGCCAACAGAGGAGCGGTGATTTTCCAGCCATCCGGTTCCTTGGCATCAAGTTGGACATTCACAGGGAGCGGCAACTTAGCCAACGCTGCGAAGACCCAATCTTGGGTCGCTTGCTGCACCAACTCCGATGCGCCGATGATCTGTTTCAATTCGTTGCTGCCGAAGATGTAATCCTGAATTCGGGTTGCTTCGATGAGCAGTAACGTGTTTTGTGCCATACGATCTCCTTACTGCTGGTTAGCGCTTCTGAACCATTTCGCGAGATAGGTGGATAGGTCGCGTAGATGTGTCCTGCCAAAGACCTCGATCTTACCTTCGGCATCCCATTCATGCACGACTTCTGCCTTGAGTGTGTCGGGATTTGCTACACATGATACGAGCGCAACCCGCGCTTCATCACCGCCCACTTGCCGTGCTCGAGAATAGGCTTCAAAAAGATGCCGCTTAGCTTCGCCACGATCACCGGCTCTCGGCTCATCTCTGTCGTTCACCTTCATGTTCTCCATGCCCTCAGTCGCGATACATGAGAGCAAGAACAGTTGGTAGCCCATTACGGTCGCCACATCAAGCTCAAAAGGTGGGGGCACGGGTTTGGTGCGTGTTGGCTCGGGCTCCTGCTTGAGAAACAGGTTCATGGCTACTTGCTCCAGACCATTCGCCTGTAACACTGGTAGAAGCGACCACAAAGCCCACTCTTCCAACCACTTGCCACGCAGAAAATCGTCGCATTGCCGAAGGGATGACTTTCCCAAAACCGCAGCTGCCTGCATGGGAGTGGGATGCTCAACACCGCACGCCTGCGTGATCTGATTTATGAAGGGGAGCAACTCATCATGGGTCTCTGGATCGGGCAGGGTTTCTTCCTTCTTGAGCATCGCCAGCCACTGCCGCCATTGGCGAAAGCCGTTCGAGGTGCTATGGATCTCAGCAATGCTGGCGACCACGTCCTTAAGATGGATTTGCGGTTCGTGGCGTGGCTCAGGATGGTCTGGATCAAGCAGCAGGCCATGTAGCTGCCATAGGTCCTGCAGCGATGGCGTGATAGCCCATGCTGTGGACGGCCACTGGGTGGGTTGCGCCTCCACGTAGATGCTCATGCGAAGACTGTGTGCATCCAGATAGCTGAAGACCGCCTTTTTATTCCCATACAAATCCTGAAGCCGGTCGTAGACGTGAACGGCCATGTCCTTTGTGCCGCCAGTATAGTTAAGGCCGATCCTTCGCCCTTCGAGGGTCTTCTTCTCTTTATCAAGTATCTTTCTCAGCTCGTCTTCGATCTCAAAACCGCCCACTTCAGGAATTGTGTGACGTTGGATACGAGCCTGGCTCATCACCTGCTGTAGTTTCGTCTCCAGGCGTTGCGCGACTCCCGCGACGCCTGGCGTCGTCAATAGGAAAATATCGGCGTTCGGCTTCGCCATCAACTGCGCCGATACGTAGTTCGGTAGTGGATTACCGCCGACAAGCAAGAACAGGACATCGACACGATAGCGGTCGAATGCAGTCACGTCTTGGGTCATAGCTTCTCCATCGCGATCAGATCACTTCCACCTCATACCGCCCCATCGCCCACACCGCCACCTTGCCCACTTGCACCCACGGTCGCAACCACAGGATGGGCCAGTCGGTGCAGGTCGGCGGGGGCGGTGTACCAGGCCTGGACGACAAGTCTTCCAGCGGCATGTCGTTGCGCTGGCCATTCTGCCTGCCTGTCAGCCATGTCGTCTTGTGGCGGTCAAGCCGCACAGTTTCGGCCAGGTCGAGCAGTGGCCCATATTTGGCCTGGGGACATTCGCCTACGCCCTGCGCCTGGTTTAGGATGTGTAGCTGGCATACTAGCGCGGGCGCTAACAGGGTGAGATGGTATTCGTTCTGTTTCCCCCATCCCCAACCAACACGCTCTCGCCAGAGATGTCGTCGCGGTGTCGAGGGATGTTCATCGCCCATAGCCGAGAAGGATCAGAGAGGGCCTTTCACCGCCCATCCATCTACCCCCTAG
The DNA here is from genome assembly GCF_900491745.1 of Candidatus Amarolinea aalborgensis. Taxonomy (NCBI): domain Bacteria; kingdom Bacillati; phylum Chloroflexota; class Caldilineae; order Caldilineales; family Candidatus Amarolineaceae; genus Candidatus Amarolinea; species Candidatus Amarolinea aalborgensis. Next base: position 14,263 of record NZ_UETR01000022.1, on the reverse strand, counting down.
CATCGCTTCAGCCCAGCCGACTGGCCTCGCCGCGGTACACCACGGTACAGCCACTACACCATTCTACCACACCATTCCCCTTTCTCCTTCCAACATTCTCTCATCTTTTCTCATCATTTCCTCTGACGCTATCCCCGCCCGGGTGTGGTACGCTCGTGAACAGCGGCGCGAACTTGTCGCGCAGGAAGTGGTAGTCCAGCCATTCGTCCGGCGGCAGGTCCCACGCCACGCGGCATTCGGCCAGGATCGCGGTCTTGTGCGTGTTGACCGTGGCCAGGGTGATGTGCAGCTGCTCGGCGACTTCCTGCGGACTGGCGCCGCCGGCAAAGGCCCGCAGCACGTCGAGCTGCCGACTGGTCAACTGGGCCATGACCGCGCGACCGCGGCTACGCGTGATCTCATCCAACCACTGTGTCTGCTTCGCCAGGATGGCCGCCGCTGGCGTCGCCGCCAAAGCGCGTATGGGCGGAAAATACGCCCCCAGGGGCGCCAGCGGCGCCTGGATCAAGCGCACGCCGTCGGCCGGCGCGGCATGCATGATGGCGCCGCCAGCCGCAGCTTGACGAAACGCGTCCGGTGTGTATAAATGCCACAGGCGGTCGGCATGCCCAAAGTGCAGCATAGCCGCAGACAGGGCCAACAGAGCCAGCATCCGCCGGCCGCCGGCAATGCACAGGTGCAAAGGCCGATCCTGAGTTTTCAAGGCGCCGATCAGGCTGTGCATGGTGTTCCAGGCGACGTCCGCCTCCTGCTCGTCGCGGATGTCCAGCAGGCGCACCGGCGCCAGGCGTAGCCGGCACACCTGGCCCTGGTAGCGATCGCCGGCAAACTCAGTCGCCAGGCGGGCCAACGAGGCGCGCGTGCGCGGATTGCCCGTGTCCAGGTGGATGACGACGACGTCGCGGATGGTTTCGCCCCGGCCAGCCAGCGCATCCAGGGCAAAGGTCACCACCTGGGGCTGCCCGCCGAGCGTCGCTAACATCAAGCCGGTTGTACTGGAATGGTTGAAAATCTCATCCATCAGAAAGGATCCAACGATGCAGGTCTTCCCCGCCGTCTTGATTGGCGGCCCGCCGCACAGCGGCAAATCGGTTCTGCTCTACACCCTGAGCCAGGCGCTGCGCGACCTCGATGTGGCCCACTACGCGCTGCGAGCTTGCCCAGACGGCGAAGGCGACTGGAGCCAGGAGGCGCCGCCGCCCGAGGTGCGCGCAATTCGCATCAAAGGCGAATGGACGCCAGCCTGGGTGGACGCAATCTGCCGCGACATCCGCAACCGCCACCTCCCCCTGTTGGTGGATGTCGGCGGTCGCCCCACGGCCGATCAGGAGCGCATCTTCGACGCCTGCACCCATGCGATCCTGCTCACCAAAGACGAGGCTTCGCACGCAGAATGGCAGGCGCGCCTGGATCATCATGCCTTGCCCTTGCTTGCGGATTTGACCTCCCGCCAGGAAGGAGAGAGCCAGGTGCGGAGCGTCTCGCCTATCCTGAGCGGCGTGATCGCTGGCCTCGAACGCCACGCGCCCGTCGCCAACCCGGCGCTTGACGCGCTGACGGCTGTTCTGAGCCAGCTCTTTGCTCCCTACCAGGACGACCTGCGCCGCCGTCACTTGGACGCAGCGCCTGTAGAAATGGCGGTTGACCTCGATCGCCTGGCGGTGACGCTGGGCTGGGCGCGGCCTGGCGCCAAGATGATCTGGCTGCCTGCACATCTGCCGGTGGTGCTCGATTATCTGCCGGCCGCGACGCCGCTGGCGATCTATGGCCGTGCGCCCAACTGGTTGATCGCAGCGCTGGCGCGACTGGCCCATCCGGCCGCGTTCTACAGCTTCGATGTGCGTTTGGGCTGGGCGCAGGCGCAGCCGCTGCGCTTTGGTTCGCGCGGGCCGCAAGCGCCGCTGGCCGTGCGCAGCGACGAAGACGCGGCCTGGCTGCATGTGGCCTGCAGCCTTCCCCGCGATTACATGGACTACAGCCAGTTGGATGAAGTGGCGGTTCCGCTCGCGCCGCCCGCCAAGGGCGTGATCCTCAGCGGTAAAATCCCCAACTGGCTGACCGCCAGTCTCGCGCTCACCTATGCAGACGCGCCCTGGCTGGCGGTTTATCAGCCAATGCTGCAACAACAGGCTATTGTCGTCAGCACTGGCGCCGCCGCGTACCCCGTCGGGCAACTCATCCCCTGCCCGGTAGCCGACGCCTGAAAAACAAAACAGCCGCCCGCAGCACGCGTAAGCGCGCCGCGGACGGCTGTAGATGGACGAGCGTCGGTTTGGGAACACGGCTCGATGCATGCTGGAATCCCGGTGAGCATGTGGGAACGGGCATACCGACGCCAAGACGGGGCATACCGGGCCCGGGCCAATGACGGACACAACGACCAGGTTCGCTGCGTACTGTCATTATATCATACTTGGGATGGCAATCCAAAGAGAACTGCGCTTCGACTAGGAATTTCCAAATGTAGCACACATCCAACCGCAAAGACCACATGCGGGGGTGGTGAACACAAAGAAAAGGCAGATCAGACGCAAATTGGCATCTTCTTTGCGTTCTTTGTGATCTCTGTGGTCAAAAACCAGGCCGCATTTGGAACTGCTAACACTTCGCCAGGACGGCCCTGTGTGGCCGCCCATTGGGTTCTTGACGACAGAGACCACTAATCACTGCGCGCGACCCTAAATTGACAGCAAGCAACGTCCGAGTTTATCATGGGCGCATCGGGCAACACCATTCGGTGAACACCCACACGGCGCATCGCTTGTTTGAGCATGGAACCCAATGATGTCTATAGCCTCGACTCTGCATGAAAACATCCCGCTGATCGAAGTCGCCGATGGCGTGCTCCTCGACGTCATCGCCGCGGATCCGCAGGCGCGCACGTTGATCCTCGTGCGTCTGTCGGATCGTGTGGCCATCATCGCGCCGGGCGGGTTCGATGCGCTGCTCGCGCGCCTGCGCAAACTCGGGCATCTGCCGCATGTCGTGGAGGAATGATGGCGATAGGTTCCTTGCGGTTCGATCCGTTTCTGCCCCAAATCCAATCCAACGAACTGAAGAGCATGGCGCGCTTGTGGGGCGGCAGCAGCCTGACGCGCAAAAACGAGTGCATCAGCCTGATTCAGCAAAGCCTGGCCGATCCAGCTAAGGTGCGAGCCGCCGTGGCGACGCTGACGCCCGCGGAGGCGAATGCGCTGGCGCTCATCAAGGCCGCGGGCGGCGCCATGGAAGCCCGCGCGTTCGGTGTGGCCTTGCGCGCCAGCGGCGCCCCACTGCCGGGCAGGAGTTCGGCCCGTAGGGACGATCACGCCGAGGTCATCTCACATCTGATCAAACGCGGTTTGGTGCTGAATAGCAACCCCCAGAACCCCACCTACGCGACCGGCTATGGCCGGGTTGAGATCTTTAGCGACGAACGGCTGCTGGCGGCCGCGGGCGCGCTCGCCGTGGCGCCGTTTGTTCTGAAGCCAATCGCCCCCCCAGCGGCGACGGTGTTTCGGCGCCCTCCCGCGATTGCGCTCAATCTGATCGGTCTGCTGCAAGCGATCGAGAACCACGACGGCATCGGCTTGACGCAGAATGGCCTGCCCCGCGTCAACGAAGTGCGGCGTATCGCCAAGGCCATGGGCTGGAGTGCAGACATGACCCTGGTGGACGGTCTGCCTTTCCCAGACCTGGTCCCGGCGCTGATCCACGCCCTGCGCTATGGGGGCTTGCTCAACGCGCGCGCTGGCTATCTCACGCTCGCCATGCCGGTGAGCGAGTTTGCGGCGCAGCCGTATGCTGAACAGGTGCGTCCGCTCTTTAACGGCTTCCGAGAGGCCGGCGAATGGAACGAGGGTGGGTTTGAGGCGGACTATGATGCTACTTCGCCCTTGCTCCAGGCGCGCCAGGCGCTTGCCGCGGCGCTGAGCGCGCTGCCGAACCAGGGCGTCAACTTCTTTGCCGTAGATGACCTCGATCGCGCGCTCTTCGAGCGCATCGGCGAGCACTTCTCTTTCGACCACTTGCCACCCGCTCCCCATACTCGTGGTAAAACGCCCGCCGAGGCTCAACAACAGCTGAGAGCCTGGCAGACGCGCGCACGCAAAGCGTGGCTAGGTCGCGAACGCCCCTGGATTGACCGTGCGCTGACCACGTGGTGCTACTTCCTGGGATTGGTCGAGTTGGGCCTGCGGGACAAAGCGCCTCACGCGCTGCGCCTGACCGATTTGGGGCGCGCGGTTCTCCATCCTGGTCAGACGCCTTACGCGATCCTCACGAAGGCCGAAGATGGCGCGGCTTGGGTGGTGCAGCCCAATTTCGAGATCCTGGTCTACCTGGATCGGACAACCTCGCAGCAGTTGGCATTCTTGGAACGGCATGCAGAGCGGCTGCAGGCGCAGCAGCATGTCGCCCAGTACCGGCTCACGCGGCAAGCGATCTACGCAGCCCTGGAAAGCGGCTCGGAGTTGAACCGGTTGTTGGCAGATCTGCAAAGCGGGGCTGGCCAGCCGCTGCCTCAGAACGTCGTTGCCGAAATCCGCGCCTGGGCAGCCCTGCGTGACCAGGTGACGATCTACCGCCGGGCGCACCTGGTGGAATACGCGGACGCGGCCGCGCGTGACGCCGCGACGACGAACCTGCCGGGCGTGGTCGTCGGCGACCGGTTCCTGCTCGTGAACGCGGCCCAGGCTGCTCAGACGCGCGCCCGTGTGCGGGTGAACTACGCCGCGGCGTTGACCAGGTGCCTGGTTGCAGACGAAGAGGGCGTGTTGACGGTGACGACGCCTCCCCCTGACCTGCTGCTCGATGCCCAGCTCGGCTGCTGGGCCGAGCCGCGGGGCGCGGGCCGCTGGCAGTTGACGCGCGCGAGCGTGGCGGCCGGGGTGAAGGCCGGGCTGGCGTTGACGGAACTGCTCAAGCTGCTGACCGACCGTTTGCTCTACCCTTTGCCGCGGCTGCTCCATGTGGCGCTGAGCGCCTGGGCCGGCGAGCCAAGCGCCGTCAGCTTGACCGAGATCGTCGTGTTGCAGTGCAGGCAGCCGGCCATCTTCGAGGCTATCGTCTCCAGTCCCAAGCTGTACAGCCTTCTGCGCGGTGAGCTGGCGCCCAACCTGGTGGCGGTGGATCGAGCGCAGTTGGATGCCCTGCGCCAACAGCTAGACTGGTTAGGACTGGAGATTTCACCCGAACTAACCGTCACGCGGCGGCGGTACGACGGGTCATAGGACAGCGGCGGCGGTTACGGGGTCAGGGCTTGCTCTCGGATTTCGTTGAGAATGGGCGCCACGCGCTCTACGTCATCGGCTGCGTCGTTTGACCGGCCGGCGAACGCAGCCTGACATGCCGCGACGGAAGCGTGACCCGAAAGTGCTGCGGTTCGCTGGCGAACTCTAGCGGCTGAGAGCCGAGACGCGCCATTTCCTGGCGAATAAGCGCCAGCCCACGGCCCACCGTAGTCATCTTGCCCATCTGGCGCAGCACTTCGGCAATGACTGGGTTTCGTCGGCGGGACTCGCCGCCGGCCAGCACTTGTTCCAGGGTCACGCCGGCCAGCAGACCGCCGGGATTCTGAATCTCCAAGCGGTCATCGTACAGCCGCACAAATACCTGGGATGGGGAGGCGTAATCGCGGTGCGCGACCGCGTTAGCCACGGCTTCATGCGCGGCCGCCAAGGGATACTCCGGCACATCCTGCTCTTCGAAATGGGTGCCGCGGTCCACGAGTAGACGCGCCACACGCAAGTTTCGTCGCAAGAATGACTCCGCCTGCTCGATGGCGCGCAAGGCCGGGCCTTCGCTGTCAAGGCGGTCCACAATCGGGTCGGTGATCTGAATTCCGCTGAAGCGCAAAGCCGTTACACGCCAGGTCGGTTGTTGCCATTCTGGGTGCCCCGCAAACAGCACGCACCCGGCCACCGTTGGCGTCGCCCCATCTCCGTGTCGCACAGCGAATTTCTGGCCGATCGCTATAGTTGTCAGGGTCAAACCGGGCTGTTCCAGCGCACCCGGCGCGCGCGCCGAAAAATACTTGCGCAGCGCAACCTCATCCAAATCACGCCACGCGGCGCCGGGACATGGTGACGTCTCGTAGGCTTCTGGCGTCTCACGCAAGGTGAGCAACCTGATCTCTTCGCTCGATCCCCGCCGCGTCTGCCGCCCGTGGCGCACGAACACAGACCGGCTCTTGGCGTGCATCCGCCCCGTGGCCTTCACCTGGGCGACTACAATAGTCCCAGTCGGTAATTGCACGACCTTCACAACGGGCGTCAGTGGTGCGCTAACCGCTTCGCGACAGGCGCTCAATACACTTTCCACCGCCCTGGCAGCATCTGACAGGCCCACCACCTGCCCACGATCGTTCACGCCAATCAGCACGCGTCCGCCGGCCGTGTTGGCAAAAGCAACCAGGCTCTCGATGACCCGTGAGCTGTACTTCTCCTTAAATTCAGTGTGGCTGTCCTCACCAGCTGCCAGCCAGGCGGCGATCGTTTCTACGTCCATGACACGCTCCTGAGGGTATGTCCCCAACGTCAAGCGAGGGAGTATCCTCATTATAACACAGGCGATATGGCAGGCCAAAGAGAATGATTTTTCGTCAGTCGGCCCGCGGCGCGGCCTCCTCCTGCCTGAATTCGATGATCGCCACCAGCATGAAGTACATGGCGGCCAGGCACAGGGCAAAGAGCGCGGAAAAGACAAAGGTGGAGGCGTTTGCCACCGGATGGCGCACGCGGTGCGCGATGTCGAGCAGCAGGCCGGCCGGGTTGGCCACCACATCCCAACTGTTCCAGCGCGGAAAGCGTCCCAGGTAGACGCCAAAACCGCTCAAGGCCAGCGCCGCCAGCGAGAAGATCCAACCGATCCCCGCGCCGGCCGAACGCCGCACGAGCGACTGCATCAGGTAAAGCGAGATCAGCCCCAGGAACGCGCCGGTCCAGGCAAAGGTGATGAGCAGGATCAAGTCGTACCAGAGCGGGACGTTGCCCTGCGGCTGCAGATGCAGGATGTCGGTTAGAATATAGGGCGCGTTGGGGAAGAAGAGCAGCCAGAAGACCAGGCAGGGCAGCACCAGCAGCCAATCGCGCCAGCGGCCGCGCTGACCCAGGTTGTAGGCAGCCAGCGCGCCCAGCATCGGCAGCCAGGCCAGGAACAGGTTCCAGACCAGGCCAAAATGGACAGCGCTGCGCGCGTAAACCGCGCGCACCGCCAACTGCGCCAGGCAAACGGCCGTAGCAAACGCCAAAGACGCCACGACGGCTGCCTGCGGGCGGTAGCGCGTCAACATGCGAGTCGTAAAAGACACAAGTCATCTCCTTTGCATGGATAGACGCCGCCAGACCACTCATGGTTCAACCGCCGGGCATTATTCCCCCGCCCCGATGAGCCAGTAGGCTCGAATTCAGTGTTCAGAATTCCGAGTTCAGTGTGCCAGTATGCTATACTATCAGTGCCTCCCTCAGGTACCTGATTCTGCATCCCAGGAGTTGGCCGCGATGAGTGACTACGATCTCCATGCTCTCAATCTGCCCAAACTGGCCGGCCGGTCACTGACCGCGTTTGCTGGCGCGCTGGCGAACCCGGTCTCCAGGGCCGCGCTGATGCCTAACTTGCTCAAGCAGGGCGGCTTTGACCGTTTCCGCGCCCTGCGCCTGGAGGAACCGCCCACGTTCTATCCGCTGACCCCCGCGGCGGCGCCGGCAGCAGAACCCCTGGCGCCCGCGGCCGTGGAGGAAGCACTTGGCCCTTACACGGCCGGCGCGGTCTTCACGACCGCGCGCGATTTTGCGCACGCCTATCGGCAGGGGCTTACCACGCCCGACGCCGTGGCCCAACGCGTGGTGGATGCGATCAAGGCCAGCGAGGCCGGCGATCCGCCGCTGCGCGCCTTCATTGCCAGCGACGCGGCCGACATCCTGGCCCAGGCGCGTGCTTCCACCGCGCGCTTCGCGGCCGGCCAGCCCCTCAGCCTGCTCGACGGCGTGCCCGTGGCGATCAAAGACGAGCTAGATCAGACGCCTTATCCCACGACGGTCGGCACGACCTTCCTGGCGCAAGGCCCAGCCGTGGCCGACGCCACGGCCGTCGCGCGCCTGCGCGCGGCCGGCGCGCTGTTGATCGGCAAGGCCAACATGCACGAAATTGGCATCAACCCCAACGGCGCCAATGCCCATTATGGCGCGGCGCGTAATCCGTATGACACGGCGCGTGACCCTGGCGGCAGCTCCAGCGGGCCGGCGGTAGCCGTCGCCGCCGGCCTGTGCCCCATCGCTATCGGCGCGGATGGCGGCGGTTCGATCCGTATCCCGGCCAGCCTGTGCGGCCTGGTGGGCCTGAAACCGACGTTCGGCCGCGTCAGTGAGGCCGGCGCGGCGCCTCTCTGCTGGAGCGTGGCCCACGTCGGCCCGCTGGGCGCTACCGTGGAGGATGTGGCGCTGGCCTATGGCTTGATCGCCGGCCCCGATCCACGCGACCCGAACTCGCAGCAGCAGCCGGCCGTTAGTTTGGATGACTGGAACGCGTCCGATCTGGCCGGCCTGACGATCGGCGTCTATCAGCCCTGGTTTCGCCATGCCGCGCCGGCCGTGGTCGCGGCCAATGAGGCGATGCTGGCGCAGTTCGAACGCGCGGGCGCGCAGGTGCGCGAGATCGCCGTGCCCGAACTGGATGCGATGCGGCTGGCCCATATCATTATCATCCTGAGCGAAATGGCGGCCAGCATGCGCAATCACGGCCAAGGCATACGCCGCCTGGGGCCGTCCGTGCAAACCACACTGGCCCTGGCGAACGGGTTCAGCGCGCCGGATTACGTCAAAGCGCAGCGTATGCGCACGCGCGCCCTGGCGATCTTCCATGATATTTTCCAGCACGTGGATGTCATTCTGACTCCCGCCACCGCCATCACGGCGCCGGTCATCCCCGCGGGCGCTGGCCGCGGCGCCTGGTCAGACCTGAGCGCAGACACCGAGGTGATGCGTTTCATCTTCCCCGGCAACTTGACCGGTCTGCCTGCGGTCAGTTTTCCCGTGGGGTACGATGGCGCAGGGATGCCGATTGGAATGCAGGCCATCGGGCGGCATTGGGCTGAGGCGACGCTGCTGCGGGTGGCTTACGTGGCCGAACAGCGTACGCCGCGCCGGCGCCCGGCGCGCTACCACCCGTTGTTGGCTTCCAACAGCCGCGCATCAGGTCTTCAGCGTGTTTGAACGATGTCGCTTCCAACTTCTTTGATCATCGCGCAGCCGCTGGCCACGGCGGTGATGTGGATTATTCTCTACTTCTTGCTGGCGCTGCTGGCGGCGGCGCTGTCGCACCACCTGGCGCGGGTTGTGGCGTGGGTCACTTACCTGGCGCCGCGACGCCAGCGATCGTCGCCTGAGCGACGTCAGACCTTGCAGGGGCTGATTGCCAGCGGCATCAAATTTGCTGCCTTCGTCGTGGCCATCGTTGCCACCCTGGCGCTCTTCATTCGCTCCGACACCCTGATCTGGATGATCGGCCTCTTCAGCGCCGCGTTTGGCCTGGGCGCGCGTGCGTTTGTCAACGATCTGCTGGCCGGCGGCGGCTTCATCTTCCGCAACACCTTCGCCATTGGCGAAAAGATCGAAATGGTCGTGGGGATGGATCGCATTCAAGGGGTCATCGAGCGCGTCAATGTGCTGGACACCCTGGTGCGCGCGCAGACCGGCGAGTTATTCACGGTGCCCAATGGAGAGATTCGGGTCATTCGCAACTTCAGCCGCGCCGCGTTCTCCAGCGTCAAATTGGCTTTCATGGTGTCATCCACCGATCTGGCGCGCACCCTGGCGCTGCTGGAGGCCCTGGGGCAGGAGGCCGTTACGCTTTTGCCCGATTTGATCGAGCCTTGGCAGGTGTTGGCCGCGGCCGAAAACCTGGGTCACAAGACGCCATTGACCGTCATCGCCAAGGCCACCTTTGCCCATGCCGCCACCGCAAAACTGGAGATCGCCAAGCTGCTGCAAGCTCGCCTGCAAACGGCCGGCATTGAACTGGCAGAGTAGCTGCCGACGGGAATACAAAATGTAACGCAATCCGCCGGCTTGCCTCTGTGGCGCTGCAATCCGGCGGATTGCGTTACAGGGTTACTTTCAAGTCTGCCCTCACACAAAGCCACCAAGAAGCTCTTGACTCCTTGGTGGCTTTGTGTCTTGGTGTGAGCCATCATGAAAAGTCCTCAACAGGTTGAGGACTCCCGACGCCCCGGATGAAAGTCAGACCACGTTGAGGGCCGCAGCCAGTTCCGGCGTGCGCAGGGGGTTCACCGGGCGCGCTTCGCTGGTGATGTCGCGCGTCGGCGGCCGGTCGCCGCGGCCAGTCCCAGCCAAGGCGGCAATGTCAGCCCGGCTGGTCAAGACGCTTGACACCTTGCCATCCAACATCTGAATCACGGTATCAGCGTAAGGCACCATACGCAGGTCGTGCGTGACCATGATGCCGGCGCGGCGCTGTTCGTGAATCAGCGCGGCAAAGGTTTCCACAGCCTGAAACGCGCGCTCGGTGTCCAGCGAAGCGGTCGGCTCATCGGCCAACACCACCTGCGGGTTATGAATGAGCGCGCGGGCAATCGCCACGCGCTGCTGCTGACCGCCCGAAAGCTGTCGCGGCAGGTTGTGCAGACGATCTCCCAGGCCCAGGCGCGCCAACAAGTCACGCGCCCGCGCCTGGCTGGCTTTGTCTAGCTTACCGTTGAGACGCAGCATCAGTTCCACATTCTCCAGCGCGGTGAGAAAGGGCACCAGGTTGTTGGCTTGAAAAGTAAAGCCGATCTTCTCGCGACGAAAGGCGGTGCGCTGCGCTTCGCTCATCGTGCTCAGGTCTTGCCCGTCAATCAGGATCGCGCCGGCCGTCGGTTTGAGCAGCGCGGCCAGCATCGCCAGCATCGTCGTTTTGCCTGAACCGCTGGGGCCAACCAGGGCCACAAATTCCCCTTCATGGACGCTCAACGCAACGGCATCCACGGCGTTGATGAGGCCGCTGCCGCCCTGATAGGTTTTTGTTACCGCTTGTGTTTCAAGTACAACACGCATGATTCTCTTTGCCTTTCGTCAGGATGCCAGGCCTAGCGCGTTCAGCGGTTCCACCCGCAGCGCCTGCCGAATCGAAACCAGGCCGCCCACCGGACCAATGACCAGCAGCGACACCACGCCCACGATAACGTTAGGGCCAGTAAATGCGATGGGAACCGTGGGGGGAAAGGCCAAGGAAAGCCCAATCGTCACCGCGCTGCCGATGGCGACGCCAATGGTCGTCACCAGGATGATCTGAATGACAGACGCCGCGGCCACGGTGCGGTTTGGTGTGCCGATCGCCTTGAGCATCCCGATCTGCGCGACCTTCTGCAGCGTCTGAATCTGGAAAAAGCCGCCAATGACCAGCACACCGATCAACAGCACAAAGCCGCGCTGTGTGTTCAATGTGCCCTGCTGCGCCGAATAGCCCGGCGTGTTCTCATACGCGGTGACGAGATCGGCTGCCTGAACATCGTTGACCTCAGCCTCGATGCGCTGCTGCATGGCGGCGCGTGTCGCCGGATCGGTCAAGCGCACCGCCACCACGTTGGAGATCAAGTCCACGGCTTGCGCTGCCGCATTGGCCTGCGGTTTGATCTTCTCGAAGGTGAGCACAGGCACGATGATCGAAGGCTGCAGCGAATACTGACGTCCGTCGCTCACCCCAACCACGAGCAGATCGTAGTATTCTTCTTTGGCGCCTTGAATGGAGCGGACGCGAATCGTATCGCCGACAGTCACTTTGGCGCGCAACGCCGCATTCCGATCTATCACCGCCTCGTTGGCCCGCCGGCCGACCAATTGCCGACCCTGGTAGGCGGGCGGCTCCCCGGGCAGCCCCGGCTCGACGCCGATCAGGGAAACGTTGAGCGGTTTGCGGCCGTCCTGGAAAACCAGCGATGCTGCAGAGAAGCTGATCGGCCCCACGTCCGCCACCCCTTCGACGCGGCGAATGGCATTGAGCTTGGAGCGTTCAAGCTTGCTCGTGCCGATCGAGAAGTCTACTTTGGCTTTGTAGACGAGCAAGTCGGCGTCGAGCTTTTCGATATACTGTTTGTTGCCCGAACCCAGGCCTTCGCCCAGGCCGGCGATGAAAAGCACCAGCACCGTAATCAGCGCAATGACCATGCTGAACAGCAGGAATCGCCCCCGATTGCGTACCATTTCCTTGTAGGCCAGATAAGCGCCCATCCGATTCATCTCCCCGTGCAATCTAGTTGCTTTGAACAGGACTTTTGACGGCCTGGCGCGGCAAAACGCCACACTGATCCGGCGCCAATTCTGACTGATGTGGATTATGGCGGCGGTCAGCTCGTCGCGGACACCGCCGCGGCAGGAGGACTTGCCGCCGAGGATGCGGACAGCTCGATCGCAAACTGACAGCCGCGGCCCTTGCCGTCGCTGTGAACTTCGATGCGCCCGCCGTGGGCTTCCACAATCGCTTTGACAATCGCCAGCCCCAGTCCGGTGCCGCCGCTCTCACGACTGCGCGACCGATCGGCCCGGTAAAAGCGGTCGAAAACGGCCGCCAGCTGCTCCGGCTCCAACCCTTCGCCGCTGTCCTGCACCACCAAGCGGACTTTGCCGCCCCGCTCGGCTGCGCCGACGGTGATCTTGCCGCCCGTGGGGGTGTGCCGGAGCGCGTTGAAGAGCAGGTTGAAGAGCACCTGCCGCATCCGAATTGGATCCACCATGACAGGCGACAGTCTCGCTGTTTGGTCTGCTAACTGTACGCCTTTTTCAACGGCGAGCGGCTCCAGGGCCTGCATGGTCTCGATCACCAGCGCATTGAGCTCCGTGGGTTGTCTTTCCAGCGGAAGCTGATGGGTTTCGGCCAATGAGAGATCACGCAGATCGTTGACCAGCCGCATGAGATGACGCGTCTGTCCGTAGAGGTTAGCAATTTCGGCCTCGTCCAGCGCATAGACATGATCCAGCGCCGCGCGCAGGTTGCCCTCTAACACGGTCAAGGGCGTGCGCAGCTCGTGCGAGACGTCCGCCATCAGGTTGCTGCGCAGGGTCTCGGCGTGCTGCAGATCGGCCGCCATCTTGTTGAAGGTGTCAGCAAGCTGCACCATCTCTCGGCTGCCGCGGGCCTGTACACGTGTGTCCAGGTTGCCCGCCCCGATGTGCTGGGCGGCCCGCGCCAGGTCGGTCATCGGCGCGCTGACGACGCGACCGATCACCACGCCGGCCGCCAACCCCACGACGAGCGACAACACCATGAAGTTGATCAAGCGGCGTGTAATCTCGGCCTGGTCCGGTTCCTCATCCACGCCAGGCGCTTGTAGGCCGGTCGCATTGGCGCCTGCCGGCACATTCTGCGGCGACCTCTCGAACGTGATGGCAAGAAACTGCATGAAGAAAACGAAAAACAACACCCCGCCGATCATCAGACTAAGCTGGATCCATAACCGGTTCATGGTACGCCTCCGGCCATTCGATAGCCCACGCCGTAGACCGTCTGGATGGTTGCCGGGTTGTCTGGGTCGGATTCGATCTTGCGGCGCAGATTGCGGATGTGCGTGTCGAGCGCGCGGCCCATCCCCTCGCTGGCGTAGCCCAGCGCTTTCTCCAGGAGATCGTCACGAGTCAGCGTATACCCTGGATTCTCCATGAACAAGGTGAGTAGATTGAACTCCGTGCGCGTCAGTTCGACCGGCCGGCCATCAATCGCCAGGGTATGTTGATCGAGATCGAGACGCAGACTCCCGCTGACCAGCACGTGCGGCGCGGCGCTGGGCAGCTGATCCAGCCTGGTGCGCCGCAGGAGCGCGTTGACCCGCGCCACCACCTCACGCGCGTTGAACGGTTTTGTGATGTAATCGTCGGCGCCGAGTTCCAACCCGACGATCTTGTCGGTGTCCTCGACGCGCGCGGTCAACATGATAATCGGCGTCGCGGCCAGGATGCGGTCGGCGCGCACGATACGCGTAACCTCCCAACCGTCGCGGTTGGGCATCATCAGGTCCAACACAACGAGGTCTGGACGCTCATGGCGCAGCATGTGCAGGGCCGTCTCGCCGTCGCCTGCGGTCAGCACATGGTAACCGGACTGCTCCAGATAGGCGCGCAGCACCTTCAAAATGGACTTGTCGTCGTCAACAACCAGGATTCGTGACGGCATAGGCTGATTCTCCCCGGTGACTTGGCGCATCCGCTGCGCCAGGCATCATGATAGCACAGAAATCTCAAGACAATGTCAAGAAGACCTTAAGCCAGACGCGGGGAATTCGGCCGCTGGCCCAGGC
>NZ_UETR01000041.1:0-27541 GCF_900491745.1 Candidatus Amarolinea aalborgensis | reverse complement strand
AGCGTTGCAGCTTGGCAAGTTCACTCTCAAGATCAGCAGCCAGCTCACGTAATTCGCCCGCACTTTTTTGCTTCATCAGATTTCCTCACCCGTAGACAAGACGCGTTCGCGAAAGCGAGGCTCAAGATCCTCTAGCGGTTTGAGGTCTACCCAGAAATGCGTCATGGCATTCAGTTCACCGAGCGCACGGAAGAAGTCGGCCTTGAGCAGCCCTTCCACGGCCAGGTCAATATCTGATCCGGCCGCGAAGTCGCCGCGCACAAGAGAGCCAAACAAAATGATGCGCTTCACACCATAATGCTGACGTAAATGGGCTGCCATGTATGTGGCTGCCGTACGCGCTTGTTGCGCCAGGCGTGCATGATAGGCACCCTGCTGCTGCTGACTGCGCCGCCAGTATGCGACATACGGCGCTATATCGCTGGTGGAGAGTGGTGAGGTGCTCATAACTCAATTTTAGCACAGGTAGGCGTGATTGTCATCATGACATGGGTGCGAATTTTGGCAAATAAGAACAAATGTGCTATCATTTGCAAGTCCCGCCCATGATGTAAGCCCATCTCATGTCTGTTCCAGGCCTTTGCGAGATACAATCCCTGGTCAGACTTGATGATCGGCGCAGCGCCCCTGTTTACTTCAGTTGGAGGTACCAATGGCAAACGCAATCAACTGGTTCGAGATTCCCGTGACCGACATGCCGCGGGCGGTTGCATTTTACAGCGCGATCTTGAGCGCGGAGCTCACGGCCGACCCGTCCATGCCCGGTTACTTGATGGCAATGCTGCCCTATCAAGATGGCGTCGGCGGCGCACTGCTCTATGGCGAGGGCTATGTGCCAAGCGCCAACGGCGCGCTGCTGTATCTAAACGGCGGCGATGATTTGAACAACGTGCTGGGCAAGGTGGAAGCGGCCGGCGGTCAGGTGTTGACGCCCAAGACGAGCATCGGCGAGAACGGCTTCATGGGTTTTTTCCTAGACAGCGAAGGCAACAAAATCGGCTTACATTCGATGGGATGAGTCCTATGATTCCCCTGCGCTCTCGATCATCATGAAAACGTCGCCGACCAGGCAGTCTGGTCGGCGACGTTTTTTCTTAGAATCTGTCAAAAAACCTATTTCTTTGCTTGGGCTGATTTTACGCCTTGACTCTAGCCGAGGCGGGGAGCCTGGCTGCGGCGATGACGGGTAGGACGCGAGGGCAGCGCTTGCAGCGCCCAGGCCACTTCGCTGCTGGCGCTGTGCAGGCGCCGCGTGGCAATGGGGTGACTGCCCATCAGTCCCTGGCTGACACGCAGCAATCCGAGCGTCATGCGCAGGAAAAGACGGCCCAGCCACGCGCGGCCAGGGGAGGTCAACACAAGCAGAAGGCCGCTCAGAAGCAGCGCCAGGGAAGCCAAAGGGATAAAATTAGAAAAATACATGATCGTGTCCTCCGTGGCGCTCATTGTAGCACAAATGTTCTAGGGTGTCAAAAGGGTCAAGGTGTCGCCGTAGGGGATGACAAACTGCAAGTGCTGGAATTGGTGCTCGAGCGACTAGGGCCGATGCCCTGCTATATCGAGTGGGTGAAGCCGGATGCACCCCGGCGGGTGCGTATTCCTTCGGCGTGGGTGGTGCGATGATCGCCTATCGAGGATGTTGAGCCCGAAACTACGAATGTCATTACATTTGTCATTCGTTTGACAATCGGCGGCCTAGTCATTCCGGGTCTATAAGGGGAGTTATCTATGGCCCTGCAAAGCATTACGGTCAATCTACCGGAGAACCTCTATGAGCGGCTCAAACAAGCATCCCTGGCGATGCACGTACCGCTCGACGAGGTGTTGGTGCGTGCGCTCCAAGTGGGCAGTCCTCCCAGTTGGGAAGATGCGCCGGCCCTTTTTCAGGCCGACCTGGCGGCACTGGATCGGCTCGATGATGACTACCTGTGGCGCCTTACGCGCAGCACCCAACTCAACCAAAGCTGGTTACGTTACCACGAGCTGTTGGACAAGAACGGCAATGGAACGATAGCCGCGAGTGAGCGGGCTGAGATCGAGAGGTTGCGTACTGAAGCTGATCGTTTTGTCTTGCGCAAGGCCCATGCCGCCGCCTTATTGCGCTGGCGCGGGCATCAGGTTCCCGCGCCCGATCCACAAATAACTCTCCTTGCAACTATCTATCGGTAATGCTATACTTGTCCTGCGAACAACATTTCGAACCGGGTTCGTCCGAGGTGACTGATGCAAACTCTAACCACACAACCAACGCCAGGGCATCGACTCCGGCAAATCATGCAAGCCCTGCTCACATTACCACCGGAAAAAATTAGCGAGGTCTGGGACTTCGTCGCCTTTCTCCAGGAGCGTTATGCTGGCACACCCTCTTTGGATGTGAGCGACGTGTGGACGGACCAGGACATGACCGATTTATCCACAGCCAGTCTTATGTACGCCCGGCAATCAGAATGGGCAGGGCCGGATGACGCATGGTAAGACCTGGCGATGTCGTGACTGTCGAGTTCCCAGGCGCAACCGGTACCAAGCGCCGCCCGACCGTGGTAGTGTCTACCGATCTCTACCATAAGACGCGCCCTGATGTCATTCTCGGTGTTTTGACAACCCAGGTAGCAAGCGCCACGATGCCGAGTGATTACCTGTTGCGTGATTGGGCTACAGCCGGTCTCCGTCAACCATCGGCATTTCGCTCCTTCTTGGCAACTATGCCTGCCTCGTCTATCATTGTTGTGGGTCACTTGTCACCGCGTGACTGGGACGCGGTACAGAATTGCCTCAAATCAGCGCTATCCACGTCATGACAATGTGATCGCTGTGTCAACCCGTGACGAAATTACACCTACCTCTGTGATGGCCAAGCCACATGAACGCTAGCCTCGTAGCCGCTTTGATGCCATGACCGATTAGGCGGACGATGATCATTTATGTTAGTTGCCGATCGCTATCCAGTTGACCCATCCCAATGTGGCACAGGCACCCCCCTTCGATACTCAGAATCCATCTGTTCGCACGTCATAGACAAGGGGGTTGCCATAGCCGGCGCTTCCCTCGTTTTGGTTGATTATCACGACTGGAAGCCGCGCAAATGGTTGCGCGAAGATGATCGAGATTGTATCACAGATGGTCGTAAAAAAAGGAACCGATCCATACTGAGCCTTTGCCTGTATTGGCGCATAGGTGCGCAAAATCGTATCATCAGACATTTTCGCTCTTGTCACCGCCCCATCCGCCACCTTCGCCGTCGTGATACTCCCATCCACCTTAGGGCTGAGTTGGAGAGATTGCGCACTGAGGCCGATCGTTTCGTTTTGCGCAAAGCCCATGCCGCCGCCTTATTGCGCTGGCGCGGGCATCAGGCGCCATCGCCCGATCTACAACAATGATCAGGTCAATGATGCCCGGCGTCGCTGGTTAGCGCCGGGTGGCACCCGCCTCGCCCACGATCGTAATATCTTCGTAGCTATCCTGATAGTCCCTTGAACCGATCGCTGAAGGTCGCGATCTGGCCGCAGTGCTCGCGCTTGTGACCGTAGTAGGTGTAGACGATGAAATCCTCCAGGTCGTACTCAGCGCCATACCAGGGCAGCGCGCCGGCCTGACGCCAGAGATCAGCCGGAAGCTGCGCGGCCAGGTCGCGCACCTGCGCGTGTGCGGTTTGATACTCGGCGTAAACCTCGGCGAAGGTCATGCCCTGGCGCTGGTTCACCTGTTCATCGTTGAACTGATCATCGCGCTGGATGAACGCGTCCAAGACGGGAGTCGGATGGCCGGGGTGAACGAACTGATTGAGAAGGTCTACCAGCGCCCACTCGAACGAGCTGAAATGCGCCACCAGGTCCTTGACCGACCAGTAGCCGCACGCGCCCGTCGTCTCCACCTCAGCGGCCGGGAATTGCTCCACGGTGTGCTGCACGGTCAGATGCCCGTACATCAAAATGTCGCTCACATGCATGGCTCCGCCTCCTTCTGATTCCTGCGCGCTTCTCCCTACAGCGGCCCATCGCGCCGCCGCATGCGCTATTGTCCGGCGAACTGCCGCCGCGTCACAGTGAGCTAGACTTCCGAAATCAGCCAGACTTCCGAAGTCTCGCAGCCGGTGACGAGAACCGCGGCGCTATCGTCGAATGAAGCAAGCGACGCGCCAGATGGGCGCGGCAAGAAAACAATCAGGAAAAAAGAGGGACGCGTGAAAGACAAAATCTGCCTGGTGACCGGGGCCACGGATGGGATTGGCAAGGTGACGGCCATGTCGCTGGCGCGCATGGGCGCGACAGTAGTCGGTGTGGGACGCAATGCGCAAAAGACCGCGGCCGTGACGCAGGAAATAAAGCAGGCCACTGGGAATCAAGCCATTGAGTTCCTTGTCGCCGATCTGTCGCAGGTGCGGCAGGTGCGTCAAGCGGCGGCCGAGTTCAAGCGCCGATATGACCGCCTGGATGTGCTGGTCAATAACGCGGGCGGCTATTTTGCCAAACGCCAGGAGACTGCCGAAGGCCGCGAAATGACCTGGGCGCTCAATCATCTCAACTATTTCGTGCTTACCAACGAACTGCTCGACATCCTCAAGGCCAGCGCACCGAGCCGCATCGTCAACGTTTCTTCCGATGCGCACCAGGGCAGCAGCCTCAATCTGAACGATGTCGAGTTCAAGCAAGGCTATGGCCAGGGATGGAAGCCCTATGCCCATTCAAAATTAGCCAACGTCATGTTCACGTACGAGCTGGCGCGGCGGCTCAAGGGCGCCAACGTCACCGCCAATGCGCTCCATCCTGGCTTTGTGGCGACCAAGTTCGGCCACAACAACGGCAGCCTGGCGAGCGTTCTTATGAAAAGCATGCAGAAGCTGGTGGCGCTGACGCCAGAGAAGGGCGCGCAGACCAGCATCTACCTGGCTTCGGCGCCGGCGGTAGAGGGTGTAACCGGCAAGTATTTCTCGAATGGCAAGGTCACCGCTTCGACCAAAGCCTCCTACGATACGGCCGCGGCCGCGCGCCTATGGGATTTGAGTCTGGATATGATATAATTCGGCTGATCGAGGCCGCGACAAGGCGCGCAGCCCAGTTTTTGTACGGAGGAACCCGGCCATGGCTTCTTCTCAATCAGCATGGCGACGCCCAACCCCGGCCGAGTTGCAAGCCGCGGCCGGCAAAACCGTGCCCGATGTCCTGACGCCTGGGTTGACCGTTCTCTTTTGCGGCATCAACCCAGGGCTGTACTCCGCCTTCACGGGTCATCACTTCGCGCGGCCAGGCAATCGCTTCTGGCCGGCCATTCAGCGCGCTGGAATCACCGAGCGGCTGTTGTCTGCCGATGAAGATCAGACTCTGGTGCGTTATGGTTGCGGCATTACCAACCTGGCGGCGCGGGCTACGGCGACGGCCGCGGAGTTGACTCGCTCAGAATTGCGCGCCGGCGGCGAGCGTTTGATCGTCCTGCTGGAGCAATTTCGCCCCAGGGCGTTAGCGGTGCTGGGCATCACCGCCTATCGCACCGCTTTTGACCAGCCCAAATCTGCTCAGGGGCGTCAGCCGCAGTCCATAGGCGCAAGCGAGATATGGGTCTTGCCGAACCCCAGCGGGCTCAATGCCCATTATTCGCTGGACGATCTGGCTGCTATCTATCGCGAATTTTGGTTGACCGTGACACGGACTTCTGGTCTTTTGTCTTGACCAGGATTCTGAAGGAGGACCTGCCGTGAGTGTGCGGTCTCGAATTCTGCTTATGCTCGGTCTCCTGCTCTCGTTGCTGATCGTCTTGGTGTTTACCACCCGCGCCCTTCGTCACGCGCCGCGGCCGTTGGTGGATGAAACCATCCAGCCCTGGATGAGCGTCGGTTACGTCGCCCGCTCATACCACATTCCGCCTCCCGTCTTGCTGGAAGCGCTCGGTCTGCCGGATCGGCCCGACCGCCGCCCACTCAGCGCCGTGGCGACTGAGCAAAAACGACCCGTTGGCGATCTCATCAATCTTCTCTACGAGACCATCAAGAGCTACCGCGCCGCCAATCCCACCTCTGCCGCGCAGCCTGCCGAACCATTGCATCCTCCATCGCTGCTGCAGCGCCTCTTTGGGCGCCAGCCACGACCCACGCCATGAGCCTATCGGAAACCCTTCTGCTGGCCTTCTCTACTTACGGCCTGCCTGCCCTGTTTGTGGTCACGGTCATGGCGGCCGTGGGGCTGCCCCTCCCCGTGACGCTGCTGCTGATCGTGGTTGGCTCCTTTGTGGCGCAGGGCGACCTGAACCTGCTTGCTGTCGTGGCCCTGGTCAGCTTCGCGGCCGTGGTCGGCGATCAACTTGGTTATGCCATTGGACGTTGGAGCGGAGAGCGCCTTGTCATTCGTGTGACAGACCGGCTGGGCGGCGCACAGCGCATGGCGCAGGCCGAGACTGCCGTTGCGCGCTGGGGCAGCCTCAGCGTTTTTCTGACCCGCTGGCTGATGACGCCGCTCGGCCCGGTGCTCAACCTCACCTGTGGCATCACGCGCTTTTCCTATCCCACCTTCCTGGCTTGGGACATCGCCGGAGAGACGTTGTGGGTTCTGATCTACGTGCTGCTGGGCAAATTCTTCAGCGATCGCGTGGAAGCCATCAGCGCTACCATGGGCGACCTCACGTGGGTCATCTTGGGCATCGCCGGCGTCATCTTCTTCGGCTGGCGGTTGCTCAAGAGCTGGCGAACCGAGGATAAGCGCGCCAGCAAGTCAGCATCCGATGCACCGCCACCTGCGTAGGTTCACATCTCCCCCGTCACAACGCCCGCATTTGCGACCACACCCTCTGCGTAGGTCACATCTCTGGTGTGACAACGCCCGTGATGCGACGACGTCGTCCGGCCAGGAGGCCGAACCTACCGGGTGACAATGCCCGTTGTGCGATCACGCTCTTCTCCGTAGGTCCCACCTCCGGTGTGACAACGCCCGCCCTGCGATCACGTCGTCCGGCCAGGAGGCCGGACCTACCGGGTGACAATGCCCGTTGTGCGATCACGCCCTTCTCCGCAGGTCACATCTCCGATGTGACAACGCCCGCCCTGCGACCACGTCGTCCGGCCAGGAGGCCGGACCTACCGGGTGACAACGCCCGCGCTGCGATCACATCGTCCGGCCAGGGGACCGAACCTGGGAGAATCCGCGATTAGCCCAGCGTCAGCACCGTGGTCAGCGCATGCGGGACAAGCGCCACGCGCAGGCTGTGTCCGGCTTGATCGGCTGCCCAGGTCAACGCGTCTTCGATGCTGGCCGCCGTGCGCACGTGGCAGGCCGCCAGCGCCGATGGGGTTTCACAACCGACGACCACGAGCCGAAAACGCTCCAGCAGTTGGGCCAGCATGAACGCGCGCTGCGCGCCAGGGGGAAAGCCGTGGGCGCGCATCTCTGCTAAGAGCAGCGCGGGCCGATCGGCGCCCGCGCGCATGAGATCGGCAAAGCGCTGCTCCCCTGCGCCTGCGCCGATGCCCTCTGGGCAAGGGGCAGGCAGGATAACGACGCCTCCCACCGCCAGCGCCGGTCGTTCGACCAATCCCACGTAGGTGGCCGCGCGGCTGGCTTGATAGAAGTTCTGATCTTTGGGGAAACCGACGCCTGCGATGATCACATCGTACGGGTGCGCCGCATGCACCACGCTGGCCGCCTGCGCCGCCACGGCCAGGTGATCGTGCACCGCATCGGGTGCGCCTGCCGCAACGGCCAGCGCCCGCCCTTCTCCATCCAGCACCACGTTCAGCACAAACTGCAGGCGCGCCCGCCGGCCGGCTTCGCGCACCGCGGCCTGAAACGGATTGCCCTGCAGATTCCCCAGGCGCGCACCGGGCTGGTCGAGCATGGCCGGGCCGTGCGTGAAGGCAATCGTTGGCTCCCCGGCGATGCCCACACCTACGATCTTGCTGCCGCCGCTGAACCCGGCGTACTGATGGGGTTCCACCACACCCGTGGCAAGCAGCAGATCGGCGGCTGCCGCCACGCGATTGATCGTCAGCGGAATGCCATGCTCCGTTTGCCCCAGGCTGACCACGTCCTGCTGCGCGTCATGATCCACGACGCGGCAGCGAGCCACGATGTCCGCGCCCAGCTTGGCGATTTTCTCAGCCGGCGTGCTGGCGCGATGGAGGCCGGTGGCGCACAGCAGGGTGATGTTGGCATCGGGGACGCCGGCCGCGGACTTCGGCGAGCTCAGTCGAGCCGCCAGCTCAGCCAGCAGCGCCGGGACCAGCACCTCATCGGGACAGGCGCGGGTGGCATCGGTAAAGACCAGGCACACCTGCACGTCTGGCTGCGCCAGGTCACGCAGACGCGGAGCGCCCAGGGGATGAGCCAGGGCCTGCGTTACGGCCGCAGGTAAGTCCTCCAGCGGCGGGAACGCGGGCGCCGCGATCACGTCGAGGCTGGCAACCGCGGGCGGCAGGGAGAAAGTCAGGCGGCCCCGGCCAAAGGGCGCCTGGTAACTCTTGCCCACGCCGCCGGATTCTTCATCTCTCTCCATCCCCATCTTCAATCTGCCAATCTGCTGGTCACGCCGCCAACTGCGCCTGGAAATGGGCCACCGAGCGCTGAATCACCTCCTGCTCCCACCAGGTGCGCGAAAATGTATGATCTGCGCCTTCGATCCACACCAGGGTGCAGCGCTCGCCAAGCGCTTCTTTGTACATCTCCCCATTGTATGGCGGCACGGTCTGATCAGCCGTGCCGTGGATGACCAGGACAGGGCCGCTGTGCCCACGCGCCTCATCCACAGGGCGCACGCGCATGACATCGGCAATCATGCCCTGACCCACAATCAAGCCGCCAATGTCCAGCCCTGTCTCTACGGGCGTCGGCGCAAAACCGCTGCCGCTCCCACCCCCCGCCTGGCTGAAAACCCGCGCCGGATCGCCGACCGGCGCCCATAACACCAACGCCGACACATCCTGCGCGCGGCCGGCCAGGCACGCGGCCACCGCGCCGCCGACGCTGATGCCGCAGACACCGACGCGGGCTGCGTCAACCGCGGGGTGGGCCTGCAGCCAGGCGCGTGCGGTCAGGCCATCGCTGATCTCGCCTTCGATGGTGACCTGGCTGAAATCGCCCTCGCTTTCACCGGAGCCGCGGAAATCGAAGCGCAGGGCGACGAAGCCAGCCGCCATCAACGCCCGTGCGGCCTTGACGAGTAAGAAGTGGTGCTCGTTGCGATCGGCCGTGAAGCCGTGAAAGAGCAGCACCGCGGGAAATGGGCCAGGACCGGACGGAATATGAATCATTCCGAACAGCGTTTGCCCCTGGTTTTGGAAAGAAATCGGTTGTTCTGGCATGTTTTTCTCCTGGCTGAAGCCTGGGTGAATTTTAGCGCAGGCTCTAGCGCAGCGCCAATGCTGCGTCAACGTTTTTCTAACACACGCGGCGTATACTCACGCGCAGGAACGCGATTCATTCATAATAACCACGCGCCAGGCGGGCGCGTGCACAGGAGGAACGATGAGATTAGACAAATTGACGCAAAAGGCCCAAGAGGCCGTTTTAGAAGCGCAGACGCTGGCGCAAGAGCACAATCATGCGCAGGTGCAGCCAGAGCACCTGCTCCTGGCCCTGCTGCGGCAGGACGAAGGAGTGGTGCAGGAAGTCGTGCAGCAGGCAGGCCTCGACCCGCTGACGCTGTCGCGGCAGCTTGAGGCAGAGCTGGCGCGCTGGCCCAAAGCCTACGGCAGCAACGTGCAGGCCACTATCAGCGCGGCGCTGACGCGCGTGCTGCAGGACGCCCAAAATGAAGCCAACGCGATGCGCGATGACTATGTCAGCGCCGAACACCTGCTGTTGGCCCTGGCTGGCGACAACGGCGGCGGCGCGCAGAAAGCGCTGGCGCGGCTGGGGCTGAACCGCGACCGTCTCTTGCAAGCGTTGACTGCCATTCGCGGCAGCCAGCGCGTCACCAGCCAGAACCCGGAAGCCACCTACAAGGCGCTCGACAAGTACGGCCGCGATCTGACGCAGATGGCGCGGCAAGGCAAGCTCGATCCGGTCATTGGCCGCGATGAAGAGATTCGGCGCACGATCCAGATTCTGAGCCGCCGCACCAAGAATAACCCGGTCCTGATTGGCGAACCGGGCGTTGGCAAGACCGCCATTGTCGAAGGCTTGGCCGGCCGCATCGTGCGCGAGGACGTGCCGGCCGGTTTGAAAGACAAGCGCGTCGTGGCGCTGGACATGGGCAGCCTGATTGCCGGGGCCAAGTATCGCGGGGAGTTCGAGGAACGCCTCAAGGCGGTGCTCAAGGAAGTAACCGAGGCGCAAGGTCAAGTCATCCTGTTCATTGACGAGCTGCACACGGTCGTCGGCGCGGGCGCGGCCGAGGGTGCCATGGATGCCAGCAACATGCTCAAGCCGATGCTCGCGCGCGGCGAGCTGCACGCCATCGGCGCCACGACGCTCGATGAGTACCGTAAGCATATCGAAAAAGACCCGGCGCTGGAGCGCCGCTTCCAGCCGGTGCTGGTGGACGAACCGAGCGTCGCTGACACGATTTCGATCCTGCGCGGTCTCAAGGAGCGTTACGAGGTGCACCACAATGTGCGCATCACCGATGCGGCCGTGATTGCCGCCGCTACCCTGTCGCACCGCTACATCAGCGACCGTTTCTTACCTGACAAGGCGATTGACTTGATTGACGAAGCGGCGAGCCGGCTGCGCATGGAAATCACGTCCAATCCGGCCGAGTTGGATGAGATCAAGCGCCGCGTCATGCAGATGGAGATCGAGCGCGAGGCGCTGAAGAAGGAGTCGGACGAAGCCAGCAAGGCGCGGCTGACCACGATCGAGCGCGATCTGGCCAATCTGCGGGAAACCGAGCGCGGCCTGGAAGCGCGCCTGGTGCGTGAGCGTGAAGTGATTCAGCGTCGCGCCAGCCTCAAGGAAGAAATGGAGCAGACGCGGCTGGAGATCGAGCAGGCGCAGCGCCGGGCAGACTACGGCCGCGCGTCGGAGCTGCAGTACGGGCAGTTGAGCGGCCAGGAGCGGCAGCTGGCCGAGATCGAGGCGCAGCTGCAGGAGATGCAGGCGCGCGGGATGCTGCTCAAGGAGGAAGTGGGCGCGGAGGAAATCGCCGCCGTGGTCTCCACTTGGACGCACATTCCGGTCAGCAAGCTGCTGGAGGGCGAGGTTGCCAAGTTGATGCAGATGGAAAGCCGTTTGCACCAACAGGTGGTGGGCCAGGACGCGGCCGTCACCGCCGTGGCGAACGCGGTGCGCCGCGCACGCGCGGGCCTGCAAGACCCCAATCGGCCCATCGGCAGTTTCATCTTCTTGGGGCCAACCGGCGTGGGCAAGACCGAGCTGGCGCGAGCGCTGGCTGGCTTCTTGTTCGATGATGAAAATAACCTGGTGCGCATTGACATGAGCGAGTACCAGGAGCGCCACACCGTCAGCCGCCTGATCGGCGCGCCGCCTGGTTACGTGGGTTACGATGAGGGCGGGCAGTTGACGGAGGCGGTGCGGCGTAAGCCCTACAGCGTGGTGCTCTTCGACGAGATCGAGAAGGCGCATCGTGAGGTTTTCAACGCGCTGCTGCAAGTGCTGGACGACGGCCGCTTGACCGACGGTAAGGGGCGCACCGTGGACTTCAAGAATACCGTGGTCATCATGACGTCGAACATCGGCAGCCACTTCATCAATGACCCGGCCCTGGGCGATGAGGCCAAGCGGGAACGGGCGCTGCAGGCGCTGCGCCAGGAGTTCCCGCCGGAGTTCCTGAATCGGGTGGACGACATCATCGTCTTCCATTCGTTGACGCGCGCCGACCTGGTGCACATCGTCGAGATTCAGTTACGCCGGCTGCAGGCGCTGCTGGCTGAACATGGGCTGGCGTTGACGCTCAGCGACCGCGCGAAAGGCTACCTGGCCGATATCGGCTTCGACCCGACCTACGGCGCACGGCCGCTCAAGCGAGCCATCCAGACCGAGGTGCAGAATCCGCTGGCGATGGCCCTGCTGGAAGGGCGCTTCAAGGCCGGCCAGACGATTGCGGCCGATTATCGCGACGGCGCGATCGTGTTTGCAGGTGCAAGAGACTGTTGACAGGCTCACGCTGAGAGACA
Source organism: Candidatus Amarolinea aalborgensis (assembly GCF_900491745.1). NCBI lineage: Bacteria > Bacillati > Chloroflexota > Caldilineae > Caldilineales > Candidatus Amarolineaceae > Candidatus Amarolinea > Candidatus Amarolinea aalborgensis. The sequence goes on along the minus strand of NZ_UETR01000041.1, from coordinate 15,483 downwards.
GAGCTCACACTGAGACACAGAGACACAAAGGAAGACACTTTTCGATGCCATTTTTTGCTTCTCTCTGTGTTCTCTGTGTCTTGGTGTGAGATGAGTTTGAGCTTTTCAAACAGTTTCTGAAAGAACGATACGACGGTTGTTTGTGGCGGTGCGCTGGGTCAGCTGGCTCTATGTCGTTGCGTCGCCGCGCACCGCGCCAGGATGTTGATGGGATGCGATGTACTCAAGAGCGGCTTCCGCAATGAGACCTGAACGTGTTTCGCCATGTTCTACCGCATATCTATCCATCAAAGTAAGAATGCGCTCCGGCAAGGTCACATTGATGCGATGGGTTCTGCCCGACAGTTTTGCCAGATCTATCGTTATAAAAGCCCACACCCCACCAGCATAATCCGGGTTATTTTGGTGATGTTCGATTGGCCGCGGCGTGGGGATCGGTTCACTATCCAACAACAACCCTTCCAGATGACACTCAATTGCTTCTACAACCTCATGCAGGGCTTCATCGAGCGTTTCACCCGCACTGAAGCAACCGGGGAGATCAGGCACGGTCACGCCATAGTCACTTTCTCGATCTTTATGCACAACCACTGAATAACGCATAGACTCTCACTTTTGCTCTGCCCAAGTCCAACCCGCTTGGCGATAGATATTACTACTCATGACCCAATGATACACATCGTACACACCCAGTCAACTTTCGGAAAATGACCCGCGACAAGTTGTGCGACTATGACACGTGCATTATAATGGCGCCATTGGTGTGCGGCAGTTCCAAATTTGAACGACTTTCTTCTACCACATAGAACACAAAGAGCGCAAAGACGCTGCCAATCTGCGTCTATGCTGGCATTTCTTTGTGTTCTATGTGTTCCTTGTGGTCAAGTGTGTGCTTGATTTGGAAGCACTGCGCGGTGGCACCGGTTGTGGAAATTTTCAGTCTCGGCGGATGGTATGGCGACAAATTTGAGTATTGACGAACAAGTGGCGATTCTGATGCGTGGGGCCGATTTTGGCGACGCGCAAACCTACGCCAACATGGAAAAAGAATTACGCGCGCGGCTGCTGGAGTCGCAGCAGAACGGACGGCCGCTCAAGGTCTACCTGGGGGTGGACCCATCCGCGCCCGACATCCACCTGGGGCACTCGGTGCCCATGCGCAAACTGCGTCAATTCCAGGAGTTGGGCCATGAGTGCACCTTTCTGATCGGCAACTTCACCAGCCTGATCGGCGATGCGTCTGATAAGGAAGGGGTGCGCAAACAGCTCACGCCGGAACAGGTGGCCGCCAACGCCGCCACCTACACCGCCCAGGCCTTCAAGATTCTGGATCCGGAAAAAACCCACATCCGTTTCAATGCCGATTGGCTGGCGCCGTTGAGCTTTGCCGATGTCATCCGCCTGGCCGCCAACTTTACGGTGCAGCAGTTCCTGGCGCGTGATAATTTTGCCAAACGTTTTGCCAACGGCGACGCCATTTGGCTGCATGAGTTCTTGTACGCCCTGATGCAGGGTTATGACGCGCTCGCGCTGCAGACCGATGTGCAAATCGGCGGCACGGAACAGCTCTTCAACCTGATGGCCGGGCGTAAGCTGGCCGAAGGGTTCAATCAGCGCCCGCAAATTGCCATCACCCTGCCGATTTTAGTAGGCACTGACGGCCATCTGCGCATGAGCAAATCCACCGGCAATGCCATCGGCATCAACGAGCCGCCCGCGCAGATGTACGGCAAGGTGATGTCCATCCCGGACGTCGCCATGAGCAACTTCATGAACCTGGTCACGCGCTGGACGCCAGCCCAGATCAAGCAGCTCGAGGATGATCTGGCGGCGGGCGCGGCCCATCCGCGCGATGTGAAGATGAAACTGGCCTTCGAGATCGTCGAAATCTTCCACGGCACGGACGCAGCCCAGCAGGCGGAAGCGCATTTCCGCACCGTTTTCCAGGCGCGTGAGACGCCGGAGGACATGCCTGAATTTGCCATGACCGGACCGCTGGCCTTGCTTGACCTGCTGCAGGCCGCCGGTCTGATTGCCAGCCGCGGCGAAGGGCGCCGCCTCCTTGAGCAAGGCGGGATCAAGCTGGACGGCCAGCGCCTGGAGCAGATCGAAACCGTGATTGACGTGAGCGCCGGCGGCAGTCGCATCCTCCAGGTCGGCCGGCGGCATTTTGTCAGACTGGTCGGTTGAACCAATCTTGCGGCATTATCCGCCAGAAAGTACCTGATGGAGGATGACTATGAACGCAGCTCAATGGTCGGACCTACCGCTGGTGCTCACATCAGAGCAGGCGGCCGGCGTGCTCCAGATTGACCGCCGAACCCTTACAAACATGCTAAATCATGGCGCGCTACGCGGGGTGAAGATCGGAAAGAAATGGCGCGTGAGCCGAACCGAAATGATGCGGTTTGTCGAAGGCAACGGCGCGAAGATAACTCCACTCGCTGCGTCCCTCGGACCAGAAGCAGTCGCTACACTGGTGAGCAAAGATGGTTTACTCGTGGTAAGAGCCGAGCTGCTTTCTGATTTGGCTGAGGTCGTCAAGCAAGAGCGCGAGCAGCGGATAACTGAGTTGATGCAGCAGGTGGGCCTGTGAGAATCATGTTCGACACCTCGGTATTGGTCGCAGCCGTCGTCGAAGGACATGCGGCTCACGCGGCAGCCTTTCACCGGCTGCAGCGTGTTAAGGATGGGGTGGATAGCGGAGTCGTTGCCGCTCACTCCCTTGCAGAGACATATTCAATCCTGACTCGGCTTCCGATCCGGCCAATCATCACGCCCGACATGGCGCGGGAGATCATCACGGTGAATATCGTGGATCGGTGCGAAGTGATTGCCTTGTCTGCTGCTGACTATGTAACCCTGCTCCGTCATCTGGCCAGCCTCAAGATCGCTGGGGGTGCAATCTATGACGCCTTGTTGCTGCACGTGGCCTCGCTATCAGGGGTTGATCAGGTACTGACTCTTAATGCGAAGGATTTCCGCCGGGTATATCCGGCATTGACAGGCAAAATTATCTCGCTGATAGAGGAGATGGTTGACATTTCCTGAAGAAGCGAGGTTGGCCTATGCACTATCGGTTTTTTACTCCTGGCGCGCGCGCTGCTGCAGCTCGAACAGCACATTGAGCGCGGCCAGGGGCGAGAGGCCGTTGACATCCAGTTTCTTGAGGTCTTCGACAATTGGGTGGCTGGTGACAAAGAGACCCAACTGCCGCGGCCCGGTTGCCATGCCCAACTTGCGCGGCCCGGCCGCGCCTTTCGCTTCCAGGTCGGCCAGAATCTCGTCGGCGCGGGCAATGACCGTGCGCGGCAAGCCGGCCAGTTCGGCCACGTGCACCCCGTAAGAACGATCAGCCTTGCCCGGCACGATCTTGTGCAAAAAGACGACGCGACCGCCCTCTTCGGCCACTGCCAGGCTGAAATTGACCACGTGCGGCAAGCGCAGAGCCAGGTCGGTCAGCTCGTGGTAGTGGGTGGCAAACAGCGTCTTCGCCCGCAGCCGCGGGTGATTGTGAATGTGCTCCACGATGGCCCACGCAATCGCCATGCCATCATAGGTGCTGGTGCCGCGGCCGATCTCGTCCAGGATGAGAAGCGAGCGGCTGCTGGCATGATTCAGGATGTTTGCGGCTTCGACCATTTCCACCATGAAGGTAGATTGCCCGCGCGCGATGTCGTCCGCGGCGCCGACGCGGGTGAAGACGCGATCTACCACCCCGATGTGTGCGGCATCGGCCGGCACGAAAGACCCGATGTGCGCCATCAGGGTAATGAGCGCCACCTGGCGTAAGAAGACGCTCTTGCCGGCCATGTTCGGGCCGGTGAGGATGATGATGGCTTGCTCTGGGTGCAGGCTGACATCGTTGGGAACGAACGGCTCCTCGCGCTGCGTCAACTCCACCACCGGGTGACGCCCAGCCTTGATCTCGATCGCCCCGTCGTCCGCCAGTTCAGGGCGCACATAGCGATTGCGCGCGGCCACTTCTGCCAGCGCCGCGTACACATCAAGTTCGGCCAATGCCTGCGCCAGGGCCAGCAGGCGCCCGGCCTGCGCCGCCACCTGGTCAAGGACCGTGCGATAGACCTGCTGTTCCAGCTCCAATTGGCGCTCGTCCGCGTGCAGGATGACAGACTCCATCTCCTTGAGCTTGGGCGTGATGTAACGTTCCGCATTCACCAGCGTTTGCTTGCGCATGTAGTCAGCCGGCGCCAGGTGTGCGTTTGCCGTGGACACCTCCAGATAGTAGCCAAACACCTTGTTATAGCCAACCTTCAACGAGCGGATGCCGGTGCGCGCGCGTTCGGTTCCCTCCAGGTTGGCAACCCAAGTTTTGGCATCTTTGGAGGCTGCCACCACGGCGTCAATCTCCGCGCTGAAGCCAGGACGGATGATGCCCACGTGCTGCAATGTGGCGGGCGGCTCTTCAACAATCGCCTGGCTGAGCAGGCTTTCGACGTCCGCGCAGGGGTCAAGCCGGGCTTCGAGCGCCGCAAACAGCGCGGCGGCATCGGCGGCCGGGCGCATCTGGCCGGTGATGCGCCGCGCCTCGTTGACCTTCGTCAACGCCTGGCGAATGCCCAGCAGGTCACGCGGCAGGGCGATGCGCTGCACCACGCGGTTGACCCAGCGTTCCAGGTCGCCAAAGCCCTTGAGCAGCGCCAGCAGCTCGGCGCGGACCAGTCCATGCTGCTGAAACGCGGCCACCGCGCCCAGGCGAGCGTCGAGCTGCGCCAGGTCGAGCAGCGGTTGGCCCAAACGCCGGCGCAGCAAGCGCGCGCCCATCGGCGTGCGCGTGTCATCGAGCACGGCCAGCAGCGTGTGACGATTGTCGCTGCCGCGGATGGACTCCGTCAGTTCCAGGTTGCGGCGCGTCGCCTCGTCGAGCACCATGAACTCAGTGAGGCTGTATGTAAATAGTGAAGTCAACTGCGCCAGCGCCGACGGCTGCATCTCGCGCAGGTATTGCAGCAGCGCGCCCGCCGCGCTGATTGCCAGCGGCTTCGATTCGCAGCCGAAGCCGGCCAGGGTGTGGACGCGAAAATGATCGAGCAGCGCGCGCTGTGCGGTTGCCAGTTCGAAGCGCCAGGGCGGCAGGCGCGTCAACGCACCCGCGGCCAGGCTGGCTTCGCCTGGCAGCACCGCCGCATCTTCGACGGTCAGCAGTTCGGCCGGCTGTAAGCGCGCCAATTCCTCATGCACTCGTTGGGCGACATCCGCGCCGCTGAACTCCGTCGTCGCGAATTCGCCGGTCGTAATGTCCGCGTAGGCCACGCCAGCCCGATCTTCCTGGCGTACCACAGCTGCCAGGTAATTGTTGCGTTTCTCCGGCAGCATCCCCGGCTCCACCACGGTGCCCGCGCTGACGATGCGATTGACCAGGCGCGGCACCAGGCCGTCCACCGGCGTTTCGCCCTGCTGTTCGGCAATGGCGACCTTGTAGCCGGCCTGAATCAAGCGCGCCACGTAGCCTTCCACGCTGTGCCAGGGTACGCCGGCCAGGGGCACGCGCAGATCATTGCCCACCGGCCGCGAGGTCAAAACCACATCGCAGACCGAGGCCACGATCTTGGCGTCGTCGTCGAAGGTTTCGTAAAAATCACCCAGGCGAAAGAAGAGAATCGTGTCTTTGAACTGGCGTTTCAGCTCCAGATACTGTCGTCGCATGGGTGTCGTCATGGCGTTCTCCGTACAGGTATGAATGGCTGCGGCTGCGCGGCCATTCTACCACAAGGCGCCGTTGTGCGTGAAGTTGGCGCCTCGTCCGGTCGAACGCGAAATCGGCGCCGGACGCAGCGTTATGCCGGTGCAGTGGAGGATGACGGCCGGAGGATGACAGGCAATGGAACCACCCCACGAAACTTTGAATGAAGCAGAGGCGCGTTTTCGAGACGGCGACTATGCCGGCGCCGGCGCGATCTTTCATCGCGCGTGGGATGCGGGCAATCCACAGGCCGGTGTGCGCTACGCCTGCTGTTTGCGCCTGGCCGGGTTTCCCCGGCTGGCGCTGCGAGTTTGTCGCCAATTGGCCCAACAAGCGCCTACGGACCTAGCGATACGCGCCGAACTGGCCTGGAACTTGTTCGACCTGCACCTGCGACCGCTGGCGGCGCGGCGTGATCTGGCGGCCATGCAGCACACCGCGTCTGAAATCTTGGCGATCGGCGCAGGGCCGGCCATCGTCGAGACTGTGCTGGCGGTGATGGAGGCCGCGGCAGCCTGCGGCGACTGGGCGGCCGTGGAAGCCTGGGGTGAACGCCTACGCCCGGCGGAGCTCGATGACCGCCCACCGCCGCCCGACAACCAGCCTGGCGCGGCCACAGACGCGCCTCGCCTGCGCTGGTATCGGTTGAAAGCACGCGCCTTGCTGATGCTCAATCAATGGTCGCGGGCGCGCCGTCTCGCCCTGGAGGCGCAAGCGATCTACCCCCAGCGCTCCACCTTCCCACGTTTGGCTGCGCAGGCCCTGGCCGGGCAAGGCAATCTGCTGGATGCGCGCGTCGAAGTGCAGGCGCTGTGTGCGCGCTGGCCGTTCGATTGGAGCCTGTGCATGGACCAGGCGCGGCTGGCGCAGCAGCTAGGCTATGGGGAAGAAGCAGCCCGTCTGGCCTGCCGAGCGGCCTTGCTGCCCGGCGAAGAGAGCCAGAAGACCGCCTTGTTTGCCCTCCTGGCCGACATCTGCGCTTCCCAGGGTGAGTTCTTCCTGGCGGCGTGTCATGTCGCGCTGGCGCGCAGTTGGCACACGCGCCAGCAACATGCCTACCCGGCCGGCCTCAAGAAGCTGGAAGGGCGCCTGCGCGCGGCGCTGGCGAGCGCGGGCCAATCCTTTCCCGATGTCACCTTGGAAGGCATTCCCACGCTACGCCAACGCTGCTTCAACTACTGGCAAGCTACCGCCAAAATAGACAACTAGCAACCTTTGCGCTATACTTTAGTTCATTCATCTGCGCCAAGCCCATTGAATCAAATTTTAACTCAGAGGGGATCCCCCGTTGTGCGCCTAGTTGAGGCAGCTATGCCCGCACACGTCTTGGGTGTATGCCAGATTTGAATAAGATTTCTGCAAAGGACTCTTGACGAAGGAGGAGTAGACATGACCGAATCCCTACTGTCCAAGTTGACTCATGAACGTCGCGGCCTGTGGGTCGCCAGCGTGCTTGAGATCATCGGCTTATTAGCCTTCGTAGGCATCATGGCGCTTGTGGCGCGCCTGGTGCCTGCCAACGGACTTCAAGGTACAGCCCTCATCGGCATTGGTCTCGTCATGGCGGCGGTGCCGGCTGTGATTTGGCTGATATTTTTCTATCAGCAAGACTATGCCGAGCCAGAACCCAAACGCTACATCATTGCTGTCTTCTTGCTGGGCATCCTGGTGGCCAACGCCGTTGCCGTTCCCGTACTGGAACGCTTGTTCCGTGTGCAGGACTGGCTCTACACCAACGCCACGGTGCAGATCATCGGGTCCATCCTGGTGATCGGCCTTATCCAGGAATTCTGCAAATACCTGGCTGTCCGTTACTCGGTCTACCGGGCGCCTGAGTTTGATGAGCGCACCGATGGCATCATCTACGCCACAGCCGCGGGCCTCGGCTTCGCCACGATGCTCAATTTCAACTACATCCTGAGCAACGGCGGCGTTGACCTGGGCGTTGGCGCGATTCGCATCGTCGAAACCACACTGGCTCATGCCAGTTTCGCTGGCGTGATGGGCTACTTCCTGGGCCAGGCGCGCTTCGAACGCACGCCCGTCTACTATCTGCCTGTGGGCCTGCTGCTGGCGGCCACGCTGAACGGCCTGTTTTTCTTCGCGCTCGATCGCGTCACTGCCAACGGTTTGGTTTACACGCCGATCAACGGCTTGCTGCTGGCGGCCGGGGTCGCGGTGGTTACCCTGGGTGTCGTCTTCTTGTTGATTCGCCGAGCCAACCGCGAGACGCAGGCGCTGCTCGGCGCCAATTCGGCGGCAGCCTGAAGGAGGTCACGCATGTCAACCAATGTCAAGATGGCCGGACCAACACCGGCTGAATTCGCCCGCAATGATTGGGCGCTAGTCATAACTGCGTTGATTGCCCTGCTGGTTGGGTTGGTTCTACGCGTGGTCATTACCACGCAGACCAACACCTATGCGATTCCTGGCGGGGCCGCGGTCGTCTATCCAGCCAATTGGGTGGCCGACACGACCACCGGTGAAAACCTGTTCAGCGCCTCCAACCCACGCTCTGGCTCTACGTTTGCGACGCACATGGCGCTGCTGAGCGCGCCCCTCGCTGCAAACAGCACATTATCCGATGCGGCGATCCAATGGACGCTCGATTTGACCAACGAGCGCCAGCATTTCCGCAGCATTTCCTCTGAGGCGGTGCGCGTGGCAGGAACTGATGGCGTCCGCATCACCTATGCCTATGTTGCGGATGCGGGCGGCAGCAGCCTGTCTCAACTACCCGTGGTGGTTCAGACGACTGACACCCTCGTGCTGGTGAACGGCCAGGTCTACGCGCTGCGTTACGAGGCGGATGCCACCGTATACAAAGACGATCTGGGGACATACGAACGAGCGCTGGCCGCGCTGAAGTTCTAACAGGAAGAACGGGGGATTCAGACGATGATGAATCAAAAGATGAAGGTCGTTTCACGCCTTGCGCTCGTCCTGGTCATCCTATTGACCAGCCTGTTGGTGGCTGCCGTGCAGCCGCAGCCGGCTCAGGCGGTTGGACGCAACGAACTGCAGCGAGCGCTTATGGGAACAGTCCGTGTGGCTGTGGCGCTGGATGGGAAAAACGGTTACTCGACCGGATCCGGCACGGTGGTGTCCGACAAGGGTTACGTGGTCACCAACTTCCATGTGGTGGGCGACACGAAGACGGGACGCTTCTACAACTCGCAGCGTGTGGCCGCCTTGGCGATCAATCAGGCAAATCTGCGCGGCATGCCCAACTGGACCTACACCGCACGCATTGTGCAGGCCGATCCCAACCTCGATGTGGCGATTCTCAAGGTGGTTGGCTTGGTGGACAATGAGAAAGCGGCCCTGCCTGCGAACCTCGGCCTGACCGTGGTGCCGATTGGCAACTCGGACGATGTTCAAATCGGCGACGAGGTCAGCGTGCTCGGCTTTCCCGGCATCGGCGGCGATACCGTCACCTTCACCCAGGGCCGCATTTCGGGCTTCCTGGATGAAAACACCGATGGCGAGAGCGAATGGTTCAAGACCGACGCAGAAGTCAACCACGGCAACTCCGGCGGTCTGGCGATCAACGATGCAGGCGAGATGGTTGGCATTCCCACCGCCGGCGTCTCCGACCGTGAAGACATCGGCAAGATCAGCCTGATTCGGCCGGTCAAGCTGGTGCTGCCTTTGATTCAAGCCGCGCTCAAAGATGTTGGCGGCAGCAGCAATGGCGTCGCACCCGCGCCGTCGTCAGGCCCACGCATCAGCAGCGTCAAGTTTGCCACGGCGATTGACCGCAGCGGCACGCCACTCAGCCCCGGAACCCGTTTCGACGCAGGGGCCACCAGCGTCTATGCCACGTATAACTTTGCCGATTTCCGCAAGGGGACGCAGTTGGTATACGCCTGGTACCTGGACGGCAAGGAAGCGGTCAAAGATACGATCGTGGCCAAGACCGCCGGCTCTGGCAATGACTGGCTGAGCATCGCCAACAATTCCAAAGCGCTGCCCAATGGCAAGTACGACTTGACCATGCAGGTGGACGGCAAGGAACAGTTCCGCGGTTCGTTCGTCATTGGCGGGGCAGCCCAGGGCACAACGGGCGGCGCCCAATGGGGCGCCATCACCTTTGCGCAGGGCGTGGATAAGAACGACAAACCCGTCAAGCCTGGCGCGCAGTTCCCCAGCGGCATCCAAGAGGCGTACGCGTTCTGGGATTTCAGCGGCACACCGGATGGCGCGGAGTGGACACGCGTGTGGTACCTGGATGACCAGGAAGTGATGCGCGAGGTGGACAATTGGAGCCAAGGCGCCAGCGGCAGTACGTGGGTCAGCATTTACAGCAAGTCCGCGCTGCCCGATGGCACCTACCGGTTGGAACTCTACTTAGGCAACGCACTCGTGCAGAAAGGCAGCTTCGCCATTGGCGAGGGCAGCGTGACCGCGCCTGTCAACACCGATGAAGGCGTACAGATTTATGGCGTCATCGCCGACGCCGATACTGGGCGCGGCATTGCGGGCGCCATCTTCGTGGCGCTGCAGCCCGGTGTCACCGTCGCAGAGTGGTCCAAGGACTTCTCCCAGGACAAGATTTATGCCTTTGGCACTGCGGACGCCAGCGGAAACTATCAACTCGATAAGCCGCTGCCGCGTGGTCAGTCCTACAGCATGGCGATCCTGGCCAAGAACTATCGGTCTGTGACTGATGATGGCATCGAGATCACGGCGGACATGGAAAGCCCGCGCGAGGTCAACATCAGCCTGCGCAAGCGCTAAACGTAGAATCTGATCGTTCGCACGACCGGCCGCGTCAACGCAGTGTCACTGACACCGACGGCCGGTCGTGCTTCTTTTTCACCATGAGTCGTCAACGAAAACAGTCAGCCGGTGCGCGCCGCGCGCGCCTGCGCGCCCTCATTCTCCTCTGCTTCAGCCTGTTGACTTTACGCGCCAGCTTTGTGCGCAGCGATTGGGCCTTTGACCTGGCCGCAGACAGTATCGCCGCGCCGCATGCCTTTGCCCTGGCGGGTTGGGAAGTAGACACCATTATGTCCAAAGTGCGCGATACCGTGCGTTCACCGCTGCAGGGGATGGACGACGCCAGCCAGGCTGCCCTGGTGCGCGCCTACTTCGCCAATAATGAGCACATTCGCAGCGTGGAACGCGAGATCACGGCGGCGCTCAGCCAACAGGCCGCGCCGGGGGCCGACGTGTCCGCGCTCAACGCCGAGATCGCCAGCCTGCGTCGGCAGCAGTCCTACTGGCGTCCGATCGCCGAGGCGGCGATTGAGCGTCAGGTTGGTGCGGCGCTCATCAACGAACATCTGCTGACCGCGGGCATGCTGTGGCCGCCGGTGCGCTTCAGCTTCACCGAACCGCCGCTGTACCTGGTCGTCTCGCCGCGCAGCCAGATCACCCGCCGCTATGGCGCGTACTTGCAGCCAGACACGCCGCTCACCGTGTGGAACGACCTGGAAGATGATGTTGAGAGACAAGGCGAGGTGCGCGCCTTGATCGAAGGCATTGGCGGTTTTTCCACCTGGCCGACGATGGTGCTGAACGATGCGCCGTTGGACTGGGTGCTCAGCACAGTGGCGCATGAGTGGATGCACACCTACCTGGTTTTTCATCCGCTGGGCTGGCATTACTTCGACAACGGCGAACTGACCACGATCAACGAAACGGTGGCCTCGATCGTGGGCGATGAAATCGGCGCGCAGGTCCTCGCGCGCTTCTACGCGCAGCCGCCAGCCGCGCCCGCGCCAGTCGAACCAGGCCCGCCTGCGCGCACGCCCGAGCCCGCGCCATTCAACTTCGGGGGGGAAATGCGCAGCACGCGTTTGGCCGTGGATGCGCTGCTGGCGGCCGGTCAAGTCAGCGCCGCCGAAGCCTTCATGGAAGCCCGACGTCAGAGGTTCGTGGCCGCGGGCTACGATGTACGCAAGCTCAACCAGGCCTACTTCGCCTTTCATGGCAGTTACGCGACTGGTGTGGGCGCAGTAGACCCCATCGGGCCAAAGCTGCAGCAGCTGCGCCAGCAATCCTCATCCCTGGCAGACTTTGTGCGGACCGTACAGCAATTTGCCAGCCTGGACGATCTCGAGGCCAGTCTGCGCGACCGGACGCCAAAATGATTTTTTGACAAATCCCAAGCCGTATGCGATAATGACCGCACGCTGGTATCCACACCAGCCCCACCTCTCGCTATCCCATTCCGAGGAGGTGATGCTTCATGAGTGAACGTAGTAAACGCGGCACCGTAGCATCGCCTCGGGGTAACCTGTAGACGCTACGGTGCCAAAAAGAAAGGCTCTCCTTCACCGGAGAGCCTTTCGCTTTGTACGGCGCACCGCACTCAGTACAAATACTTTTGCCAGGCGTTGTGCTGGTTCGGGCCATACTCGTTGAGCAGGGTCAGCGCAATATAGCGCGGGCGCCGCGGCACAGACAACAGCGCGTAGCCAGCTTCATCGGGCGTGCGATTTCCCTTGCGTTGATTGCACGCGCGGCAGGCGGCAACGACATTTTCCCATGCCGTTTCACCCCCGCGGCTGCGTGGAATGACATGATCCAGCGTCAGCTCGCTGCGACTGAACTGACAGCCGCAATACTGACAGGTGTAGCGGTCGCGCGCAATGATGGTGCGGCGTGACAGCGGCAGCGGCATGTGCCGCGGGATGCGCACGTAAGTGATCAGGCGAATGACCACCGGAACGCGAAATAGTCGTCGTTCGGCGCGCAAATAAGCTTCTGCTGCCTCGATCAATTCCGCCTTTTCCTTGAGCAGCAAAATGATGGCGCGTTTGACCGACACCACACTCAGCGGCTCATAGCTGGCATTGAGGACTAATACATTGCCCATCGGCGCACCTCGCCTGAACCGGTTCGTTCTTGCGCAAGCCAGGAACCGAACGAACCGTACACAATAAAAAAAGCCCGCAATTCGCGTTTGTCCACGAATTTGGGCTTTCAACCACTCAGGTGGGTGACCAGTGGGGCTTGAACCCACAGCCTCCTGGGCCACAACCAGGTGCTCCGCCAATTGAGCTATGGCCACCATGCACACGCCGAGCTTACCCGTTGCGGCCTAGAGCCAGGTGAGGCCAGTGATGTGCCTGGCTCACCGGCTCCTGACGCTTGCAGGCTCGGGGACGAGGACTCGAACCTCGATACAGGGATCCAAAGTCCCTTGTCCTGCCATTAGACGATCCCCGATTTCACGATGGGTAAACTGAGTGCCGAGGCCCAGACTTGAACTGGGGACACCGTCATTTTCAGTGACGTGCTCTACCAACTGAGCTACCTCGGCTGAGCGGCAAGCCCGTATGCTTGCCGAAGATCACACAGAGCGGGCGATGGGATTCGAACCCACGACTCTCTCCTTGGCAAGGAGATGCTCTACCACTGAGCCACGCCCGCATGAATGTGCGATACAGAGCGGGCGATGGGATTCGAACCCACGACTCTCTCCTTGGCAAGGAGATGCTCTACCACTGAGCCACGCCCGCATATTTGATCTTTGCCGTTGGCTGCACCGCCGGCTATTTTAAGGTGGACCCGGTCGGATTCGAACCGACGATCCCCTCCTTGCAAAGGAGGTGCCTTCCCGCTAGGCCACGGGCCCGGGTTAACGCAGGAGGGCCGACGCACAGAAGACTCGCTCACCTCTGCTTCTTCCAGAACCCGATCTGCTGCGTGCTATTGTACTCAACTTTGGGCTTGACGGCAAATTTCCGATGGCCTACAGAAGCTGCTTGAACCGATCCTCCATGGCCTCAAGGGTAGCTGACAATGTTCGTGATCTGGTTGGTGGAATTTACGGCTGCGCCCGTGTCATTGACGACATGGTCAATGCCGCCGTAGCCGTTGAGAAAAACGGTCAGAATATCGTGCAGCTTGACCTCGCTCGTGTTCGGGCCCTCGAACGCGCGCGTGGCGTGGATATCGGCGCCGCGGTTGAAATAGCAGTAGCTCCCCATGCCCCACGCCTCGTGGGTGGTGACGGTGTCGGCCACCTTGTAGGCGGCGTAGCCGTTGACGCCGTCGTGCGACCAGGCGGCCTGGTCCGGCGGATCATAGGGCGTCTCGTTCTGGAAGAAGATGGTGCGGCCGTGCTCACCGTTCCAGATGAGCTGGTGTTTCTGGTAATGCTCGACAAACAGCGCGTAGGCGGTCACGTGATCGCCGTTGATAATAACGCCGGTATCCGCGGTGTTGGCGGTCCAGCCCACGCCGCGGCCGTGGTCCGCGCGCCAGGCCCAGAGGTGGTCCAGAATGACATAATCGTTGTTCACAATCAGGCTCGTCGTGGCCTTGCCAGGGGTTGCCCCGCCGATGCGGAAGTAGACATCGTGCAGTGACGTTGGGTTGGCGGGATCACCCTGGTGGGCATGCGGCGTGCCCACCTGCAGCAGCACCGGCGAGTTGACGGGGCCTGCGTCAACGATCAGTCCGGCGAGCTTGACCCCCGCCACATCAGCCACCTGTATCGCGACGATGCCATTCTCGGGCACAAGCGTCGCCAGGCCTAGTCCCAGCACGACCGTATCGGCGCGCTGGACCTCGATGGTAGCATCCAGGTGGTAGATGCCGGGGGTAAAGATCAGGTGCTGACCGGACGCCAGCGCTGCATTGATCGCGTGCGCGCTGTCGGTAGGCCGGGCGATGAAGAAGAGCTCGATCGGGAGCGACGTCCCGGTGGTTGGCCCGTTGGCCCAGGTCGTGCCGACGGACTGATGGCGCAGCGCCGGGACGAAGACATAATAGCGGCCGGAGGAATCAACAGACAGAAACGGCTTTTCGCGCGTGACCGGGCTGACGTCCAGGGTTGTATAGGGCTGTGGATCGCGCGGCGTGGTGGAGAACGATTGCCGCGGTGCGCCTACGACGCCGGCAAAGACCTGGTTCCAGGCGCCGTTGGACCAGCCAGCGATCTGGCTGTCGCGCACAAAGTACTGCTGCTGCACGCCGTTACTGACGAAGCCGACCTGCGAATCGGCGATGAAGCCTCCGCTGGCGTACTGGGGGCCGGCTGTACAGTGATCCTGGAGCAAGAGGTCGCCGCCCGTGATATGGACGCGGCGCAGCGGAGCGGCCTGTGAGGCGGCCCAAAAGTTGCCTGCGGCGCGGCAGCCCGCGGCGCCCATGACGTGGATCGTCAGGTTGGACAGGGAGCGCCAGAAATTGGTGAGGGCGAGGCACCTGTCGGGAGCGTAACAGCGGTTATAGACATCCACGTGGCCGTTGATGACGACCTCAGTGGGTGATGCGCCCAGGCCGGCCACGTCCGTGTAGTAACCCACCTGGAAGACAAGTGGGTGCTCAGCGCTGCCGTAAACGCCGGGCTTGAACAGCACGGCATAGCGCCCGATCCCCATCTCGCTGTCCACTTGCTGCGCTGCGATGGCATCGAGCCGGGCCTGAATCTGACTTAGGGGCATGCTCGGGTCGAAGATGACCACCTGTAGGCCCAAGTCAGGGTCGCGGCGGAGAGTGGGCGCTGCGCCGGCGCTGGGCGTAGCGGTGGCAACATTCAGCGGTGTACTCGGCCTCCCGTGGGGAAGGCGCCTACCGTGGGGTTCAGATCGCCGCATCACGATTCTCCTTGTGGCATGGCAGGAAAGACTGGGCTTGACCAGCAAGGTCAGCTTGCTTGCGCATGCGCATGGTTTCCGCGCACACGACAGCACGTGAGCGCGGGACTGTGCTCTGCCATACGGATAGAGTCTGGGCCTGGGGATTACGGCGACGGTGTGGTGAGCAGTCGAGGGTATTATAGCATCCAGTGTGTGGAGCGTCAATGCGGTGGGTGCATT
>NZ_UETR01000046.1:0-23402 GCF_900491745.1 Candidatus Amarolinea aalborgensis | reverse complement strand
GGTGGTTGCGATGACCACATTGGCCTGCAGCAGTTCCACGGTCACGCCGGCCTGGCCCACATCGGTGGCCGTCGGATTGAAGAGGCCATTCGCGTCGTATTCAATCCAGACCTGGTTGCCGATGACGCCGATGTTGGCGCGATTCTGCGGATAGTAACCGAAGTCGGCGGTCAGGTTGCTGCCCGCGGTGGGCAGGTTGACCGCATAGGGATCAGCCTGGTTGTTGTTGTCCACCCCGGCGGCGCCCAGCAGCGACTTGGTGTAGTCCACCAACACGGCGTTGGTGTCGCTGACGTGCACCAGGTAGCGGCCAGCCGGTAGACCGGTGAACTGATAGTTACCCAAAAAGGCGTCGAGGCTGCTGTCGCTGGTCACCGTGGCGATGATTGGCTCACCGGCATCCCACGTACCGTTGGCATTGCTGTCACGGATCAGGTCCACGCTCACGCCAGCCAGTGGGCTATCGCCCGCGTCATAAATGCCATTGGTATTGTCGTCAAGGAAGACCAGGTTGCCGATCGTACCGAGCTGCGGCTGCGACGGGTTGTCATTGTAGCCGAAGTCGGCGTCGAGGTACTGATCGCCCGCGGCGACGGACACCGGGTGCGGCACGATCGTCGTGGCTGTGTAGCCGGCCGGTGGGTTCGTGGGCGCGACCGTGTAGGAGCCAGCCGACACTTCGATCAGGTAGTGACCGTTGCTGTCGGTGGTGGTGCAGATCGGGGCGCCGCCGCCAACGGGCGTCGCGCAGACCTGGATGCCGGGGATGCCGGGTTCGCTCGGCTGCTGAACGCCATCGCCGTTGTCGTCGTACCAGACCGTGTCGCCAATGAGCGCCTTGCCTGAGGTCGGCTGCCGGACGTAGCCAAAGTCAGCGTCCTTGTAAACCTGGCCCGCGCCAAGCGCAATCGCGCTCGTCGGGTCGGGCTTGCTTTGATTCGCTACGATGTGCGTCAACCCGGCCAACACGTTGTTGGCGTCGGTGACATCCACGAAGTAGGTGCCAGGGATCACATTTTTGAAGATGTAGCCGCCATCCGCGTCAGTTGTGGTGGTAGCCACCAGCGTGTCGCCAGGGGTCAGCGTGCCGCTGCCATCGGCGTCGCGGTAGAGCGCCACGGTGACGTTCGCAATGCCCGGCTCGCCCACATCTTCGATGCCGTCGCGGTTCTTGTCGTACCAGACGAAATCCCCGATCGCACCCAGGCGGACCAAACCAGCGTCTACGGTTAGATTGGTTTCGCCAGCCACCAGGGTGATCGTCGTTGTGTCGCCGGCAGCGTCTGCATCGCTGTCTTTAGTGTCATCGGCGCCCTGATTCGGCAGGGTAAAGACGTAGCCGTCGGGCAGCGAAAAATGGACGTAGTAGGAACCGGCCACTAGGCCGGTGAAAGTGTAAAAGCCGTTGGCATCGGTGGTTTGCAGATCCAACAGGTTGTTCGACGCATCATACAGGAGGACATCTACGCCCCCTGCGCCGATTTCGCCGGCATCCTGAATGCCGTTTAGGTTGGTATCGTACCAGACGAAATTGCCGAGCGAGGCGGGAGCGAGAGACTGGCCAAAGTAGTGTGCTGGATCCGTGGCCTGCACGGTTTGGCTGGCGTAGGAAGCGGTTGTGGTCGCCGTGTTGCTATGCTGTCCACTGATGGCTGTTACAGGCCCGAAGATACAGGTGTACTGCGCTCCTATCGCGAGTGGATTCGGCCGGGCCGGGCAGCTGCTGAGATTAAAGACGTTGTCTGTCAGGCTGACATTACTCAACGGGGTATTGCCGATATTGGTAATCACAAACCGGAAGAAAACGGGGCTGCCTGCAGTCGCTAACGGCCCAGGCGCACTATTTGCGTCAACCCAAGAGACCTGGTTGTCCACGGAAACATATTTCACAAGGCGGATGGCCGGCGTCTGCGTACTTGGGTTCGGAGAGACGTAGACACCGCTTGTGCCTGAAGTCATGCTAAACTTGTTGGCCAGGGTATACCAACCGCCGACGAAGATGCCGTTGCTGAGCGAAGAGTTGTTCCCTGTCGCCGGGTCGCCCGTTGTCAGCCAATAGCCGGTGAAGAAACCCCCGCCGCTGAAGTCACTACCTCCCGCGATCAATGCGCCCGTTCCGTCATTGAAGCGTGGGCCCTGGGGATAAGGAAGAGGCGGGTTGCCGCCGCCGCCGGACGAGTTGATGTCGCCAGCCACGTTGATAAAGTTGGACGGCTTCAACCCGCCAAGTGGAACGATCGCGCCTCCGCTTTGCGGTTTGACCTGCCCTTGATAGCCATTGGCAGAATTGGCATCTGTGTCCCAACGCAGGATAAAGACATCACTTGCATCGCCCGTGATGTTGATCTTGCTCGAGAAGCCCAGTCCAGAGGTGATGTTGATCACGAATGTCTCGGCAACGCCATTCTGTTTGTTCAGTCCGTTCAGCGACGTTGACGATACGCTGGCGTAGCCAGGAGTGGCAGACAGTGCATTGATCTGAGCGAATGCTGCATTCAGGTCTGCTTCGAGACTCGCAATGCGGGCGGTTTGGCCTGTACTGGCAAAAGCCTGGCCCGAGTTTTGATTGACAATGTTTTGCCATGCACTGAGAGTGCTATCGTTTGTATAGATCGTGCCTGCGTCCGGAACGCCGCCCGATGTTCGCTCTGCGGCCTGGATACCGTCTACCGCGACATCACCCACGAAGCCCTTCGTGGCGCCCTGCCAGTTCGCGTCCTGGCTGCCGTCAGCAAAGAAGAACAGATAATCTGTCAGATTGCCGAGGGAGACACCCCCGATGGTAGTTGCCGGAGCAGCGGCATACGCTGGACGCAGCCCCAAGCTGCTCACCACCATTGCCAGCATTAAGGCCGCCGTGAAGATGAGCTTCAGTGCTCGTTTCGGCGCCTGGCCGGCAGTCCCAATCTCATTGCAAAACGATTTTACGGACAATTCTGTAGTTGACATTTATTTCCTTCCTACCTCGGTTTCGCATCCGAGTACGCCCATACCTTCAATCATCGTGAAATTATACAGTTAAGCATACTCCACATGATGGCCGTAGGCAAGGCTTTTCGCTTACAGTCTGTTTGCAGATGCTCGGCGGCCTGTGTGTCCTCGACTGCCCCTTGGTCAGTGCTGACCCGCGGGTTTGCCTAGCGGCGTGCAACCCACGGTATGAACAGTCGGTGCTGCACAGGGGTCAGCGGCACCGGCCCGATGAAAGGCCCAGCCGACGCTTCTTTCAGCCGATACCAATAGATGGTTCCAGGCACAGCGGCAGCGTCGGACCACGTGTAGAGATAGCCATTGCCGTCCGGCTGACCGTCGAGCGGCTGCGCGGTCATGCGCGTAAACTCGCCGTCGCTGGCAACGCCGCGCCAGACATCGAAACGGGGCGCTGCGCTGCCGCCGACCGCGCGCCACACCACATCCACGCGCCCATCCACCTGCTGCCAGGCGGTGAAGTCAACCACGGCGACCCCCGTGGGGTTGATAAAGGGAAATGTGAGCGTGAGGTCGCTTTGTCCTGCACTCAAGTTGGCCGAGGTGCGTGTCGTTGGGCCGATGAGCAGGTAGCTGGGCAGCCCGGCCACAAAGGCGACCGTGTATCGCCCTGGCGGCAGGTTGCTGATGGCATATTGGCCGCTGGCGTAGCCGCCCGCCGGGCCTGTCACCACATCACCCACAAGAGCTCCGCTGCTGTTCGTCATACGCAGGCTCACCCCGTTGAGCAGCAGCTCCCCGTTGTCATAACTGCCATTGCCGTTGCTGTCTACCCAGGCAAAGCCTCCAACCGTGACCCCTCCCGATTGGTAACCAAAATCGGCGCTCGGTACCGCGCCGCCATCCGCCAGGGCCACAGTGTAGGGCTGCACCTGGTTGTTGTGATCGGCGCCAGGTTGGGGCCCCGCCACCGTTGACACATATCCGCTGAGCACGCCAAGGGAGTCTCTGACGCGCACCTGGTAAGCGCCGCCTGGCAGACCGGTAAAGGCATAAGCCCCGCCCGCACCGCTCATGGTCGTACGAATGACGGCATTGGCTTGCAGCAGTTCCAACGTAACCCCCGCCACGCCCACGTCGCCGCTGTTGGGCGCGTAGAGGCCGTCGCTGTTCACGTCTAGCCACACTTGATTCCCGATCAGTCCCGTGTTGTTCTGTGGGCGTCGGTAATAGCCGAAATCAGCCAACACGTTGTTTTCACCGGGAGACAGCACGACGACATACGGGTCATTCTGGCTGTTGTTATCGGTGTCCGGTTGGCCCTGCGATGTCTGGTTATAGTCCAGGAGACTGCCGTTGGTGTCGCTGACATGGATGAGAAAGCGACCGGACGGGATGCCCCGGAAACGATAATTGCTGTTGCCGGCTGCCAGCACACTGTCGGATGTAACCGTCGCGATGATTGGCTCGCCCACATCCCAGGCGTCATTTTCGTTGAGGTCTTGGATCAAGTCCACGCTGACTCCCGCCAGCGCGCTGTCGCCGGCGCCAAACATGCCATTGAAGTCTGAATCATTGAAGATCAGGTTGCCGATGCTGCCCAGCGAGGTTAGCATGTCGACAGCATCCCCATAGCCGATCTCCACGTTGAGGCGTTGATCCCCGGCGGCCACCGTCACCGAGGCTCCCACGGCCGTGGTTGCCACCAAACCGGCCGGCGGCGTCGGCGGCGCCACGAGATAAGTCCCCGGCGCGACGGGCAGCAGGAAACGCCCGTTCGCGTCGGTTTGGCGGCACACAGGCGCGCCGCCGCCCACGGGCGTCGCACAGATGTTCAGATTGGCAATGCCAGGCTCACCCGGCTGCTGACGTCCGTCGCGGCTGCCATCGAACCAGGCGCTGTCGCCGATGAGGGCCTGGCCAGGGCTCGGCTGCACCACATAGCCAAAATCGGCATCCCGAAACACCTGCCCATCGCTCAGCGTCAGAGGCCCGCTCGGATCGGTAAGACTCTGCGGCCCATTCACGCGCTGGGCGTTTGCATACGCCCCAGGAAGATTGCCGACATCCACGAAGTACACCGCCGGCGTCAGCCCATCGAAGAGATAGCTGCCGTCAGCGCTGGTGACACGCGTGGCGATCAGTGCATCCACGCCGATTTCCAGTGTCCCATTGTTGTTGCTGTCGCGGTAGAGGGATAAAGGCACATTTGCCAACCCTGGCTCGCCGATATTCTGGACGCCATTCTGGTTGGCATCGTACCAAACCCAGTCGCCGATTGCGCCCAATCGCACGAGGCCTGCGTCCCAGGTCATATCATTCGCGCCAGCCGTCACCGTGATGGGCGGCGTCTGCCCCGTATTGGGATCCGCATCACTGTCCACGACGGCATTGCCGGCCTGCCGCGGCTGCGTGAAGGCATAGCCGTCGGGCAGCTCAAACTGGATGACATAGACTCCAGGCGGTAGGCCGCTAAAGGCATACAAACCATCGGCGTCGGTTATTTGCACATCCACCAGGGACTGCGCCGCGTCATACAGGAAGACGCCGGCGTCGGCTATGCCCGGCTCGCCGCTGTCCTGTTGACCGTTGTAGTTCCGATCGTACCACATACGGTCGCCCAGGGAACCGGTCTGATAGAGGCCGGCATCCCACGTCAGGTTCTGGGCGGCGCCGAGGGTGAAGACGGTCGTTTGCCCGCTGCCGGGGTCGGCATCGCTGTCTAAGGCTGGATTCGCGCCCTGATTGGGAAGCGTGAACGCGTATCCGGTTGGCGCAACAAACTCCAGGTAGTAACTGCCGGGGGCCGCAAGCAAGGTGTAGGCGCCGCTGGCCGACGTACTCGTCGAATCGAGCATCACGCCAGCCGCGCTGAACAGATTGACCTGAACATCAGCCACCCCGGTTTCGCCAGCGCTCTGCAATCCGTCGCGATTGACGTCATGCCAAACGAAGTCGCCGATCTGGTACACCTGGCAGGGCGTTACGTTGAGATTGCTGGTCCAGCTTCCGGTATAGTTGGTGCCGCCGTTCCCCGTGGCGCCGCCAGTGACCGAACTCTTGTAGTTCTCTGGCGAACCGGCCTGATCGTTGTTATTGTACGGGTTCTGAGCGTTGCCATCCACGGGCTTGACGCCAATGGCGTTGTAGTTCGTGCTAAAACTGGTATAGACGGCCGCGGCCCAGTTCCAGTTGAAAGTGACGCCCGGCTGGTCTACGGTCAATGCCGCCGTCCAGGTGACGGGGTTGATGCCGCCCGGGAGTCCGCCGGCCGGGATGGCAAAGGCCACACCGCCCGCAAAGACATTTTTGCCGTTGTTGCCAGACGACACGCGCGTCACCCAACGTTGGGCCGTGGCGTCATAGCTGGTGGTGGTGGTGCTGGCCGCGGGATCGAAGATGATGCGTGTGTCAGGCACAGAAATCGTGTACGGCGTCCCGTTGACAGTGAAAGAGATGGATGCCTGGCGCGCATAAATGGTGGTGACGGCCGATCCCAGGCCGCTCACCTTCAGCCGACTGACGAACCAGACGGTGTTGCCCGCGGCCAGGGCCGTGGCGTTGAAAGCGGTGCTGGCGCTGCTTGAGGCGTTGCACAAAAGGGAAAGCGGAGCTGCAGCCGCGGCTGCAGGCTGAACCATCGCGGCCTTGCTGGGATACAGCCCGGAAAGAATGAGCGCCAACAAGGCGACAGAACTCATGATAGATTTCATCGGGATACCTCCACAAGGAACCATGCTTATTCAGCGCTGGCGCTGAGTTTCATGACGACGACTGGGGAGAGACGATTACGCAGGTATGTTGTCGTAACTGCGTTTCGTTTGGCCCACCTGGTGTTCCAGCGTATAATCACGCTGCACTGACGGGCGTCAAGGCGAGGGAGATTCAAGTTAGCTATGTGTAGATTACCATAACTGACCTACTTAATCAACTTGACCGCAGTCATATCAAACAGCTTCTGGAGAAGAATCAGCATGGCATTCGATACGCCGAACAGCTACCGCAACCTGGTCATTTACGAAGTCTATGTCCGCAATCATGGCCCCAACGGCTCCTTTGCCGATGTGGAGGCTGATCTGCCGCGCCTGCGCGACATGGGTGTGGACGTTGTCTGGTTCATGCCGATCCATCCCATCGGCCAGCTCAACAAAAAGGGCAGTCTGGGCTGCCCATACTCCATCGCCGACTACCGCGCAGTCAATCCCGAGTACGGGACCAAAGCCGACTTTGCTCATCTGATCGAGGCTGCGCACGCCCTGGGCCTGAAGGTGATGATTGATGTGGTTTACAATCACACGGCGCATGATTCGGTGCTGGTAGGCGACCACCCGAACTGGTATCACCAGGACGCCAGCGGCAAGCCTGTGACGACCGTGCCGGATTGGAGCGATGTGATTGACCTCAAGCATCCCAACGAAGAACTGGTGGCGTATCTGATCGAAACGCTGCAGCAGTGGGCCGAGTTTGGCGTAGATGGATTTCGCTGCGACGTGGCGTCGCTCCTGCCGCTCGATTTCTGGCTGCGCGCGCGCGCAGCCGTTGCGCAGGTCAAGCCGGGGGTCATCTGGCTGGCGGAGTCTGTGCACGCGGCCTGGGTGGCTCACCGCCGCGCCGCGGGTCTGAGCGGACTCTCTGACAGCGAGCTGTACCAGGCCTTTGACCTCACGTATGACTATGACATCTGGCCGATCTGGCAGGCAGCCGTAGTCGGTCAGGCGCCGGTTATCCGCTATTTGGAGATGCTGCGCTTCCAGGACGCCATCTATCCGCATAATTTTGTCAAGATGCGCTGCGTCGAGAATCACGATCAACTGCGTATTCAACGCCTGGCGCCTTCGCCGAATCAAGCGCTGGCCTGGACCGCATTCCAGGCTTTCCATCACGGCCCATTCCTGATCTACGGCGGGCAGGAGGCTGGCGCAACGCACACACCTTCGCTGTTTGATATAGATAAGGTGGAATGGGGCGATTTGCCCCTGCAGCCATTCCTCACCACCCTCGCGCGCCTGAAGAAACATCCTGCGCTGACCACAGGCAAGTATGTGTTGACGAGCGCGGAGCCGGCCATTCAGGCCGCGTGGCAGGGCGCGCACGCCAATTTGTTTGGCCTTTTCAATGTCATGGCTGCCACCGGCGCCGTGGCAGTGCCGTTACCCGATGGTGACTATGCCGATCTGCTCAGCGGCGCCGCGATCAGCGTGCGCGGCGGTCAGGTTTCCCTGCCTGCCGCCGCCGTCATTCTGGCCTACGCCGAGCCATTGCCCCTACAGCCCTTCCATTCACCACTGCTCGATTTCCATCTGCCCGCGTGACAGATCCCCCCGACCATCGCACGTCACATCTCCGGTATGACATCATGCCGGAGATGATGACCATCTCGCGCGTCGCCGTCCTCGTAGGTCACACCTCCGGTGTGACGACGGGCGTATTCCCGAGACAACGGTCGCCCACGCGTCGCCGTCCTCGTAGGTCACACCTCCGGTGTGACGACGCACGTCATGCCGGAGACATCGGCAGGCCCACGCGTCGCCGTCCTCGTAGGTCACACCTCCGGTGTGACGACGGGCGTATTCCCGAGACAACGGTCGCCCACGCGTCGTGCTCATCGCAGCTCATTTCCGGTGTAACAATGCTCGCCGCCGGCCGCGATGACCCGCGGTGAGACGCGGGTTGTGTGGGATCGGATGTTGTCACGCCGGAGGCGATGACCTACGGGACGCGGGTTGTGTGCGAGACGATGTTGTCACTCGTAGGTCACACCTCCGGTGTGACGACGCACGTCATGCCGGAGACATCGGCAGGCCCACGCGTCGCCGTCCTCGTAGGTCACATCTCCGGTGTGACGACGCACGTCATGCCGGAGCCGATGACCGTCGGCCCGGGTTACGATTTGCCGAGGGGCGGCAATTTCCCAATTCGGGGGACCTGTGGCATAATGCTACCTCTTGTCCGCCTGTGGGCGGCAAGTATTAAATGAATTCTGTTTTGATCATTCCAACGGGTTGCCTGACCTAGCATGGTCAGGCGCTTTTCTTGTCCGCAGTTGGCGCATCCGTTTCCGCGGTTGCGCCGCAGGGCGGCGGTAGTGGGGAGCAGGCCCGCAAGGGCACGTGCAGCGCAGCGGAGTCATCGAAACAGCCAATCACGCGGCTGCTGAACAGCCAAGATCGTAGAGTGTAAAACGATGACATCCGAATTCTCGCAGTTAGACCTGCACCCGCAGTTGGTGCAGGCCGTGGAAGCGCTTGGCTTCACGACGCCCACGCCGATCCAATCGGCCCTCATCCCGGTGCTGCTGGCCGGCCATGACGTGATCGGCCAGGCCCATACGGGCACGGGCAAGACCGCAGCCTATGGCCTGCCCATTCTCCATAACCTTGAAGCAGACTACCAGGCCATTCAGGCCTTAGTCGTGGTGCCAACACGTGAGCTGGCGATCCAGGTAGCCAAAGCCCTGCACGACTACGGCGAGCCGCGCCTGGCGCGTGTGCTGCCGATTTACGGCGGCGAACCGTATGGTCGC
This sequence comes from Candidatus Amarolinea aalborgensis, assembly GCF_900491745.1. NCBI lineage: Bacteria > Bacillati > Chloroflexota > Caldilineae > Caldilineales > Candidatus Amarolineaceae > Candidatus Amarolinea > Candidatus Amarolinea aalborgensis. Next base: position 13,951 of record NZ_UETR01000046.1, on the reverse strand, counting down.
CAGATTGGCCGCCTACAAAAAGGCGTGGATATTGTGGTTGGCACCCCAGGCCGTTTGTTGGACCTGATCGAACGCCAGACCCTTGACCTGAGCCGCGTGCGCGTGGTGGTGTTGGACGAGGCCGATGAGATGCTCAGCATGGGCTTCATCGAAGACATCGAGGCGCTGTTGGCGGTGACGCCGGCTGCGCGCCAGACCGCGCTGCTGTCGGCCACGATGTCGCCGGAGGTCCGCCGCCTTGCCGACCGCTACCTGCGCGATCCTCGTTCCGTCACCACCGAACGCGAGCAGGTGACAGTGGCGGCCATCGAGCAGCGCACCTATCTGGTGAACGCAGCCGATAAGCTGGCGGCGCTGACCCGCTTGTTCGAGATGGAACCGATCACCAGCGCGCTGATCTTTGTGCGCACACGCGCGGCCGCGGGCGAGCTGGCGGCCGAACTGTCCACGCGCGGTTTTCCGGCCGAAGGCTTGAGCGGCGAGCTGGAGCAGGAAGAACGCGAGCGTGTGCTCAATCGCTTCCGCCGCGGTCAAACCACGGTGCTGGTGGCGACCGATGTCGCGGCCCGCGGCCTGGACATCGAACAGATCTCACATGTTTTCAACTTCGATCTGCCTGAAGATCCAGAAATCTACGTTCATCGCATTGGCCGCACGGGCCGCGCGGGCAAGACCGGCATCGCCATCTCGCTGGTGACGCCGGCCGAGCGCTGGCGTTTGGGGCGCATCGAAGGCTTCACCAAGCAGCGTATCGCCAGCGGTGTGCTGCCCACCGTGGAGCAGATTGAGCAGCGCCGCGAAGAGCAGCTGCTGGAGCAGGTGACGGTCTGGTTGAAACGTGGGCGCACCGGCGGCGAGCGTCGCCTGGCCGCCACCCTGGTGGATGCTGGCTACGATCCGTTGGAGATTGCGGCGGCCGCGCTGCGGCATGTGCGCACCGTGGAAGGCCAGCGCCCGATCCTTCCCCTCACCGAGGTGCAGGAACGACGCCCGCGAACGAAACTGCGCGAGGTCGAGACCCGCCCGGCGCGAGACTTTAGGCCGGCCGATCACAGCAGCCGGCCGCGGCGATCACCAGGCGCGCCAGAAGCTGGCATGGTCAGCCTCAACCTGAGCCGGGGACGGCTGCACGGCGTACGGCCGGGCGACGTGGTGAGCACCATTGCCTATCATGCCGATATTCCCGGTCATGCCATTGGTAAGATCTTCATCCAGGACCACCACACCGTGGTGGATGTCCCGGAAAAGTTCGTCATGCAAGTGCTGGCCAAAGCGCATAACTTCCGCATCAACCGCCAGACCATCACCGTCGAACGCGCCTGAACAAGACAGCGCCGGTTCACGGAGAACCTGCGCGTCTATGCACAGGACGTAAGCGGTGACGAGGTTCGAGAGTTGGACGCAGATGCACGCAGAACAACGCAGATCGAACTAATGTGCGCGCCTGGCCAGCGTGCGTCTGCGTTCTCTCTATGGTTCTGAACGCTAATGCGTCTGACGTTTGAAACCCGGCTTTTGCAAGAAGCCGGGTTTCTTTGTTTAGCTTGGGTTGACGACGCGACCGCAAAACAGGATGCTCTGGGTCGCGTGGTCCAGGATGAGAAAGACAAACGGATGATCCGCCCGAAAGACCGCAGGCGGCGGTGGCACTGAGCGGGAGAGGACTGCGGCGGTGGCCGCGACCGCTTCCGTCCCTTGCTCGTTGACCTCCACCCTGGCCTCTTGCACCACGGCGGTCAGACAAAGCCACTGCGGAATCCCGTCCATGCCCGAGAAATCGGCCCGATACTCATCGAAAGCGTCGGTCATGCCCAACGCTTTCAAGGTATCGTCCAACCTGAGCGAGCAGGCGAGCTTGAACTGCGGCAAGAGGACCATGACCTCCCGCTCCTCCATGTCTGCAGTCCAGCGTTTCAGGCGCTCGACCGTGAAGGCCGCGTCGAAAGCGGCCAGCCCCTTCTCTTTGGCAGGCAAGAACACGATCATGGAGACGGCATCGCCGGCGTAGGGCAGCTGCAGCGCCTGAACGCCATCCACTTCGGCATACCAGAAACGGCCCATCTGCTGCATGAGCAGCGCGGTGATGCTGTCGCTGGCCGTCAGCCAGAAGGGCGCGTCCTGCGTCCTGCGTGGGTCAAACTGACTGGCCCAATCGCCTTTGAAGTAGATGGCATTGACCAGGACAAGGCGCGTCAAGTCATCGAGAATGCCAGGCTGCAGCAGTTCCGTGATCTTCCCGGCGGTGTGTGCCTCCGCCCAGGCGTTGATCGCCTGGCGCGCGGCCTCGGTCGCATGCTCAAAGTCCACGGGCGTGATCGGCGCGCCGTAGGACTTCTGCAGGAGGGCGAGGAATTCTGGCCGGAACGGATAGCCGATTTGGGGCCACAGGGAGTTCGCCAGGACGAGCTGCACCTGGCCGCTCTCCTGGGCCGCGGCCAGGCTGGCCTGCAACTGCGCAAAGGCGGCGTGAAGTTCCAGGCGACGCGGGTCAATGTGCAAAACTTGGGCCATCTGCCTGGCGGTGTTTTGACGGGCGCCGGCGTAGGTCATCGCCAGCGCGCTGGACAGAGAGAACGGAGAGAAAAAGAGATTACCCGCGGTGGGGCTGAGTTGCCGATAAAGATCAATGGCAAATTCGGTGTTTGCGTCAACCAGCCTGGCGAGGGCGGCTTCGTCGAGTCGCATCGTGAAACCCTCCTACTTTCTGGCGATCCTGTTGACCCGCGCAAGGGTAAAGGGCGACAGGATACACGCTTGACGGGGCGCTGTGATTCCTTGCCTCGATCCGGCCAGATGCAAGCAATTGGCTGCAAGGCAATTTCATGATACCGCCAAAAAAACAAAAACGCAATTTGCATTTTGTGCTTTTTTCCCTCCCTCCGAAAACGTTGTATAATCCCCACACTTTCCCCCCACCGGTTCATCATTCAGCTTTCATCGTTCGTCATTGTTCCAACCATGCCCGACACCACGTATCTCCAATTCGATCTGCTGATTGACCGCGGCGCCGCAGGCTACCGCGCGCGTGTGCTCAACTCACCGATGGGCCAGGCAGAAACGGCCTTTGACCTGCCTTCGCTGGCGACGCTGGAAGCGACCAACCCGCGCGCCCTGGGCCAGCACTTGTTCGAAGCGGTGTTCGCAGGCGGCGTCGGCGTTTCCTACCGCCGCAGCCTGGATGAGGCGCGGCGGCAGCACGCCGGGTTGCGCGTCCGTCTGCGTCTGGCTGATGCACTCGACCTGGGCGCCTGGGCCTGGGAAACGTTGTTCGATCCGCAGCAGAACCGCTTTCTCTGCCTGTCGCCCGAAACGTCGGTTGTGCGCTTCCTGGAACTGCCCGCACCCGAAAGCCATTCGCTGGTCAAGCCGCCGCTGCGCCTGCTCGTCGTCATCGCCAATCCGAGCGACACGCCCACATTGGCCGTGGAGCAGGAATGGGCGCGATTGAGCGCGGCCGTGGAGATGTTGGAGGCGCGGGGGCTGCTGCAGGTGGATCGGTTGGACCACGCGACCTTGATGGCCCTGCAACAGCGTCTACGCCAGCAGGATGTGCATCTTCTTCACTTCATCGGTCACGGCGCGTTCGATCCAACGACGCAGGAGGGACTGCTGCTGTTCGAGGAGGAATCGCGCCTGAGTCGGCCGGTCAGCGGTCAAACGCTGGGCACGCTGCTGGGCGGCCATCCGCCCGCGCTCGTCTTTCTGAACGCCTGCGAGGGCGCGCGCACCAGCACCGGCAACGCCTTTGCTGGCGTCGCGCAGGGACTGATCCAGCAGGGCATTCCCGCAGTCATCGCCATGCAGACTGCAGTCAGCGACACGGCCGCAGTGGCGTTGAGCCAGGAATTCTACGGCGCGTTGGCCGACGGTTACGCGGTGGACAGCGCGCTGGTAGAGGCGCGCAAGGCCGTGTGGGCCGCGGGTAACGAAGTGGAATGGGCCGTGCCTGTCTTGTTCATGCGTGCGCCGGATGGCCGTTTATTCGACGTGCAGCCGCTGAGCCAGGCCGAGCGCCAGCAGAATCAGATTGCCGCCCTCCTGCGCCAGGTCGCAGGCGCCCAGGCGGGCGAGGATTGGCCCACGGCGCTGCGCAAACTGCAAGCGATCCTGCAGCTCGATCCCAACCAGGCCGAAGCAGCCAATCGTTTGCGCGAAGTGCAGAAACAGCAAGAACTGGCCGCGGCCTTTGCCAGTGGGCAGGAGCACTACAATGCCGGGCGCTGGCGGCCGGCGCTGGACTATTTCCTGCGCGTGCAAGACCTGGGCGGGAACTACAAGGGCGTCTTTGGCCTGCTGGCGACGGTCAAGATGAAAATTGCGGAGAGCGAACCGCCAGCGCCAGGGGCAGGGCCTGCACCGCGCCGACCGTCCGCCGCCGATCAGCTCTATGGCCCGATCATCAAGGCGTTGACGGCCGGACGCCTGGTGCCGGTTTTAGGACCAGGCGTCAACCTGTGCAGCCGGCCGCCGGGCGTCGGTTGGCAGACCGGACAGTATCTGCCCGCCACCCATGAATTGGCCGCTTACCTGGCGGCGACCTTCGATTATCCTCTGGCCGATACCGAAAACCTGGCCAAAGTGTCGCAGTACGTGACCGTCATGCGCGACGTCGGCCCGCTGTACGACGAGCTGCGTCCCATCTTCGATGCCGATTATCCACCAACACCCGTGCACCAACTGCTGGCCGCGCTGCCGGCCGCCCTACGCAAGCAGGGCTATCCCTATCCCTGCCAACTCATCATTACCCTCAACTACGATGATGTCCTGGAGCGCGCTTTCCAGGCCGTGGGCGAGCCATACGATGTGGTGACGTATGTGGCTGAAGGTGAGCATCGCGGTATGTTTCTGCACAACCCAACCGGCGAAGGGGAATCGGTCCCGATTGAACGGCCCAATGAGTACCTGGACCTGCCGATTGACCAGACTGCAGCCCGACGTACGCTCATCTTCAAGATCCATGGCGCGATTGACCGCACGAACAGCGATGCGGACAGCTATGTCATCACCGAGGATCACTTCATCAACTTCGTGCCGCGTATGGATGTGACCTCGATTGCCCCGGCGCCGCTGCTGGCGTTCCTCAAGCGCAGCTACTCCCTCTTTCTCGGCTATGATCTGAGCGCCTGGAACCTGCGCACCGTGCTCCAGCGGGTTTTCGCGCCGCGGCGCGGCTACGCCTGGGCTGTGGAACCCGCGCCCTCGATCATGAGCCAGAAGTTCTGGAACCGTCAAAGCGTGGACATCCTGGATCTGAGCCTGGAGCAGTTTGTGGCCGGCTTGAGTGAGCGGGTGCAGAACCTCCCCGCGGCCGGAGGACGTCCATGAGCGATCAGCACGCGCCGTTCTCGCCCTACAAAGGGCTGATCCCTTATGGCGAAGAGGACGCCAACTTCTTTTTTGGCCGACAGCGTGAGCGCGACATGATCGAGGCCAATCTGATCGCTTCCCGCCTGACGCTGCTTTACGGCGCCAGCGGCGTGGGCAAGAGTTCGGTGCTGCGCGCGGGCGTGGTGCATCATCTGCGCCATCTCGCCATCCAGAACCAGATTGACGGCGGCAACCCTGAATTCGTCGTGGTCATCGTCAATGCCTGGCGCGATGACCCGCTGGGCGGCCTGCTCAACAGCATCTATGCGACTCTGCAGGCCGACTTGGGGCCGCTGCACCCCGCGGCCGCGTCGCTGCCTCCGCCTTCCGCGGCGGCGTTCGTGCCTACCTTGCAGGCATGGACCTCGGCGCTCGACTGCGATCTCCTGTTGATCCTGGATCAGTTCGAGGAGTACCTTTTCTACCATGCCACGGAGGATGGGCTGGGCACGTTGGCGATGGAATTTCCACGTGCGGTCAATCAGAGTGATCTACGCGTCAATTTCTTGATCGCCATTCGCGAAGATGCCCTGGCCCGGCTTGACCGCTTCAAAGGCCGCATCCCGCGCCTGTTCGAGAACTACCTGCGTATTCAGCACCTGGATGTGGAAGCTGCGCGCGAAGCCATCGAGCAGCCGCTGGCGGCGTACAATCGTGAGGCGAAGCCCGCGCAGCCGATGACCATCGAACCAGAACTGGTGGCCGAGGTGCTGGCGCAGGTGCAAACCAACCAGGTATTCGTGGGGGAGTCAGGCCGCGGCACCGTGGCCAGCGGCGGCCCGGCACGCGTGGAGACGCCTTACCTGCAACTGGTAATGAGCCGCTTGTGGGCCGAAGAGGTGCAGGCAGGCGCGTCGGTCTTGCGCCTGGCGACCTTGCAGCGGCTGGGCGGCGCGGAGCGCATCGTACGCACCCATCTCGACACCGTCATCAGCACGCTGACGCCAGAGGAGCAGGAGGTGGCCGCGCGCATCTTCCATCTCCTGGTGACGCCGTCGGGCACCAAGATCGCGCACAGCGTCCCTGACCTGGCTGAGTACAGCGGGTTGGCGCCCGCCCAGCTCGAGCTGGTGCTGGAAAAATTGTCCGGCGCGGGCATGCGCATCTTGCGGCCGGTGGCGCCGCCGCCCGATCAGCCGACGCGGCTGCGCTACGAGATCTTTCACGATGTCCTGGCCGCGCCGATTTTGGACTGGCGCACCCGCTTTGTCCATGCGCAGGAGCAGGCCGCGGCCGAGGCGCGCCTGGTCGCGGAACGGGCGGCGGCGCAGGAACGCCTGCGCCAGCAGCAAGCTGAGGCCGCCGCGCGCCTGGCGCAGGAGCGGCGGCGTGTGCGGCGCTTGCGCCTGAGCGCCCTCGGTTTGCTGGCTCTGTTTCTGGTGATGATGATCCTGGCGATCTCCGCGCGCCAGCAGTACCTGAAGGCGAACGCGGCCACCGACGCGGCCTATAACGCCGCTGCGCGCACGATTGCCGTCAATGCGAATTTGCAGCTGCAGACAGACCCTGAACTCAGTGTGCTGCTGGCCCAGAATGCAGCGTGGATTAAGAATGACAACGTGCAGGTCGAGGATGCCCTACGCCGGGCGTTGATCGCCTCTTCGATTCGTGCAGTTTTGTCGGGCCATGAGGATACTTTGTCCACGGCGGCCTTTTCACCTGACGGCCGTTGGCTGGCTACTGCGGACACCGGCGGCTCGATTGGAATCTGGGATGCGGTCACCAATCGCAACGTGGCCTGGCTGCACGGGCAATCACAGCGCCTGAATGATCTCGCCTTCAGCCCCGACAGTCGCCTGTTGGCCAGCGGCGGCGCCGGGGCGGTGGCGCGTTTGTGGGACGTGCCCAGCGGCTCGCTGCACGCCGAAATCCCCAACCTGGGCGGAGAGGTCTATCATGTGGTCTTCAGCCCAGACGGGACGCTGCTGATGATTGCCAGCGGCAGTCATACGGGCTATGTGTGGGATGTGCGGGCCGGCGAGATGACCCTCTTTTTGGAAGGGCATCGCGGCGGACTCCGGAACGCGGCGTTTTCGCCTGATGGCTCGATCATTGCCACGGTCAGCGATGACCGTACGGCGCGCCTGTGGGAAACCGCCTCGGGCAAACCGTTGGCCGTGCTGGCGGGCCATGATGCCGAGGTGATCGCTGTTTCGTTCGACGCCAGCGGCCACTGGCTGGCGACCGCCAGCGTGGATAACACGGCCCGCGTGTGGAAGGCGCCGAGCGGCGAGTTCTACCGCGAATTTCGGGGTCACACCGACCGCGTGGTGGCGGTCAGCCTCAGCGCAGACGGCCGCCGCCTCTACACCGCCTCAGCCGACGGTCGCGCCATCGTATGGGATGTGGCCAGCGGGCAGCCGCAGGCTGAGCTGCGTCACCAGGATCGGGTCACAGATGTGCAGTTAAGCCCGGATGAGCGCCTGCTGCTGACCACCAGCGCCGACCACACGGCTGTCTTGTGGAATACGCACGCCTGGCAGCGCCTGGTCACCTTGCGCGGCCATACCGATGCTATCAACAATGGCGGCTTCAGCCCCCGCGGCGCCCTGGTGGTTACCGCGAGTGTGGATGGCACCGCGCGTGTGTGGACCGCCAATACCGGCCAGTCTCTGCAGGTCTTGCGCGAGATGACCGGTGAGCAGCCGGTATGGAGCGCAGCCTTCAGCCCCGACGGCGCGCGGCTCGTCACCGCCAACGATAATGGCACGGTTGGTCTGTGGGATCCTTTGGGCGGACGCCGCCTGGCGACGCTGGGGGGTCATGAGGGCGCCGTCTACCAGGCGCGTTTCAGCCCGGATGGGAATTCGATCATCAGCGCAGGGCAGGACGGCACGGTGCGCTTGTGGCCGGCCGACGGCAGCGGCGAGCCAGCCGTCTGGCGTGGGCACAGTGATGCTGTCAATAGCATTGCCTTCAGCGGGTCAGGCCAACTGGCGCTGACGACGAGCAATGATCAGACGGCGGTCGTTTGGGATATGACCAATGGGCAGGTGATCAGCACGTTGCGCGGTCACCGCGGCGCCGTGTTGAACGGCCACTTCAACTATGACAATAGTCGCGCCGTCACCGCTAGTGCGGACGGCACGGCCATCGTGTGGGACAGAGAGGGCAAGGCCGTGGTTACGCTGAGCGGGCACGACGGGTTGGTTTATGATGCCGTCTTCAGCCCGGATGGCGATGTCGTGGCGACGGCCAGCGCGGACGGCAGTGCGCGCCTGTGGGACGTTGGCTCGGGGAAGTTATTGATCGCCCCCCTGACGCATGCGGACGCGGTGACCCATGTGGCCTTCACGGCGGATGGCCGCTTTCTGTTGACTGCAAGCCAGGATCAGACGGCCGCGCTGTGGGAAGTGACCAGCGGCCGACGGGTCTTCACCCTGAATGACCAAAAAGCGCCGGTGACGGCGGTTGCGTTCAACCCCGATGGGCGCTTTGCCGTCACGGGTGGTGACACAGCGGACCCCACGGTGCGCCTATGGGATTTGCGCACCGGACAAATGCTGATGACTTTCTGGGGCCATGTAGCGGGTGTGCGCAGCCTGGATTTCAGCCCGGACGGGCGGCATATTGCCAGCGCCGGCGCTGACGGTACGGTGCAAGTTTACGACTGCGAGGTGTGCGGCTCTGTGGATGACCTGTTAGCTCTTGTGCCCAGCCATGTTACCCGCGAGCTAACGGACGAGGAGCAGCACAGGTACTTGTACGATCTGCCTACGCGATAGACGGCTAGCCGGCCATCGTTGGCTGAGCTTGGAGAAGCCAACGACATGCGCAGCTGGAATAATCCCTTGCGGCGGCTGTAGTCGGCAGACGGCAATCAAACGGGCAGCCAGACGCGGACGGTGGTGCCTTTGCCCGGCTGTGATTCCAGTTCCAGCCGGCCGCCAAGGAGTTGGGCGCGCTCCTGGATGCCCATCAGACCAAAGTGGCCGCGGCGGGCAAATTCATTCGTTGAAAAGGGCTGATTGAAGCCGCGGCCGTTGTCGCTGACCTGCAGGAAAACGCCTTCGGCGTCGCTTTCCACGAGCGCATTGACCGCGGTGGCCTGCGCGTGTTTGCTGATGTTGGTCAGCGTCTCCTGGAAAATGCGAAACAGCACCAACTCCTGATCGCTGTCCAGCCCGGCCACCGCGCCGCGCACCGCCAGATTGACTTCGATGCCGTCTTGCTCGCCCAATTGATTGGACAGATAGCGCAGCGCTGGAATCAGGCCGAGATCTTCGAGCACCAACGGCCGCAATTCACGGCTGAACCGCCGCACCTCGGCGGCCGCGTCGCCGACTTGGTGGCGCAGCGTGGTAAGTTGGCTGCCCAGTTCCGGGTCCTGAGCGACTCCTTCCAGGTACTCCAGGCGGCGGCCGATGGCGACCAGCGCTTGCACAGTGCCGTCGTGCAGTTCGCGCGCGATGCGGCGCCGCTCTTCTTCCTGCGTGCGCGTGACCGCGGCCACATAACTGCGTTGCGCGGCGCGTGACGCGGCAACTTGCTGGGCCATATCATCGAACGCCGCCGCCAGGGTCTGCAGCTCACGGATCGTGCCGCCATCTACATGGGCTACCTCCGCGCCGGCGGCCAGGCGCGCAGCCTGTGAGGCCAGGCGGTTGATCGGCTCGGTGATGCGCCGCGCGCCCAGGGGCAGCCAGAACAGCCCGAGGATCAGGCCGAGCGCCAGCACTAACAGCGCCGTTCCCAGGTAAGGTCGCACGGGTGCAGTCAACGTTGCGAACGATTCACGCGTGATCAATCCCCAACCGCTGGCCGCAACGCTGGCATAGCCATAGACAACCTGTTCGCCGTTCGCGTCGGCCACCAACGCATTTTGATCGCCCTGCAGCACCTGTTGCACCACGGCCTCGCCGCGCAAATCCTGCCCCAGTAAGGCCGCATCGGGATGGTAGATCGCGCGGCCCTGGCGGTCTACCAGGTAGGCGACGCCCTTGTCGCCGATGCGCAGGCGGCGAATATCGCTGCCGAGCTGTTGATTCTTGAGTTGAAAGACGCCTACCAGCGCGCCGACGGCATCGCCCGCTGGTCTGGAGATGGGCACAAGCACAGCCATCACGCTGTCAGCCTGGCCCGGCTGATCCAGGATGTCAGAAAATGCCGGCACCTGTAAGGCGCGCACACTGCGGAAGTAAGGCTCCAGGTTGACCGGCGCCTGGGTAATGCCCGCCGGCGCCATGTTGGTGATGGCCTGCCCGGAAGCATCGAGGACGAAGACGCCGCCATCGAAGGGCGCCAGTTGTTCGGCGGCGCCGCGCAGCACGGTCATGCGTCGCGCCGCATCCTCCGCGCGCAAACCGGGATCGTTGCTGAGGACCGTCAGGACGTCGGCGTAGTTTTCCAATCGCTCGGAGATGCGCTCGGCCGCTACGGCTGCGATCTCGCGGTCGCGCGCAATGATGAGCGAAGCCACGACCTGCTGGTAGGCCAGGGTGCTCACAGCCAGGATGACGAGCAACATGAGGGCAAAGGGCAGCAGAAGCCACAACACCGCCTGCACGCGCAGGCTGCTCAGGCGATCGGTCAGCCCATGGGGCAGCTTGGTCCCCGCTGGCGGGGCAGAGGGCGATGTCACGGCGCGCGCAGCAGGTTGCGTTTCATCGCCATCAGAATGGCCTCGGTGCGCGAGTTGACGCCCAGCTTGCCGAAGATGTTGCTGAGGTGGGTTTGCACCGTGCGGTCGCTAATGATCAGCGTATCCGCAATTTGTTTATTGGTCATGCCCTGCGCCAGCAGCTTGAGCACCTCCATCTCGCGACTGGTCAACGCCTCGAATTCGTCCTCGGGCTGCGCAGTCTTGCGCCCACTGACGCGATTGACCAGTTTGCGCACAATGCTGGGCGCCATGGCTGACTCGCCCGCGGCTATAGCGCGAATGGCGTGGACAAGCTCTGACACGGGGGCCGTTTTCAGGAGATAGCCGTTCGCGCCAGCTTCGAGCAGCGCGAAGACATACTCATCGTCGTCATGCGCGGTCAGCACCAGGACCTGCACGTTGGGCAGACGGGTGCGAATCTGGCGTGTGGCCTCGATGCCGTTCATGCCTGGCATGCGTACATCCATGACCACGACATCCGGGCGCAGCATTTCGGCCAGGCGCACGGCTTCGGCGCCGTCGTTGGCCTCGCCGACCACGGCCAGGTCCGTCTCGCGCGCCAGCATAGCCAGGGTTCCCTGGCGCAGCATCACATGATCGTCAGCAAGGATCAAGCGAATAGGTGACATAACTATACTAGGCCATTTACTTGGGTTTTTGGAATAGGGTTGCGGCGCTACCCACGGCGATCTGCTGGGCGCTGCCGGTTCCGCTGGTTGGAATCGTCCAGATGGTGCTGGCGCCATTACGCGCCTGGCGGGTGAACAAAAGGGCGGCGCCGTCGGGGAGCCACTGCGGGCTGAGCAAGGCGTCGCTCGGCGCTTGCACCAGGAGCCGAGCCGCGCTGCGGGTCAAATCATAGGTGCGCAGGGCGTTGCCGCCCTTGTCCTGACTGACGTAGGCCAATTGCTTCCCGTCAGGCGACCAGGCCGGGCCGGCGATGGCGTCAGCCACGTTGCGCATTCCGGTGCCGCCGCTGCTCACCAGCCACAGCGTGCCTTGACCATCGGTGAATGCCACCTGACTGCCATCGGGCGACCAGGTGTAGACCGCGCCTGCGCCGTGCGCTGGCAGGGGCAGGGGCGTACCGCCGGCCAGGTAGAAGATGGTGGCGCTGCGTCCAGGGTTGAACAGGAAGCGGGTGCTGTCTGGCGACCAGATAATCTGCGGCGGGCATAGTTCGGTGGCCTCGATGGGCGACAGCAGCACGCGGCCCAGGCTGCGTACGGCGCTGTTGTCGGCCTTGGCCAGCTTGACCTCGGCCACGTTCGCGCGGGGGTTTTCAACGAAAGCCACGTGTTCCCCGTTCGGCGCCCACGTTGGTGAGACGTAACGCTGGCCGCCGCCTGGCAGCACGGCGCTGCTGCGCGTCTGGTCAAAGAGCAGCGCGCGGATATCCGCGCCGTCGCTGAAATAGACGCCTTGACTGCTGGGCAGCCAGGAGACCAGCTGCACCGGCTTGTTGCTAATTTGCACGGGGGTTCCACCGGCCGTGGAAACGGCCCACCACGCGCCGCTTTGATCTTGATAGGCCACGCGGCTGCCATCTGGGGCAATGGCATAGGGCGCGCAGCCCGCGCGCACTTTGGTCGCCAGCACGCGCGTACTGCTCCCGTTGAGGGCCAGGGCGTGCAACTCTCCATTTTGCAGGTAAAGCACACTGCTTTCCAGCGGCACGCCGCGCAGGTCGTGCGGTTTCGTGGCTGCCGCGCAGCCAGACAGCGTGAAACTGGCGATCACCATCAGCGTGATGAGCCGCCAGAAAGGGCGTCGTTGAGCAAAGATTGTCATTCCAGCCTAAATTCTTATTTCCCGAATTCCGGCGCTATCCGGTCTGCCATGATGTGGGGGATGGTGGCATCACACGAGCACAGTATACTCGGTTCGTGATGAATGGTCAACCGACAACTTACGCAGGCGGAGTAGGTGAAACGGCGTAGGAGAGAAGAAAGTGGCAAAACGCTGAATGAGGAAAGCTGAATGCTGAAGTGGGGCCGCAAGCAATGCAGAGTACAAGATGGAAGACGGAATTGTGGGCAAGCCGCAGAATGGTCACACCGGCGAACCGCACGCTGCGCCCTGTGGCCTCGATGCCCAAGAACTGACCCGATGCGACGCTTTCTGCAGAAGTCAACCGGGTTGGCTTTGGCGGAACTGCGTCGGCGGCTTGATCGTTTGCCTGACCTGGGCTACAATAGCGCAGAGATCGAGACGGAAAGCTCAGCGCAGCTCTGGGCTAACCTGTGTGAAAGGAAGCAGCGATCACGTGCTGACTGAGGCAAATTTGCGGACCGAACGCGCGCAGCGCTATCGCCAGCGCATGGACTTGTGCATCCACACGCCGGCGGAGGCGTTGGCGTTTGTGAACCAGGTGGGGATGTGCCTGCTCTTTTCCGCGAAGGGCATTGAACTGCCGACGCTGTACGGCGCGCTGTGCGGCCTGGAGAAGGCGCCGCCCGCGCAGCACAACGAGCGCGAGCTCGGCCTGGCCTGGCAGTGGAAGGATGATTTGCCTATTGCCGGCGATGTGCTCTACGGCAAGTTTCTCAAGCGCAAGCCGGTTTTCATCAGCCTGCGCCTGGCCCCGGCCTTCTACGCGCTGAGCGGCAGCTATGGGGAGTTGGACGACTTCCGTGAGCTGTACCAGGATGCCAAACTCACCGCAGAGGCGCGTCAGGTGGCGGAGGCGCTGTTTTTGCAGGGCGCGCTGCCTACCAGTGAGCTGCGCCGCGCCGCCCGCCTGGCCGGCGAAGACAACATGACCCGCTTCGATCGCGCGCTGGCCGAACTGCAAATGAAATGGCAGATCGTCAAAACGGGTATTTCGGACACAAACGCCTGGAAATACTGCTACATCTACGACTTGCTCCCGCGCCGTTTCCCCTCCATCCCGGTTGCTGCCCGCGCAATCAACAGCACCGAAGCGATGAGCCAGATCCTCACCGTTTACCTGAACACCGTGTTGGCCGCGACCCCAGCCGA
>NZ_UETR01000026.1:0-40606 GCF_900491745.1 Candidatus Amarolinea aalborgensis | reverse complement strand
TGCGATTGGCCAGGCAGATGCGAAAATTGTAGATGCGCGCCGACTCCAGGCCCTGCTGTTGCGCAGCGGCCGTCATGAAAGCAAACGCTTCCGCAAAGGCTTCCTCCTCATAGAGCGCCAGGGCGGTTTCCAGGACATCCTCTTGTGTTAAGGTGGTCATCGAGCTATCTCCATCGAACGGGCGACGAACGCATCGGCAATCTCTTGCAAGCGCTGTCGAACCACATTCTCAACCAAACGCTTGACAACCGCGTCTGGGATCAAGGTCAATTCGAACCGCTTGGGCACCTGGGCCTGAATATCAACGTCATACGCGACCCTCGTCTGCGCACCGGCCGCATGAAAGACCGAACGGCTGGAATAGTATCCTTGACCGCTGACTGAATTGAACGTCGCTTTGGGTGGAACGGGCGGAATGCCAGCCAGCGAGGTCACGTGGAGGGTTTGGGTTGTCTCGTCAAACCGCACCTGGATGTCGCAGTAGAATGCAACATAATAGACGCCAGCCTCGGCCACGCTGTACAAAATGCGGTATTGGTTCCTGGCATAAGTCCGCACCAGGCTCAAGTAGGGCAGGTGTTCGAGGGTCTGCTCGAAATCGCATAGATACGCCGTTGTCGTCGCCAAATCGGCCGGAAAGGTGAAGACGCGCTGGGCAGAGACGGCGATGCTGATCATGAGCTGTCAGATGGTCCTTTCCTGACCCTAGACCGCAGGTGCATTCATAGCGTGACGATTTCAGTATAGCCCATGACCCATGTGTCGTCAAACGCTCTGCCTCACGTCCATGCGGGGCCGCAGAACACGTCGTCGGTTGCTGCTTTTTTGGGGTAAACAGAACTTGCACATTGGCGTTTGACAAGATGGCGGTATTGATGCACAATAATGACATCAAAATAGAAGCAAATTATGGAGGCATATATGACGCTAAGAACTACCATCTACCTCGATGAAGCTGTCATCAGCCAGCTACGCCGTTTCATCCCTCAGCGAGGGCTTAGTCAACTGGTGAATGATCTGCTGCAACAAAAAGTCATGGAGCTTGAAAGGGCCGAAATCGAAGCGCAGATGGTCGAAGGCTACCTGGCCGTCCGTGAGGAACGCGTGGCGCTCAACGAGGACTGGCAACGCCTTGACGGCGAGGGATGGCCGGCATGAGTTATCCACAGCGCGGCGAGATTTACTGGGTGAATTTGGACCCCACGGTCGGCTCTGAGATTGCCAAGACGCGACCTGCGGTCATCATTTCCAACAACATTGGCAATCAACATGCCGACCGTGTCATTGTGGCGCCCATGACCACTGCGCATGGCGCCAAAGTCTATCCCTTTGAAGTGAAATTGGATGCTGGCGAAGGCGGAGTCGCGCAAACAAGCAAGATCCTGCTCGATCAAATTCGCACGGTCGCCAAAGAGCGCTTGGGGTCAAGGCTTGGCATGCTTCCGGCAGCCCGCATCGAGGAAGTCAACCGGGCGATTCGGCTGAGTTTGACTGTGTAGTCACGCGGTCATGGAAACAGAAACAAACCAGGCTGGTAAGAGCCTGGTTTGTTTCTTTTGTGTTCTTCAGATCAGCAGCCCTCGCAGCCGTTGGCGGACTTCTGGCTGGCGCACCTGGCGCAAGGCGACCTGCGCCTCGTGCAGGTCATCCAGCCGGTGCGAATCGGCCCAGCGCCCCACGCGCAAGCCAACCTCATGCAGCGTGTCCAGATCATGCGCCGCGGCATGGCCGAGGAGGCCGGCGCCCACAGCCGCGGCCGCGCACAGGGCAGCGTTGGCCGTCCACGCGCTGTCGGCCGGGCGGCCCAACTGCTGCCGCACCTGCGCCTGGCTGATGGTTTGCAGCGTCTGCGCAAAAAGCATTACCACAGCCGGCAGCTCGGCCTGCGCGGCAAAGGCGGCCGCCTGCGCAAAGAGATGATCGCCCATCAGCACCAGTCCGCCCAAGAACTTGCTGTCGCGCACGGCGTTGCGGGGCAGCGCCTCATGGGCCTGGCTGGCGGTGAAAAGCGTTTCGAGCGCCGCGGCCAGCGCCAGGCGCCGGCCAGGAGCCACGTGCAAGGCCGCGCCGACCGCCAGCGCCACACGGCCGCGCAACCGATCGCCATTGGCTGCCAGCGCCGCGGCCAGGGGACCGGCCAGGGGCGCAAAGGGCACCGCGGCGACCTCGGCCAGCATCGTTTCGAGCCGCGCCAGCTCGTTTGGATCGCTGGGCAGCGCGGTTTCCGTCACTTCGCTCAATGGGGGCCGCGCCCACAGCGTGGGCAAGGCCAGACGTGCCGTTGCCGTTGTCATCGTTGATTCCTTGTCAGCGCCGCACATCCCAGATGATAGGCAGCGCAAAATAGCTTTTTCCCTTTCTAGTATCGCACAACCTCACCTAGATGTCGTGAGGCGAACGGCCCCACCAACGCTGCAAACGTCCCTAATGCAATGATGAATGAGAAATGACGAATTACAGAGCAACGGCGGGATCCCCGGCGGGGGCGCAGGCGTCTCGTCTGCTTCTTCATCTCATGCGATCAACCCCCGGCGGTAGCCCTCGGCCACGGCCTGGCTGCTGTTGCGCACATCGAGCTTCCGGTAGATCGTGCTGAGGTGATTCTTGACCGTCTTTTCGGCCATGAACAACTGCTCGCCAATTTCGCGCGCGGTGCGGCCGCTGGCCACCAGCTGCAGCACCTGCTGTTCGGTCGGCGTCAGCCCCAGGCGGCCGCCGGCCTCGCGGCTCGCGCGGCGATAGTCTCCTAAGACGTGCTGCGTGACATCGGGGTCAAGCCAACCCTTGCCGCCATGCACGTTGCGAATGGCGTCCGCGATGCGTTCGGCTTTGGAATTCTTCAACACATAGCCCTTGGCGCCGGCCAGCGTGACGGCGCGCACGTCGTTCTCATCATCGGACTCCGTCAGCGCAATGACTTTGACGGCGGGATGGTTGAGCGCCAACTGCTGCGTGGCGCGGATGCCGCCCTTCGGATCGTGACGCGGCATGCGCAGGTCCATCAAAACCACATCCGGCTCGCGCTGCGCCACACGCTGCAGCACCTCTTCGGGTGAGCTGGCTTCGCCAATCACCTCGATGTCGCCCTGGCGCTCCAGCAGGCGCCGCAGCAGCTCGCGGTGCAGCCCCATATCGTCGGCAATCAAAACCCGAATAGGCGCCATACTTCCTCCCACATGGCCTGGTTGCGCCTGGCATCGTCCGGCTGATCGCGCAGCGGAATTTGGATGACCACGCGCGTGCCCTCGCCGGGCGCGGACTCGATGTGGCATTGCCCTCCCACCTGCTGCGCCCGTTCGCGGATGTTCTCCAGCCCCCAGCCTTTGCTGCCCACAGGCCACTCGGCCACTTCGGCCGGATCAAAACCAACGCCATCGTCGCCAATCACCACGTGCAGCTGCTCATTCTGCGTCTCGATGGCAACCCAGGCGGTGCGGCAGTCCGCGTGTTTCCACACATTGACCAGCGCCTCTTCCACGATATAGCCCAGGTGGCGCAGCGTATCGAACGCCAGCGTCGGTTCGACGGCGGGCAGGCGCACGTTCACGGGCAAATTGGAGTTACGCTCGAATCGTTCTACAATACCATGCACCACGGGGAAGAGACGAATCTGCGTCGGGTCATCACGCAGCGCGCGCACAGTCCAGCGAATGTCAGCGTGGATGTCAGAAGCCATGGCCGCCACATGGTTCAGCTCATCACGCATGGCTTCCGGCGCTTCGGCCGCCAGCAGTTCCGCGAACTCAACGCGGCGGCTGAGCGCAGTCAGCCGACTGAGCACGCTGTCATGGATGTCCATCGCGATGCGGCGACGTTCGGCCTCGATCGCGGCATCCGCCTGCAGCGCGTTCATGCGCTCCACGCTGCGCTGCCAGAGCACCATCAACAGCGCGATGAAGCCCAGGACGAGCGCCAACACGGGGTAGGTGCTGGTGCGCAGAATGACTTCGTCTACGGCGCGCTGCTCGATGACCGAGGCGAATGTATAGCCGTTGAGCCACAGCGACAGGGCAAAACCGAAGGTGCTGACGCCGCCCACCACGATCAGCAAGAGGCCGCGGCGCCAGAGCGTGGGCGAAGCAGGAATCGAAAAGGCGGTGGTCAGCACGGGGATGGCCGAGTGCAGGGCAAAGACGTTGCGGTAGCCGCCGTCAGTGGGGATGAGGATCGCGCTGCACAGCAGCGTGTCGAACAGAAGAAAAAAGGGCGCACGCAGAACCGCGTCGCGCACAAAGAAGAGAATGATCAGGCCGGCGGTGTAGGCTGCCATCCCCCACCACACCGCCATGATGATGCCCTGGCGCGCTTCGATGACCGGATGCGGATGAAAGCGGGTCAACACCAGGGCGTAGGTCAAGGCCAGAATCCGACACAGCATGGCAAATGCGCTCAACCAGCGGTTGATGCGGCGGCTGTCAAGGTCAAACACCATCATAGGATCATCTTACAATGTCTGTTTTTGGCAGCCCTGCTGCGCTACACACCTACTCGGTTCGTGGCCGCGCCAGCCCAAGTTGCTGATACAGATGGGGGGTTTTGACGCCGACCTACTCGATCTCAACTAATTGTTCATCGTCCAGCACGAGCCAAACCAAGCGGTAATCTCGCCCAAGCCACAAACGAAAATGACCAGGATGCTCTGCCAGTTCCTGACTGTGGCGCGGTCGCGGATCATCGCTGAGCGCGGCGATCTCATGCTTGGCGATTGCCTTGACATGACCTGGCAGACCGCCTATTTGGAGTCGAATTTGTCTGGAAAATGCAATACGGTAGGCCATTACAGATCGGCCACCGCCTTGAGAAAGTCGGCCCCGGTTTCGTGAACTTCCAGTTGTTCATCGGGATGCTGCTGCTTGTATCGCTGATTGGCTTCAACCGCAGCCCACAGCCCGGCCTCTTCTTCGGCATCGACGCGATCTGCGTTGATTTTGTAGTCAAGGAACTCAATGTAGTGCAGCACTTCGGGCAGGTAATCGGGCGGCAGCCTGCGTAGGGCCGCGATCACCGCTCTTTCATTGGCGCTGCTGGCTGCCCTATACTTTGCGTTCGCGCTGACTGTAATTGTCATCATCTCACCTCATTCGGTGACAAGTAAACACTTCTAAAGCCCTCATTGACCGCCGCGAAGACCCGTACGCCCCATGGGCGCCTTCGTATCCACAACCCATGCGTCATTATACGACCAACGCCAAACGCTTGTCAAACACCTTTGACAGTGCATCGCTTGTCGCTTACAATGCGATGGCCGCCTCGCAGGCTGCCATCCTTCAGCAAACCATCATGATAACGCCCTGGCGCGCTTCGGTCGTCAGATGCGGGTGAAAAATGTCTATTTTCGATCTGCAAATCACCCTCTTCAGCACCGCGCTGTACGCCACCTGGATCTTCATTGACCAGTGGAAACTGCTCTTCGATGCCGGTGATGGTGTGACGGCGGGCCTGTTACACAAGTCACGCAAGGTGCAGACCGTGGCCCTGACCCACGCGGACCGCGATCACCTGGCGGGCCTGCTGCAATTTCTGCAGCTCAACGGCCGCGACGGCGCGCCGCGGCTGCTCTATCCCCGAGATTCGACCTCGTTTCCCGCGTTAGCCGCTTTCGCTGCGCAGTTCGACCCGACGACGAGCGCGGCGGTAGCCTGGCAGGCGGTGGCGCCCGGTGATGTGGCGCCGCTGCAAAAAGAGCTGCAGCTCCTGGTGCGTCCCAGTCTGCACTGGCGTGATGTGCCGCCGGAGCAGGTGCAGGTGGTCGCGTACACCGTGCAGCGCGTCGTCGCCAGTCTGCGGCCTGAGCTGCAGGGCCGGCCGCAGGCCGAGCTGGATGCCATCCGCCTGCGTGACGGCCGCGCCAGCCTGATGACCACGCGCACCGACGATCTGCTGACCTTCAGCGGGGACACACCCCTGATGCCCGCGGAGGCCTGGGGACGGCCGCAGCTGCTGATCCACGAGTCCACCTTCCTGGACGACGCCACCGCGGCGGACGCCGCGGCCACGCGCTACAACCGGCACAGCGGCTTGCCCGGTGTGCTGGACATGGCGCACGCGCTGGCGCCGCAGGGCCTGATTTTGACCCATTTCTCCTTGCGCTACTCGGCCGGGGAGATCATCGCGACCATTCAGCGCGAGGCGCGGCAGCGGCAGCTCCCCTTCCCGGTGTGGGCCGTGCTGCCCGGGGAAATTGCCCGCGACATTCTCCACACCCCGCCGCTGTGGGGCGGATGAGCGCCCATCACGATTGACAAATCGCTTAATTTAGTATAAATTAGGAGAGTCGTTTCGCCTGGTTAAGAAGGATTTCATGACTCGCTATGCTCGCGCCATCCAACCCGCCGTCGAAGCCGCCTTGTTCAAAGGCAAAGTGGTCGTGATCTATGGCGCGCGCCAGGTGGGCAAGACCACCCTGGTGAAAGAAATCCTGGGCCGCTACCCTGACCGCAGCCTTTACCTCAACTGCGACGAGCCAGACATCCGCAGCGCCCTGACGAACCGTACTTCCACGGAATTGCGCGCGCTAATAGGTCGTCGCGACCTGGTTGTCATTGATGAAGCGCAGCGCGTGCGTGACATCGGCCTGGCGCTCAAGTTGTTAGCCGATAACTTCACCGACTTGCAGGTCATCGCCACAGGCTCGTCTTCTTTCGAGCTCTCGAACACCATCAGCGAACCGCTCACGGGCCGCAAGACTGAGTTCCACCTGTATCCGCTATCGGTTGCTGAGTTGTTGACCCAAGAAACGCCGCTGGAAGCGGCGCGGTTGTTGGAACGCCGCCTGCGCTACGGCATGTACCCGAGCGTAGTCATCGCCAACGACCCCGTGGAGACGGTGCTAGAGATTGCGACCAGCTACTTGTATCGTGATGTGCTCGAGTATCAGACCGTCAAGAGTTCCGATCTGCTGCGCAGGCTGCTGCAAGCCCTGGCTCTACAGGTGGGCAGCGAAGTCTCCTATAACGAATTGGGGCAGTTGTTGGGCGTGGATCGGGCGACCGTGGAACGCTACATCGCGCTGCTGGAAAAGGCCTTCATCCTCTTTCACCTGCCGCCGTTCAGCCGCAACCTGCGCAAAGAGCTGGCGAAGCTGCGCAAGGTCTACTTCTACGACCTGGGCATCCGCAACGCGCTGATCAATAATTTCAACCCGCTTGACCTACGCAGCGACAGCGGCGCCCTGTGGGAGAACTTCTTCATCAGCGAGCGCATCAAATTCAACCACAACCGGCGGCAGCACGTCAATGCCTACTTCTGGCGCACCTACGACCGCGCCGAGTTGGACTACCTGGAGGAAGCCGGCGGCCGTCTGCTTGGATTTGAGTGCAAATGGAGCGTCGCCCGCTGGCGACCGCCCGCAGCCTTTGTGGCGACCTATCCAGACAGCGAGACACATCTGGTCAGCCGCGCCAACTATCTGGACTTCCTGACCGCCTCAGCGCCCATGCAGGCGTGAAGCAGACTGCGCCCGGACTGGGCCGTCCCGCACCAGGCTGCGGCGTTGACAGGCCCTATCAGGGCTAATGCTTGAACGGTAACGGTTCCAGTCTCACCTCTGAATTGAGCGGCGCAAATTCTGGATCTTTATGCACGACAATGGCGTCCTGTTGCATCGCATAGGCCGCCACAACTGCATCCGCAAAGGAGATACAAAAAACGCTCATTGCTCACGGCTGCGATCCTCACGGCGTGATGCCAGCAACTGCTCAACCAAGCGCTCGCCGCGCCCTGCGCCGCGCAGCGCACGAATCGGGTCGTCGGCCGGCACTGGAATCACCTTGATGGTTTGACCATCATCCAGCCAGACCAACAGATCTCCCTTGCGGATGGCGTAGCGTTTACGAATTGGCGCCGGAATAACGGTTTGCCAACGTTTGCTAACGGACGTTTGCAGCATACCTACCTCCTAAAGGACCATGCGATGAATCATGGCAAAGGTAAATGAAGAGTCCTCGACAAGTCAAAGATGAAAATGGTGCGCAAGCCGCTGGCTTGCCTCCGTGGCGCAGGGCGCCGCAATCCGGCGGATTGCGCTACAGGGCTATATTCAAGTCAATTGCCCGGCGAGCGCTTGATCTGATCGCGGCCAACGAAGTCGCCGCCGCCGGTGTTGACCGGGCCGAAGATGACCGAGCCTTCGACAGTGTGGATCGGGAGGTCAGACATGGGGCGCTCCTGATGAATCTGTCAGCCAACGAGATCCTGAAACAGCGTAGGCTGAAAAGGAAAAGTTCGTTGCTGGAGATAGGTAGAAAGCAGTTCCTTTGTGTATCCATCATACCCGCCCCCTGCGCCTGAGTCAAACATCACAGCGATTTTGTGCCATTCTTCTGAAGGGAATGATCCACGCTTGACACGCGCGGGCGCCTGTTGTAAGCTTCCACGAGTTCCAATCCAGGCGAGCCATGAAGGAGGAGCCGGTGTCAACACCATTTCCGGGGATGGATCCCTATCTGGAATCCCCAACGATGTGGGAGGACTTCCATAATAACCTGGCCACCGAGATCCAGGCGCAGTTGGCGCCCTTGCTGCAGCCGCGCTACCTGGCGGTGTTGGAACCCCGCGTGGTCTATGATGAGGTTTTCATCCAGCAGACGCAAATCGTCAAGCCCGACGTTGCGATTACCCGGCCGGGCTTCGACGCCCGCGGCGGCAGCGCCGTCGCCGTCGCGCCAGCCCCGCTCGTCGGGCAGTTAGCCCTGGAGGTGCCCGTCCGCTTGCAGCGTGTGGTGATTCGGGAGACGGCAACCGGCGTCCTGGTCACGGTGATCGAAATCTTGTCGCCGATCAACAAACGCCCAGGGCAACAGGGTTTCACGCTGTATGTCCGCAAACGCCGCGATCTCTTGCGCACCGAGGTGCACCTGCTTGAAATAGACCTCCTGCGTGCTGGTCAACGTCCACCCCTGGCCACCCCCCTGCCCGAAGCTCCCTATTTCATTTTTCTCAGTCGCGGCAACCAGCGTCCCAACGTTGAGATCTGGCCCTTACGCTTACACGAGCCTATCCCCCTGGTGGCTGCGCCGTTGCTGGCGCCTGATCCCGATGTGCCGCTGGATGTGGGACGCGCCATTCACACCATCTATGATCGCCTCTATTATCAACAGCGCATCAACTACCAGGAACCGCCGCCCAAACCCGACCTGATGCCAGAGGATGCTGCCTGGGTTGATGAACGTCTACGCGTTACCGGATATAGAAGGTAGCCGAGCCTTCGAGTTTGCCGATAACCATCAGGTGGAAGACCGCTTCCGCATCAGATGCGAGTACGTGAAACGCGCCCAGAAGGAGGACCGCCAGTGAAGCCGTCATTACCACACGCCCGCCGCGCAGGCCTCATCGGACTGCTGACCTTGATGGCGCTGTCATCGGTTGTGAGCGCGTACGCGCCGCCAACGACCGCCGGGGCCTTGCCGCGCTCACCTCAAGCTCCGCACGTGACGCGCACGGTCTGTCCGTCCGGCTGCGCGTACAGCGTGATCCAAACGGCCATCACGGCCTCCAGCGCCGGCGACAAGGTGCGCGTTCTGGCCGGAACCTACCTTGAGAATATCACGCTTAAAGCCGGCGTGTCGGTCATCGGCAGCGGCGCGGGCGTCAGCATCATTGACGGCCGCGGCCTCAACGCCACGGTGCTGGCGACCACGAGCACGATCGGAAACAGCACCATCGTCAGCGGTTTTACGCTGCGCAACGGCTCGGCCACCGCAGGCGGCGGTGTGCGCCTGGACGGCGGCGCCTCACCGACCCTTCGCGACAACACCATCGAGAACAATACAGCCACGACGTTCTTCGGCGGCGGTCTGTCGCTGTCCGGCGGATCCACGGCGCGCATCGAAAACAACCTGATTCGCAACAACCAGGTGACCGCGGCCAGCGGCGCAGGCGGCGGCGTCTTCATCCGCGAAAGCTCGAACGCGACCCTGGTTGGCAATCGCATCGAGGACAACACCGCGTTCAACGGCGCCGGGCTGTACGTGCAGGGCGCAGCGCCGCTGCTGCAGGGCAATCGCTTTGCCAACAATCGGGCGACCAATACAGGCGGCGGCCTGGTCTTGACCCAAAGCAGCCACGCCACGCTGCAACGCAACGTGATCGAGTCCAACAACAGCGTGTCTGATGGCGGCGGCGCCGTGGTGCAGAACGGCAGCAATGCCCTGGTGCAGTGGAATGTGCTGCGCAACAACACCGCCGCCAACAACGGCACCTCTGGCGGCGTCAAGTTCTATGGCAGCGGCTCGCCCACCTTCGACAGCAACTGGCTGGAGGGCAATGAGGCCAAAGACGGCGGCGGCGCTTATCTGGAGTTGGGCAACAACGTCCTCTTCGCCAACAATGTGCTGCGATCCAATCGGGCGCGCAGCTATGGCGGTGGGCTGGTCGCAAACGGCGTTTCGGCCACGATTCGCAACAACCTCATCATCAATAACCAGGCCGCGCTGAACGGCGGCGGCGCTTATCTTCAAGCCGGCGCTCCCATCTTCAGCAACAACACCGTAGACAACAACGATGCGCAAGGGCCAGGCGAAGGTCTGGTGGTGCAGGGAGGTTCCACGGCCTCAGTGCGCGAGAACATCATCACCAACAACACGGCGGGCATCAGCGTGCAGGGCGCCACCGTGATCCCCGTGGCGAACGATGTCTGGAACAACACAACAAACTATGTCAACTTGACTCCTGATGGGGCCAGCATCACACAGAATCCGCTTTACACCTCGGCGTCGTTGGGTGATTTTTTCCTGGCGCAGAGCGCCGCCGGTCAAACCAGCACCAGTCCGGCCGTGGACCGCGGCGCCCGCACGGCCGTGGCCGCGGGGGTAGACGCGTTTACGACGCGCACTGATAACGTGCTGGACAGCGGCCAAGTGGATCTGGGTTTTCACTACCCGGCCTCTGCGCCCGTTCTGATGATGGAGCCATCTGCCCTGGTGTTCCACGCTGACCGCGCGGGCGTGGCGCTGCCCACGCGCTGGTTCATGCTGTTCAGCAGCAGCGCCTTCCCCATCGCCTGGAGCGCCAGCGAAGCGGCCGCCTGGCTCAGTCTATCCGCGAGTGCGGGCAGCGCGCCATCCGTCATTGACGCCAGCGTCACCTCGGCGAGCCTGCCAGAGGGCGTGTATGACATCTGCGTCCTGCTCGCCGCCGGCGCAGGGACCACTTGCCTGCCCGTGCGCCTCGAGATCAACCGCACCTGCGATCTGCCCGCCGATCTGGACTGTGACGGCGCGCTGGCCGCCAGCGACTTGGTGTTGCTTGCCGGTCACTGGGGAGAAACGGCCGGCTCTGCGCGCTATGTCCCGCGCCTGGATCTGAACCTTGACGGCCAGATTTCGATTGCAGACTTCATGCTGGCAACGGCCAATTGGGCGCCTGCGCCATAGGAATTGACAGGCATTTCTGGCGAGGCTATAATCGTTCGTAGATTCTGGCACAAATCAGGACGCGGCAGAAAGGAATGACGCCTGTGAAGGGAACGCTCTACATCACCGGACAGAAGAAGCCGGTAGCCGATCTGACATGCAACGTCTTCGAGTTTACGGACAACCATCAAGCAGAAGACCGCTTCCGCATCAACTATGAGTACGTGAAGCGCCACCAAAAGGTGCGCATCGAGCTGATCCGGGAAACGCCGCTGCGCCTTGAGCTAGAGGATGGGCGCAAGGCCGATGTTGCGGTGCAGTGGGAAAGCACCGCGCCCAACGGCGGTCAGTTGGGCGTCTTTCGCGTCAAGGGCGATTTTACGCGCTAGGTCGTAGGTCACGCCTCCGGCGTGACGACGTCGTTGGCGATAAATCACGCGTGGCTGCGCGAGGCGCGCAAGCCGGCGGCTTGCGCTACAAGTGTGGGAACGTATCTCAACGCAAAGACGCCACGACACAGAGGCGAAAAGTCGTACATCACGCCTCCTGACGACGCTCTCCGCCTTGAAGATCGCTTCCCTGCACCAGCGTTGTCCGGCCAGGAGGCCGAACCTACAAAAATCGGCGCGCTCTGCGGTAAACATCGTCGTCCGGCCAGGAGGTCACGCCTCCTGACGACGCTCTCCGCCTTGGAGTTCGCTTCCCTGCACCAGCGTCGTCCGGCCAGGAGGCCGAACCTACAAAGATCGGCGCGCTCTGCGGTAAACATCGTCGTCCGGCCAGGAGGTCACGCCGCCGGCGTGACGACACCCTCTGCCTCGAAGCTGCTTCCCTGCGCCAGCATCGTCCGGCCAGGAAGCCGAACCTACAAGTCGGTGAGCAGACCCCGCGCCTCTAGCCACGCCTTGAGCCAGGGCACAAGGCCCCACGCCTGGCGGCTGAGCGCATCCACGGCCCACGCCTGCGTCAGTGCATCCACCCGCAGGCGTTCGACCGCCTGTTCAGGCAGCGCCTCGCGGCCCTGCATGGCGTCGTCCAGCATCCCCATCGCCGCGTAGATGTTGCCCAGGGCCGTTGCCATCTCCACCGGGCCGCGCATTTCCAACGGATACTCCCCGCGCACATCCTGCACGTGCTGCAGGGCGCTGCGCATCGCGGCGCCCAGGGGCAACAGGCTCGCGGCCTGCGCCTGCCCCAGGTAGCCGGCCACGCCCACCATCTGCCCGACGGTATCCCACACAAACTCCGCATCCATCTGCAACGCGAACGCCAGCGCGCGCGCGAATTGAGTGCATGCGTCATCCAGGCGGCCGAGGCGCAGGAGGATCAAGGCGCGGCTGCGGTAGGCCACCAGCAGCCCCGGGGCATCGCCGGCCTCCTGGAAGCCCGCAGCGGTCGCCTCATTCAACGCCAAAGCGGCCGCTAGATCGCCGCGGTCTTCGGCCGCGCGGCTCTGCTGACCCAGGATGCGCGCCTGCGCAGCCTGGATGCGCGCCTGCGCAGCCTGGATGCGCGCCTGCGCAGCCAGCTCGGTTGAGGCGTCCGGCATCGAAGTCACGCCTGCATACCTTGCGCGGAGGGCGCGGTGCGGCCGGCCAGGTAGGCGCGGCTGTATTTGACGTAGGCCTGGGCGATGCGGCGGATCATGGCGGCCTGCTCGGCGCTGACCTGCCGCACGACTTTGGCCGGCACCCCGAGCACCAGCGAATCGGGCGGCGCCACCATGCCTTCGGGCACCACCGCGCCCGCGCCGATCAGTGAGCCGCGGCCGATCACCGCGCCGCTGAGCACCGTCGCCCGAATGCCAATCAACACGTCGTCCTCCACGGTGCAGCCGTGTACGATGGCGCCGTGCCCCAGGCTGACACGGTCGCCCAGGCGCAAAGGCTTGTTGCCATCCACGTGCAGGATGCTGCCGTCCTGGATGTTACACTGCGCGCCAATCGTAATCGTGTTGACGTCTCCGCGCAGCACGCAGCCGAACCAGACCGATGATTCCGGGCCCATCGTCACCTGGCCGGTGATGACCGCGCCGGGTGCAACGAAAACGGAGCGATGAATCAACTCAGGGTGAAAAAGCAGATCGAGCATCAGGTTTCGTCACCTATTCGGGCAGGTCAAGCTCTTCCACCAGCTCGCGCAAGAACAATTCGGCATCGGTTACGATGCCCACGGCCTGGAAAGAGCCGCGGTCCGCGAGCTTGGTCACGGTCGCCGGATTGATATCCACCGCCACCACCTTGACATGGCTGGCAAGCAGGTTGCCGGTGGCAATCGAGTGCAGCATGGTGGCGAGCATGATGCACATGTCCACGCCTTGCAGCGCCGCGCGCATCTGGCGCTGCGCCTCACTCATGTCGCCAATCACATCGGGCATAGGGCCGTCATCCCGCACGGAGCCAGCCAGCACCATGTCAATGCCGCTGCGGTAGGCCTCGGCCATCAAGCCGCTGCGCAGAAAGCCGATCTCCACCGCGCGCTTGATCGAGCCGATGCGGCGCATGGCGTTGATCGCGCGCATGTGGTGGCTATGGCCG
The DNA here is from genome assembly GCF_900491745.1 of Candidatus Amarolinea aalborgensis. NCBI lineage: Bacteria > Bacillati > Chloroflexota > Caldilineae > Caldilineales > Candidatus Amarolineaceae > Candidatus Amarolinea > Candidatus Amarolinea aalborgensis. The sequence continues at coordinate 26,718 of NZ_UETR01000026.1, read as the reverse complement.
CCAGGCACCGGCAGCCCGTTGGTCAGGTTGATGCCCAACGAAGTCCCGAAAAGCTGCGACTCGACATCGTGCACGGCAATGGCGTTGCCGCCGAAGAGCACCTGCACATAGCCGCTGCGAATCAGCCGCTCCATGTACGGCCCGGCGCCGCTGTGAATGATGGCCGGGCCGATCACAAAGCAGATGCGCTGGCCGGCCTCGCGCACCTGGCGCATGGTGCGCGCAATCTGCGCAATCGCCAGCTTGTTCGGCCGCTCCGACGAGACTTCGTTGCGCATGAAGCTGAAGACTTCCTGCTCACGTTGGCGCTGCGGCGGCAGCACCCGGATGCCGCTGTGCCCAATCACGACCAAATCGCCCTGCTTGATCTCCGAAATCGGCACGTTGCGCGCCCGGCCCTGGTCTGGCTCCACCACCACCACCAGGTCCATCTCCGTGCCCTCCACCGGCTGCCAGCGGCCGTTCAGGCGCACCTCGGTGGGCAGGTTGGTCGTAGAGTAGAAGGCGTCTGGCAGCGCGCCGGCCGCGGGCGCGGGCGCCACGGCGACATCGTCGCTGTTGACCAATTGCGCACCCAGTTCTTGCAGGGCCGTGATGATGTGATCCATCTGCTCTTGCGTCTCGGCAAACACCTTCATGCGCGCCAGGCTGATCGCGTGCTTGTGCGTGCCCACGTCCACTTCGAGCACGTCGAAGTTGCCGCCCGCGTCCATGATGACATCCATCACGCGCGGCAGAATCAGGGAGTCAATGATATGCCCTTCGAGCTTGATCTCTTCGCTCAAACGGGATTGGGAATTCGCCACAGCCACCTCGTCATCCTCATGATAGTTTCGTCAAGCACTCAACAGCCGCCGCAGCTCGTCCATGCCGATCGTGGGGACGCCCAGGCTGGCCGCTTTGGCCGCCTTGCTGCCAGGATTGGCGCCGAGCAGGAGATAGCTCGTCTTCTTGCTGATCGCGTCGGTCACCTTGCCGCCAGCCCCTTCGATCAGGATTTTCGCCTCTTCGCGGCTCACGCCTTCCAGCGTGCCGGTGATGACAAAAGTCAGCCCAGCCAGCGGCTGCGGCCCGACCGCCGCCGGAGCCTCTGCGGCCAGGCGCACGCCCGCGGCGCGCAGGCGCTCGATCGTCCGCCGGTTCGGCGCGTGGCTGAACCAATCCACGACGCTACCCGCCAACACCGGCCCCACACCGCCGATCTGGCTCAAATCGTCCACGGTGGCCGTCAACAGGGCCTCGATACGGCCGAAATGGCTGGCGATGGTTTCCGCGCCCACCGCGCCGACGCCGCGAATGCCCAATGCGTTGAGCAGCCGACCGAGCGGCCGCTCCTTTGATGCCTCGATTGCGCTCAGCAGGTTCGCGACCTTCTTCTCGCCAAAGCCTTCCAGGGCCAGCAGCTCGGCCTTACGTTCGTGCAGGTAGTAGATGCCGGCCAGGTCGGTGATGAAGCCCAACTGGACGAATAGCTCAGCCTGGCGAATGCCAAAGCCTTCGATGTCCATTGCGCCCCGCGACACAAAGTGCTCGATGCCGCGCACCAACTGCGCGGGGCATGCGCTGTTGACGCAGTAATACGCCACTTCGCCCGCCGTGCGCTGAATCGGCTCGCCGCAGACTGGGCATTTTTCCGGCATGGTCCACACGCGCTCGGCGCCGTCACGCAGCTCCGGCAGGCTGCGCAGCACCTGCGGAATGACCTCGCCCGCGCGCTTGATCGCCACACGGTCGCCGATGCGCAGATCCAGCTCGGCGATGTAGTCGGCATTGTGCAGCGTGGCGTTGCGCACAATCACGCCGCCGACAGCCACCGGTTCCAGCACAGCAAAGGGATTGATCGAGCCGGTGCGACCTACGTTGACCTGGATGTCAAGCACGCGCGTAATGACTTCGCGCGCCGGGTATTTGTAGGCCGTGGCCCAGCGCGGCTCCTTGCCCACAAAGCCCAGCTCTTCATACAACGCCAGCTGGTTGATCTTGATCACCAGGCCATCCGTTTCGTAAGGCAGCGCCTGGCGCTGCTCTTCCCAGGCCGCCACGTAATCCACCACCTGGTCGAAGTCGTCGAAAAGGCGAACATGCTCGCCCAGGGGGATCACCGGGAAGCCCAGATCACGCAGGTAGGTCAACGCGTCCCACTGCGTCGCGAGGGCGGGTGCGCCTTCAAGCGCCACCACCTGGTAAGCCCAGACGCGCAGGGGGCGCTGCGCGCTGATCGCGGAGTCAAGCTGGCGCAGCGAGCCGGCGGCGAAGTTGCGCGGGTTGGCGTAGGTGCGCGCTTCCTGCGCCGCGCTCAGTTGATTGAAGCGCTGAAAATCGGCCACATTGACATAGGCCTCGCCGCGCACCACCAGGCGCGCCGGCGCGGGCCGATCACCGGTCAGCGGCACGGTCAGCGGCAGCCCGCGCACGGTGCGCAGGTTGGCGGTGATGTCCTCACCTTCCAGGCCATCGCCGCGCGTAGCGCCCAGCACAAAGCGCCCGTTGTCGTAGTGCAGCACGACCGTCAAGCCGTCAATCTTCGGTTCGACCACGTAGGTTAGGGTTTGCCCCACCTCGGGCGGCAGCAAGCGCAACGTGCGGTCGCGCCAGGCGCGCAGATCGCCGGCATTGAACGCGTTGCTCAGGCTGAGCATCGGCTGCGGGTGGCGCACCTTGACGAAACGTTCGGCCACCCAGCCTCCCACGCGCTGCGTGGGCGAGTCCGGCGTTTGCAGTTCTGGATGATCGGCCTCCAGGCGCCTCAATTCGTTGAGCAGCGCGTCGTACTCCGCGTCGCTAATCTGCGGCGCGTCGAGGACGTGGTAGAGGTAGCCGTGATAGTTGAGCGCCTGGCGTAGGGCGGCGGCGCGTTGCGTGAGATCTATCATGTTGCTCCGCTTAGTTGATCGGCTGCAGCCAGTTGGCAGCCGCCCAGCCGATCGTGCCATCGTCTTGGCGGAGGCGCCACCAGGTGAAGCCATCGGCCGCGGTGGGATAGGGATCTGCGTAGCCGGGCGGCGGCTCCATGACCGTCAACTCAACGCCATCGTTCAGGGTCGTGATGCGCTGGTTGGTTTGTCCAGGGCCAAAGCGGAAACTGATCCCCTCGGGATCCGCGTTGATGATGCGTACACGCCCGCCGACCCGAATCTGGGCGCCCACGATCGGCGCGGGCGTCGGCGTCGCCGCCGTGCCGGTGATGGGCAGGCCGGCCGTGGGAGTGATGATGGCGCCGGCCAGGACGGTGGGCGTGGGGGTGGCCTGGAAGACTTTGATCTGGGTGGCGGTGGGCGTGGCCGTTGGCTCAACGCGGCCGATGCCGCCGACGCCCCAGATCAAGGCCAACACGATCAAGGCCAGAACGGCGCCGCCGGCAATCCAGGCCAAGAACCCAGGGCGCCGGGAGCCGCTTTCTTCCGCGAAAACCGGCTCATTGGCCCATTCTTCAGCGCCATCCGCGCCATCGGCGGCGGCTGGTTCATTCCAGTCGTCACCCGCCGCGGGCGTCTCATCGGGATCAAACGTTGGCATAGCCAAATGCCTCCATGTCAGTCAAAATTGCCAGGCTCAGCACGAGCGCCTGGTTGCCCTGGACAACCCAGCGTGCTGGCTGCCAGTGTGCCGTCATTATACCAACGGACAGGATGCTTGACAAAGACATCCGCACGCATTTGTCAAAGGGGCGGCAAACTGCTAAAATTGTGAAGATTTGCATAAGAAATTGAAATCGTCAAACAAAAACTAAAGGTGAGACCACATAGAGGAGGATAGACGGGGTGATTCGTCGCAATACACAGACAGCCGCCTACTGGCGGGAGCCGTTCAAAATCAATCTCGATGATCTGGAGTACCTCGGCAGCTATCTTCAAGAGAAAGAAACACCGCAGACCACCGAAAGCCTGACCCTGGCCTTGATGGAGTACCGCTGCCAACGCGAAGAGAGTAAGATACGTAATGAGTTGAGCAAGGGCACGATCTATCAACCCAGCAAGAGTTACGATGTCGGTCAACAGGTGGTGTTTCCGGCGCTCGATTATACCGTGGGGACGATCACCGCGCGGCGCCATGGGGAGAACCCGGAGCACGGAGAATTTGATGTCCTCGAGGTGATGTTCGAGGGCGAGGCGCAGCGGCGTGAGTTTGCCAGCAGCCTGAAAACAACACACCGGCTCAACCGCACCGATGGCGACACCATCGAAACCGGCGAACGCCTGCAAACCCCGCGTGAACTCTACAGCCAATATGGCAGCCCTGTGCGCGCTGCGTTGGTGGAGCAGATGCGCTCCTCCACGCAGCCGGCCTTTGTGCGCGATGGAGATTCATGGCTCACGCGCGATGTCCTGGTCGAGGTGCACATCGGGCATCTGAACATCGCTGAAGCACTGATCGAAGTGCAAGGCCGGCCAATCTCTACGACGGCCCTGATTGGCGAAATGAATCTGCCGACTGAAGTGCCAGAGCACTTGCGTCGCTTTTCAACGAATGCCGTGCTGCGCCAGGATGAGCGCTTCGATGACGTGGGCAGCGGGGCTGAACCGGCCTGGTATCTGCGCCGCCTGGAGCCGCCTGAAGTTTGGGAGACGCCCGCCATCTTGCGCTATGAGCCAGTCGCCTATGATCGCATGGTCTTGGGCGTCGAGATGCTGCAGCAAGAATGGGAGCTAGACGACGAGTGGTCAATCGGCAGTATCACCGTCGAGCCATCCATGGTCGTGCCAACCGTCACGCTCAACCTGATTTATCCCCACCTGCGCTCCGGCACCCTGCCCTTGAGCAGTCGCGCGCAAGGCTTCTTTCCACGCGGTCTTGGCCGCAGCACTATGATCACGCTGATTGATGGGCGGTGGGGGGCGCGCTTCCCTGCGTTTGTCTGCCATGAAGGACGCTATATCGCCGGCTTGAGTGGTTGGTTCGAACAGCACAAGCTGCCGGTGGGCGCGATTATTACGCTGGAACGCACGCGCGAACCGCTCGAATACGTGGTGGACTTCCGGCCGCGACGGATGCGTCGCGAATGGTCACGCACGGCCGAAATCAAGGACAACGAACTGGTGTTCGTGCTGCAAAAACAGGCCATCACCTGCGACTACGATGAGCACCTGACGGTAGCCGAAGTAAGCCTGGGCGCGCTGGATGGTTATCGCCAGCAGATTGCGGCCGAACAGGTGCCGCTCAGCCGTCTCGTCAGGCAGCTAACCCAAGAGTTGGCCGGCAAAAGCTCACAGGGGACGGTCCACGCCAAAACAATTTACAGCGCAGTCAACCTGGTGCGGCGAACACCGCCCGGGCCGATCTTCGCCATTCTTGCCACCGATAGCACCTTGCGCAGCATGGGCAGCGGCTATTGGGCGATGGCAGTTCGTGTCTAGTCAAGAGTTCATCAAACCAAGAGAAAGCGGAGATTTATGGCAACGACCTGGATGAAACCAACCATTGACACCAAGTTTCATATTGACTTCAACTGGTGGGAAAAAAGCGGCCTTGATTTCCGCCTGTATCTGCGCAATCAGTTGTGCGATGATTGTAAGGCGCGTTTCCCTAGTCACCGCCACACCGAGATGGTTGACTGGATTGACCCTGACACGGCGGAGGTCAAGCGCACTGATGCGCTGTGGCAGTGCTTACGCACGGTCTGCGCGCGCAAGCCAGACTACATCAACAACAATTTGCCGTTGGCCTCGGCTGTTTTTCGCCTCTTCCTGGCAAACAACAACGAACCCCTCAGCCCGGCGGAGATGCACAACCTGATCCCATGGAAACTACCGGACGTGATTCTGCGCACCCTTACGGGCGGCGACACGTACATGGGAATTCGTCCCCTACACCTGGTTTCACGGCAGTAGCGTTGCCAAACCTGGGCTTGGAGAAGAACTAGATGCCGGCTCCCATCTTTCCCTTTACGGCCATTGTCGGCCAAGACCGCATGCGCCGGGCGTTGATTCTCAATGCCATTAGTCCGCGCATCGGCGGCGTACTGATTCGCGGCGAACGCGGCACCGCGAAATCAACCGCGGCGCGCGCGCTGGCCGCGCTCCTCCCCGAAATCGAAGTGGTAGCCGACTGCCCTTTCCAGTGCGACCCCAATCGCCCGGATCAGTTGTGCGACAACTGCCGCAGTCGCCTGGAACGCGGCGAGGTGCTGTCCACCGCGATTCGGCGCACACGTTTCGTTGATCTACCGGTCAGCGCGACTGAAGACCGCGTCGTGGGCACGCTGGACATCGAAAAGGCGATTCAGCGGGGCGAACGTCATTTTGAGCCAGGCGTGCTGGCCGCAGCCAACCGCGGCCTGCTGTACGTGGATGAGGTCAATCTACTCGATGACCACGTGGTGGATATTTTGCTCGATTCGGCCGCGATGGGCATCAACGTAGTCGAGCGCGAAGGCATTTCATTTCAGCACCCCGCGCGTTTCATCCTGATCGGCACCATGAATCCAGAAGAAGGCGATCTGCGGCCGCAGCTCCTGGATCGTTTCGCGCTGTGTGTGGATATGCAGGGCATCAATGACGCGAATCAGCGCGTCGAAATCCTCAAGCGCCGCATCGAATTCGAACAAGACCCAGACGGCTTCCGCGCGCGCTGGCACACGCCCGAACGACACCTGACCGAAGAAATTGACCACGCGCGCAGCCGTTTACCCCTGGTTGAGTATTCGCCGCGCGACCTGTACATGATTGCCGCTCTGACCGCAGATTTCAAGGTGGACGGCCATCGGGCCGACATTGCCATCCTGAAAACGGCGCGCGCCCATGCCGCGTACGAAGGTCGCTTGCATCTCAGCGAGCGCGACATTTTGCTGGCAGCCGAGCTGGCTTTGCCCCACCGCATGAAGAAAGCGCCCTTCCAGGATATTGCCCTGGAGCCGCGCCAGCTCGAAGAGCGCCTGCGTCAGATTCGCGCGGATATGGGGCCGCCCGAAGAGAGCAGCGGGGCCGAAAATCAGACGCCATCGTCGAGCGTAAAAAAAAAGATGACGTAAGCGACGAAACGCAAGAGGGTGAACCGCAAGGCGCCAGCGGCTCGCCCGATACAAGCACGAACCCCAGCAAAGGCGGAGAAGAAAACAAAGCCCCGGCTGGCCGGCCGATCAAGATCGGCGACACCTTCAAAACCAAGCGCCTCGATACGCCGCTGGATCGGATGGCCCGCAGCCAGGCAGGCAAACGCTCTGTCACCCGCACAGAGCGCAAGCGGGGCCGTTACATCAAATCCCGCCCCATCCACGACCGCCCCAATGACATCGCTTTCGATGCCACCATTCGCACAGCCGCGCCCTACCAATTGCAGCGCGCGCATCTGCGCGCCGAACGCGCGGTCGCCTTCGCTGTGCAGCGTCGCGATTTGCAGCAGAAGATCCGCGTACGGCGTACGGCCAATCTCGTGCTGTTCGTCGTGGACGCCAGCTGGTCCATGGCCGCGGCCGAACGTATGGAGGCAACGAAGGGGGCCATTCTGTCGCTGCTGATGGATGCCTATCAACGACGGGATCAGGTGGGTTTGGTGGTGTTTCAAAAAGACCGCGCGCGCTTGATCTTGCCGCCGACGTCAAGCGTCGAATTGGCGGAACGCGCCCTGCGCACGATTCCCGTGGGCGGCAAAACGCCCTTGAGCAGCGGCCTGCTGCTGGCGTATGAAATCTGCCTGGCCGCCCGTCAGCGCGACCAGGAAGTGCTGCCGATCATCGTCTTGCTGACGGATGGCGCCGGCAATGTCTCGATGACGGGCATGCCGCCGCAGGAAGAGGCCACGCGCATGGCCAACCTGATCAAAGCCAATCACCTGCGGGGCGTGGTCATCAACATGGAGCATGCGGCGTTCGATCGCGGCCTGGCGCGCAACCTGGCCGAGGCCATGGGCGCGCCGTGCTTCACCTTGCCTGAATTGCGCGCCGACATGCTGGTGCGCACGGTGCGCGAACATCTCAAGCCGTAACGCCGTAGATGCGATTCAGACGCGCGGTCTCGCGCGTCTCCACGGCGCGCACAAACGGCTCCACATTGCGTGCATGGTGGAAAACCTGGTAGCCGCGAATCAGGAAGCCAAGCGTTGGCTCCCAGCCCAGGCGCCGCGCGGGCAGGCGCAGGGCCTTCAGATGCCAGTCAATTAGCGGCAGGCGGCTGAGGTTGGCGACTGACCGCAGTGTGGCGCCGATGCGCTCGATCTGCTCGACCCGCGCCAAGTAGTTGTCGCACTCACGATAGGCCCACTCATAGTCCTCGGTCGTCCATGCGTCGGCTTTGCCGTGCAGCACCAGCACATCAATCAGATAATCGTCGAGCGCGTCGGTCAGTTCCACCAAGTCCAGGGATTCCTTCATCGCGGCCAGCGGCTTGGGGCCGACAATGTGCACTAGCTTGTCGTACAACTGTCGAAAGCGCGTGTTGCGGTCGTCGAAGTCGTGCGGACCGTAGATATCCTCGAAGAAGAACTGCGCCAGCCGGCCATACTGCGGGGAACGCGCCAGGTCGTCATGATCCTGACGCAGGCGCACACTCTGGAATGCCTGCAGCCGCACGCGCAGCTGCGTACGATAGGGATCGGTCAGATGAGCTGCGCGGTGAACCGGATCGTAGCGGACGTGCATCCAGTCAGGCATAGCAAGGGCCGAAAATCATGGCGCTAATCCATGGGAATGACGAGGTTCTTGGGAAAAGGTGATAGGCTGTGCCACGCGCCCTGCGCGTCCGCGAAGAAGGTGTCTTCGATGCGCACGCCGTAGCCTGCTTCGGCATCGTACAACCCTGGCTCGATCGTGATGACAGCGCCTGGCAGCAGAGGCACGCTCGATCCCGGCATGTCGCTGAGGATGGGCGCTTCATGCACGCGCAGCCCCAGGCCATGCCCCAATGAGTGGTTGTAACCGCGCGTGGTCATACGATCCTGGCGAATCGTGGTGTAGCCACGCGCCTCGAAGTAGTCGCAGACCAGCGTTTGGTAGAAGCCAGAGGCCTCGCCGACGCGCAGCGCGGCCACCGCCGCGTCGAAGGCGCCAAGCACCGTGTCATAAACAGCCTGGACATGCGGCAGGGCATAGCCAATGCAAAATGTCCGCGTCATGTCGTGATAATAGCCAGAACGCTGGTCCCTGGGGAAGATGTCGAATACAATCGGGCTGCCCAAACGCAAGGCTTGGGCGTCGTTGCCCGTGTGATGTGGATTCGCGCCGTCTGCGCCCTGGGCAAAAATCGTGGCGCCGTCATCCACCAGTTCCAGGTCGAAAAAGCGGGCGCGCATGAAAGCCTTGACATCGCCAATCGTCAACGGCTGACCGTCGGCCTTGACCAGGATGCCCTCTCGCGCAGCCTGCCGCTGAATCAAGTCCACCACGGCTTGCACCACCTGGGTGGTCTTCTCGCCGACCTGACGCAGCGCCGCAATTTCCGCGGCGTCTTTCGTCTGGCGCACACGCTCGAAGACGGACTCGAACTCGGCCACCGGTTGAATAGCCGGCATGGCCTGCAGCAGGCTGCCAATGAAACGGTAGGCGTAGCCGGCATCCATCTTGCCCAGAAACGCCACGCGGCCTTGCACGCCCAGGTCGCTGAGGATTTGGCGCTGATACTCGACCATGGCGTCGAAGCGATCGGGGAAACGGCCTGAGATGGCGCGATAGTCCCAGCGCTGGCGGTTGATGAGCGCCAGTCCGGACTGCTCGGCCGCAAAGCGTTCGATCGGGCTGTGAATGAGCAGCGGCGCCTCGCCCCGTTTCTTCACGATCATGGCGCCCTCGAGCAAGGCCCCGTTGGTCATGTAGAACACATCAGGATCAAGCGTCGCGTCGCCCGTGAGGACAAAAGCGTCCAGTCCCATGTCGGCCATGGCCAGGTCAAGATCTTGTTTCATGGGACTACGCCGGTTGAACGATGAGGCTCGTGTCTTGGAATTTGCGCCCTTCGTCAATCAGCATGATCGGAATGCCATCGCGAATGGGATAGCGATAGCCGTTGCGTGGGTTGATGAGCCACTTACCGTCGGCGCTGAGCGTCAACGGCCCTCTATCCAACGGGCAAACCAGGATTTTCAACAGGTCAGGGCTAATTTCGCCGCCCAGTGCGGCCTCGCTCAAGGCTTCCGCCTCAGACGGGCCTTTGTTCTCTGTTCCGCTCAGATCAATCGCCTTCTGTTCGCCCAGAGTCTTGCGCAGAATCATGATGGCCACTGCAATCAACGCCAGCGGCAGCAGCCATTTCAGCAGGTTTTTCATCCGGTGATGCTCCCTTTTCTCTGTCAAGTCGTTTACAGATAGCGCTGTGCAGGGTGGTTTTTCACCCCAGGCAGCGGTGCACCTGTTGCTGTTTATCTTACGACGAACAGAACGACTTGGCAAATTCTACTTTCAGGCCAATTTGCCTTGCACGCCCGCTGCCGCTTATAATCGGCGCATGGCAGTCAGGCAGGAGAGTGATCTATACGCGCCGCTCAAGCGCTTCTTTGAGCAGCAGGGCTACGAGATACGTGGCGAGGTCAAGGATTGCGATCTGGTGGCCCGACAGGAAGCGCGGCTGGTGGTGGTGGAGATGAAGCTGACGTTCAACCTGACCCTGGTGCTGCAGGGGCTGCGCCGCCAGCAGGTGACAAATCATGTCTACGTCGCGATCGAAACGCCCGGCCGCAAGCTGCGCACGCCGTGGTGGCGTGAAGTCCAGCAGTTGTGCCGACGGCTGGGGCTTGGATTGCTGACCGTCAATTTTGCCATCGAGCCGCCGCTCGTGGAAGTTGTGCTGGAAGCAGAAGCCGCGCAAGCGCCGCGTACGCGGCGCAGCAAGCAGGCCCAGGTCGCCACGGAGTTTGACGGCCGCATGGGCGATTTCAACACGGGCGGCAGCACGCGGCGTCCACTCGTCACCGCGTATCGCCTGCAAGCCCTGCGGGTCGTAGGGCATTTGCATGCGCATGGCGCGTGCGCGGTGGAAGATATCAAGGCCGCGGTGGGGTTGAGCAATACCGCGGCTATTTTGCAGCGCAACTATTACGGCTGGTTCGACCGCACGGCGCGCGGCGTCTACGCATTGACGCCCGCCGGTGAACACGCGGCGCAGCAGTACGCGGACATCATCGCCTCCCGCGCGACCCCAACGTGAGCAAACAAGTCCGAACCACAGGAATTCCCAAATACAACACACATTCAGCCGCAAAGAACGCATGCGGGGGCGAGTAATCACAAAGAAACGGTGGGTCCGGTGCAAATTGGCGGCTGTTTTGCGTTCTTTGTGATCTCTGTGGTTAAGAACCCGGTCCGCAGTGGGGCTGCCGGCCAAACAAGCGCAGGAGTCCGGAACTTGTAAGGTCGCAGGGTGGTTTGACAATTCACTAAAAGCGGTTAGAATAACTTTGACCCTCTTGACCAAGGAGAAACCCACTACATGGGTGAATGGGAATGTATGGAATGTGGGTATATTGCACCAGGGCAGAAACGGCCAGACCGTTGCCCTGAATGTGAGGCGCCCACAGAGGCATTTGAATACTTCGAATACGAAGAGGACGACTTCGTAGACTTCGACGATCTCGACGAGAGCGACGATGACTACGAAGATGTAGAAGCTGTGATTGCAGCGTGACCTCGTCAAAAGGAGATACACCTATATGACCAAGATTCTCTGCCCCCTCTCAGACTGTGGCAACTGGGATGACGGCTTCTGCGGCGCCGAGACAATTCGCCTGAGCGAAGAGGGCTATTGTTTGACCTACGAAGAGGTAGGACAGGTCGAGGCGGATGCAACGGATGACCAGTGGGAAGACGACGATCTGGATCTCGACCTGGATGAGGACGAGGACTGGATGGATGAAGACGACATCGAGGATGACGAAGAAGAGGACGATGACTGGAGCGACGACGCCGATGACGATGACGTCTCTTCCTGGTAGGTGAACGACCGGTAAGTGCTCACTCGGTAAGGCCTTCTCCGCGGCGGAGACAGAAGGCCTCGTTTCTTCGATAGATTATGGCAACAAAAAACCAGGCTTCCGTGTGAAGCCTGGTTTTCTATTGCCAACCGCGCACTGCTCAGGCCTGGCGTCGGCGCAGCAAGAAATAAGCCACAATCGCCAGGACCAGAATAGCCCCGCCCAAAAGCAGGGACTGTGAGCTGCCGCCGTTGCCAGCCGCTGTAGAGCCGCTGGCAGGGCCTGTGGGCGATCCACTGCCGCTGCTGGCTGCAGCATTGCCAATGGCGACGTTGACCTTACCCTCATTGATTTCGCCGGGCAGCGCCGTACCGCCGGCCCCGGCCAACTGCAGCTTCTGCAGCTGCAAATCCAGGCTGCCCGCGGCTTTGGTCTTCCAGTGCAGCGTGACCATCAGACCGTCGCCGCCGGCGCCTGCCTGTTGACCCAGGGTGTACGCGCCGACGGTGGCGCGTCCCCCTTCCTTGGCAAAGGCCGGGCCGAGCTTAGCGGGGCTGCGACCAGAATTGCCCAACCACGGGCCGAGGTCAAAGGAGGTCAACTCCACCAGGTTGGCGTCATAAATGACATCGAACTGGAAGCCCAAAACGGCCTCCGCCCCTTTGATGGTGACGTCGGTCGTGAATTCACCACCGGCCGGGACCGCGGCGGCCGGGGGGGTGAGTGTGACCACCGCGCCGGCCGCCAGGGCCGTGGTGGTCGCCAGCAGGGTCAACGCGAGAAGCAGGTAACAGGTTGCGCGTGTGAGTCGCATAGTTTTCCTCCGATTCAACTGTTGTCAGGACCTGCGCAGGCGCAGGAAAGCGGCCGCTGCGGCCGCCGCCAGAATGACGCCGCCCACCACCAAAGCCAGGATCGGGGCTGAGGTCGCCAGCGGGGAGGCTTGCGGCAGGGGATTATCAATCGTTGTTTGGATGCCCTGGGTCGTGTCGCCACACGCGCCGCCGTCGAAGAGGTCGGCGTCTGGTACATATTGCTCACTTTGCAGGCTTACGTCTACAACATCAGTGAGAGGATTCTTGCGTTCAGCATGACGCGATCGCAAATCTACGACAAAGCCAGAACGACAGTCCTGCCACGTCAGAGTTGCCAGAACGATTTCTTCACCCCGGACGCCGTTTTCGATGCGATTTGTACAAAAGCCGCTTAGAAAGACATCGTTAGCGTCGAATGGGTCAGTCCCGTCCACGACATGGATTACAAAGCCACAATCGAGTGCTTGCCATGCCGGGCCAGGGGATACACTGGCGAGGTGACCCTTGGCGTGATCAAAACTGGCATAGACATCCCACGCCACAATGGGTAAACTGCCGGTGTCCACAGCCAGGTTTTTCGCCACCAACTCAGACGTCGTCGCATTTAAGGGGCGAATATGAAAAGAAGTTGGGTCTGATGCTGACGCAAAGTTCACTACAGTCAACATCATAAATAAGAACACGAGGCATAAACGAAGAAGCAGCAAGAAAGCTGATTTATGATACAGCATCAATCATCCTGAGATGCGAAAAAACATGCTCGATCAACTAGCACAAAAACAACAGGGGCGGCTCTGCTGAGCTGCCCCTGTCATAGTAGATGTGTGACCTACTTAGGGTTTGCGAAGAAGGACACCGCGAAACGCAACACCCGCTGCAGCGAGTAGAACCACAGCACCAGCCAGGGCCGGATATAATGCATTACCAAGTGGCGTCACCGGGCTGGCGGTTACGCCGGCCAGGGTTACAGCCAGAGGGCTACCGCAGGCACCGCCGTCAACTAACTGATTGTCGGGGACAAAATACTCATTGAAGAGCGGATCGAACACTTCGGTCAAGGCAGGGCTGCCAACCGGGTTAGTCTTCAAGTCCACCGTGAACGGTGATGTGCATGTCCAATTCAATGTGGCGAGCACGACGTTGCCGGTTGGTGCTGCAACACCAGCAGGTGGAATGCTTGTGGTACACGTTCCGTCGACCTGTACACCAGACGGATTCAACGGATGAGGATCTGCTTTGAACGTGCCAAAACCGCAGTTAAGGGCCGCAAAGTCAGGCCCAGTTGTCACGGAAGACAGCGATCCCTTTGTATGGTCGTACTCAAGATACACAGTAAAGCCGATAGCCCCGTTTCCAGTACCAGACGGGCCTAGATTACGTGCTACGATTTCGCTAGCATTACTACCAATAGGATGGATGTAAAGAAGACTGAGCGACACATTGGCGGGTGAAGCACTCGCCATGCCGGCTGCCACTATCAGAAGTACTAGCAAAGCTGCAATGGGCGCCAAACGTCTTAAAGTCATTTATGACCTCCCTCAGAAAATCCATGTGTGCAGACGAGCCAGTCTCATTAGTGCTGGTAAGGTGTGGCTCGTCGGTACTTCCTCGAACGTAGGAAAGTGTGTCAGGCTAAGACAAATTCGTGTTCAGTTGACGCAAGCGACAAGGGGGTTCTGCCCGAGCTTGGCTGTAACACGGCTTACGTCAATACCAGTGATTGACCCGCTGTCATTCAAGTCGTACTGATAGTTATTTCCACATGCTGTGGCAGCTTGCCCAAGCCTGGCGGTGACCTGAGTTACGTCAATGCCGGTAATGGTTCCACTACCGTTGACGTCAAACTTGCTCCAAACATTCGCGGTGCCACCCGTCTGTGCAGTCAGAGCAATGACGGCGCCGTTGATGTCAACCAACTGCGTCTCGGCCAGGGTCATCGCCACGCTGCCGCAGGTGGCGGTAGGCTTGAGGCTGACCGTGGAGAGAAGGCCATTGGCCATGTTGCCCGGCGGGTTGCCGGCGCCCCAGGAGTAGCCGCCCCATTTGACGGCGTCGGTGCTGACGGCCTTGAGGGCCGGCGTGCTGCTGTCGCCAGTCTGTTGGCGGGTGCCGCCGTTGGTGAGGTAGGTGCCAATGTTGATAGAAATGTCTGCATCGGCCGAACTGAAACGGCCGGCGGCCCAACTGAGCTTGCTCTCGTAGCCGCCCAGACCAGCGCCCAGGCCGCTCACGTTGATGGGGACAGGCGCTGAGCAACTGTGGCCGTTCCACACCTGCGCGCCAGCGCCAACGGCCAGGGTCCCAGCATCTGGCGATGCCTGGATTGCGGGAGCCGCATTCGCTACGGCCAAAAGCGCCAGCAGGCCCACCACAGCTGCCAGCCGTCCGACGAAGGTTACACGATTCATATTTCGCCTCCTAAAACTGAACCCGTGAATGTGAGAGATTGGTGTGGGGAAGCGAGCGCGGCCATTAGCCTACATGCTCAGCCACACGATTTTAACACAAGGCCGTGAATTTGTCCAGTACCACAATGGTACTAAATCCAGGGGTTTTTGTCAATGATTGGCGTGCAGGTTTGTGTCTCTGTGTAGTGCCAGGAACACGCTCAGCACGGCGAATCATGATGACGCCATTCATTATGACACCGTCAATATGACACCGTCAATCCGATTGTTGTTACGCGGGCGACGGCCTCTCAGTACGTTCAAAGAGACGCGCGCCACGACTTTCTTGCAGACCAATACTTTGACGAATCGTGCAAAGCATTGTATCATCCCCGCTGCGGTCATGGGGGTGGATGGGTCCCGGTGGGCTCCCCGGTCTTCAAAACCGGTGACGGGTGCTCGAAGCGGCCGTGGTGAGTTCGACTCTCACCCACTCTCGCCTCCAGCGCTTGCGTTCGCTCAGCGAAGGTATGTTAGCATCTCAAGGGTGGTCATTCTGCAAGCTAAAATCCGAATTGCGCAGCGATTGTAATCTATGCAGATTCAGATCAACTGGGAAGACCAGGCGCCACAGATTGCGGCGGCGGTTGTATATCCTTATCCGGATCTGCGCCGACTGTGGTTGCGTGTGGCGCTGACCGCATTTGCCGAGTATCCCAATCTTGATGTTGTCATTACCGATCCTGAAGGTCATACGGTTGCGAGCTTGAGCGCGGTCGAAGTGCGCGAACAAGAGCTTGCCTACACACTGCATTTACGCCAGGCGCCGCAGCCGGCAGCCGTGTACCATGCGCAGGTCCTGCTCACGCGCGGCGACGCGCTGCTGCATCAAATGACCGTGGACTTTCCCCTGACTTTCGTCGAGCCGGCGAGCTGATGGCGCGCCAGATCAAGCGACGCGGCTTGATCGCAAGTCTTCACGTCGGTCACATTCCTCACAAGTGGAGCATCGAACGAATCCATGAATCGTGAATACCATAAATGGTACAGCCCAACGTTGAACCGAGAGATGGAACTGCTCGTTTTCGGGCATGGCGGCGCGCGTATGATCGTTTTCCCGACGTCGCGCGCCCGCTTCTTTGAATATGAAGACAGGGGCATGGTGTGGGCGCTGCGCGATCATGTCGAGAGCGGCAATCTACAGCTGTTCTGTGTAGACAGCGTAGATGCCGAAAGTTTCTACGCCCGCTCCGTACACCCCAGCGGACGCATCATGCGCCATCTGCAATACGATCAATACCTGGTGCGTGAATTGCTGCCCTTCGTCTGGTGGAGAAATCCGACGCCGTTCACCATTGTCCATGGCTGCAGCTTTGGCGCCTATCATGCCGTCAACTTTGCCCTGCGCCACCCTGAACTCGTCAACCGCGCGATTGCGCTGAGCGGCAAGTATCAGATGCGCGGCTTCTTCGATGGCTACTATGACGATAACATCTACTATAATAACCCCAGTGAATTCATTGTCCACGAGCAGGACCCCGGACGGCTTGACCAGATCCGCAA
This sequence comes from Candidatus Amarolinea aalborgensis, assembly GCF_900491745.1. Classification (NCBI taxonomy): domain Bacteria; kingdom Bacillati; phylum Chloroflexota; class Caldilineae; order Caldilineales; family Candidatus Amarolineaceae; genus Candidatus Amarolinea; species Candidatus Amarolinea aalborgensis. Next base: position 10,121 of record NZ_UETR01000026.1, on the reverse strand, counting down.
AGTGGACATGATTATCGCCATCGGCGAGCACGACCCGGCGTACCAGAACAATCGTGAGTTCTCCAGCGCGCTATGGAGCAAGAACATCTGGCACGCGTTTCGAGTGTGGAATGGGTGGTCGCACGACTGGCCCTACTGGCAGCAGATGATCCGCTGGTATGTCAGCGGCGCCTGATAACAAAATCAATCGAACAACCTTGACAGATGAACGCTTGGTCGTTGTCATCCACAGCGCCCACGTTCGACACCACGTAGGAGGAACCTGGGAATCAGATGGCAGACATCAAGAAAGTCGGCGTCATGGTCGGCCGCGAATGGTCTTTTCCGCCCGCCTTTATCGAAGAAGTCAATCGCCGGAATGTGGGCGTCTTCGCGGAGTATGTCAAACTGGGCGGAACGGTCCAGAATGAACCTAACGAGTATGCGGTGATCGTGGATCGCATCTCGCACGAGATCAAATACTATCGCACGTATCTCAAGAATGCGATCTTGCAGGGGACGTACGTCATCAACAATCCCTTCTGGTGGTCGGCCGACGACAAGTTCTTCGAAGCTTCGTTGGCAACCAAACTTGGCGTCGCCAGTCCGCGCACGGTGGTGCTGCCCAATAAGAGCTACCCGGAGGGCGTCGTCAGTGAGAGCCTGCGTAATCTAAAATATCCCATTGACTGGAAGGCCATTGCCGATTACGTGGGCATGCCGGCCATTCTCAAGGACGCCTGGGGCGGCGGCTGGCGTGATGTGTACAAAGTCAACACGATTGATGAACTGATCTACTACTACGATCAAAGCGAGCAGTTGTGCATGATTGTGCAGGAGTTCATCGAGTGGGATCATTACGTGCGCTGCATGTGCATCGGCCAGGAGACGATCCTCCCCATGAAGTACGACCCGCGCGAGCGCAAATACCACGTGGAGCATGCACACATGGACGCGGAGTTGGGGCGGCGCGTGGTGCACGATGCGCGACTCCTCAACCAGGCTCTGGGCTATGATATGAACACCGTGGAATTCGCCGTGCGCGACGGGGTGCCCTACGCGATTGACTTCATGAACCCGGCGCCTGACATGGACATCTATTCCCTGACGCAGCACTATTTTGAATGGGCGCTCAACGCCATGAGCGATCTGGTCATCAACCGCGCGACGCAGGGCGTCTGGCAGGGGTATCAGTATCCCTGGGGCAGGTTGGTGCGACCGTAACCTTCGAAGCAGGCGGCCCCGACGAGATCATTCAACGTGAAAGAGGAAAGGTCATGAGCGCCGAACCCAACATCACCGATATCATCGCTTACTACCACGACCTGTGTACGCCGGCGATGGCGGCCGATACCTGGAGCGAGCTGGAGCAGGGAATGCGCGCCCGTCGCTTGTACTTTGGGGAGCGGCCGCTGACCACCGTCCTGCGCCCTCATCTGCTGACGAAAGCGCAGTGGAAGTATGTCGTGGGCGAATGTGAGCTGCTGATCAGCGCGTTCAACAAGGTGTACAACGCCATGATGGGCGATGCGTCTCTGCGGCGCCAGGTCGCGCTGACCCCAGAGGAAGAATACCTGATCACGCTGGAGACCGGCTATGAGACGCCCGTGCCGACGGCGCGCTTGGATTCGTTCTTCAGTCACGATGGCACGCTGCAGTTTGTGGAGTACAACGCCGAAAGCCCGGCAGCCATGGCCTATGAAGATGTGCTGTCCGAGGTCTTCTTGCAGACGCCGCTGATCAAGAACTTCCAGGCGCGCTATCCGCTGACGCCGCTCTGGGCGCGCCAGCACGCCGTGGACGCGATTCTGGAGATCTACTACGCCTGGCGCGGCAATCGGGGGGCGCTGCCCACGATTGCCATCGTGGATTGGCACGGCGTCCCCACGGCAAACGAATTCATCCTGTTCCAGGAATACTTCGCCCAGCAGGGCATCCGCGCGGTCATCGTCAGCCCCGATGAGCTGGAGTATCGTAACGGCGTGATGCTGGCGCACGGCGCCGGCGGCGGCCTGGCGGTTGATTTCATTTACAAGCGGGTTCTCTCGACCGAGCTGCTGGAGCGCTACGGCCTCGATCATCCGATCATCCACGCGCTGGCCGACGGCAAAATCTGCATGATGAACCCCTTCCGCTGCAAGCTGCTGCACAAAAAAGCCAGCTTCGCGGTGGTCGGCGATGAGCGCAATCAACATTTCTTCACGCCCGCCGAACGAGCCGCGCTCGATGCGCACATCCCCTGGACGCGCATGATCGAAGAACGAAAAACGCTGTTCCACGGACAAGAGGTGGATCTACTGCCCTTTGCACTGGAAAACAAGGATCGCCTGGTCATCAAACCGAACGATGAGTACGGCGGCAAGGGCGTTGTCATCGGTTGGGAAACTGACAGCGCCGCGTGGGAGAAAGCCTTGCAGAGTGGCCTGCCGGAAAATGCTGTCCTACAAGAACGCGTGCAGATCGCGTACGAGGACTTTCCAGCCTTGACCACCGACGGCCAGGTGCACATCAGTCAGCGCCTGGTGGACTGCGACCCCTTCGTGTTTCACGGGCGCATGATTGGCGGCTGCCTGACCCGCCTTTCCACGGTGACGCTGCTCAACGTAACCGCCGGTGGCGGTTCTACCGTGCCGACGTTCGTGGTGTAAACCAAGCAGACGACAAGAGATTCGATGGAGGCGTGCGATGTTCCAAGAGCCTAGTCTGAACATTGGTATCAGCGAAGAATACCAGATTATTGATCCAGAGACGCGCGAACTGCGTTCCATCATCTCGCGCGTCATGGACAACGAACGGTTGATCCTGCGTGAACAGGACGCAGAGGGCGAGGTGCAGGTGGAACTGCCAGCCACGCTGGAGATGGGCACGCCAGTCTGCGCCAACATCAAAGAGGCTCGCCAGGCCTTGATCCAGCAGCGCAAGGGCGTCATGAAACTGGCGCACGATCGCGGCTTCGAAGTAGCCCTGGCCGGCACGCATCCGATCACATCCTGGCGCAAGCCAGGCATTCCGCGACCCGGTCACATCGAAGGATTAGTCGCGGGACGCGACATGCTGGCGCAGCGTCTCCTAATCTTCGGCACGCATGTGCACATCGGCATCGAAGATCCGGAGCTGCGCATTGACGTGATGAATGTCATCCGTTACATGGTGCCGCACATGTTAACCCTGTCCACCAGCTCGCCTTTTTGGAGCGGTCGCAACACCGGCCTGAAGTCGTATCGTAACGTGCTGTTGGAAAACCTGCCCCGCAGCGGCATCCCACACCATTTTGCTTCGTGGGGTGAATACCGCCAGTACGTTGACATGCTGATGGCAACGCACTGTATTGACCACGAGCGTCAGATTTACTGGGATGTGCGGCCGCACTGGCGCTTGCCCACCCTGCAATTCCGCGTCTTCGACGCATGCACCACCGTGGATGAGGCGCTGGCGGTGGCGGCCCTGGTGCAAGCGACAGTCGCCTGGCTCGTGGAGCTGCGACGCCATAACATGATGTTTCGCGACTACACCCGCAGCCTGGTCGCCGAGAACAAATGGCGCGCGGTGCGCTACGGCCTGGATGGCAAACTGGTGGATTTCGGCAAAGAGCAGCAGTTCTCCGCCAAGCAGCTCGTGCGCGAGCTCCTACGCCTGGTTGACCCCATGGTAGATGAACTGGACAGCCGCGACGAACTAGAATTCGCCTATTCCATCATCGAGCAGGGCAACAGCGCCGACCGCCAGCTGCGCGTCTACGAAGAAAATGACCATAACCTGCGCGCCGTGGTGGACCATTTGATCCTCGAAACACGCAAGGGCGTGGACTGACGGCGATCGTCCTGGTAATTCCCTGGTTGGCAGCCAGCTGACCACCGCGGTATCCCACGCGGCTTGCACCCAAGACACAAAACCATGGCAAGAGGTAGATGAGGTAGATATATGGTGAAGCGACCATCACTCACGATCGGCGTCGAAGAAGAGTACCAGATCATTGATCCCTCCACGCGCGGCTTGAAGGCGGCCATCACGGAACTGATGGAGCAGACCAGCACCCAGAACGTTGAGAAGGGGGTGCTGAAAGAGCACGCCATCAAGCCTGAAATGCACCAGTCCATGGTGGAGCTGGGCACGCCGATCTGCCAAAACATCGCCCAATTGGCCGAAGAGCTGCGCAAACAGCGTGAATCCATCATCAGCCTGGCCGAAGAACATAACCTGGCGATTGTGGCGGCGGCCACGCATCCGTTCTCGCATTGGCGGCAGCAGGAGATCACGCCGTTCGACCGCTACAAGGGCGTGGTGCAGGACATGCAGATCCTGGCGCAGCGCCTCCTGATCTTCGGCATGCATGTCCACATTGGCATCGAAGATCGTGACTTTGGCATTGACTGCATGAATGTCGTGCGCTACATGCTGCCGCACATCCTGGCCTTATCCACCAGCTCGCCGTTCTGGATGGGGCAAAACACGGGCTTCAAGTCCTACCGCAGCATCGTTTTCGAAGATTTTCCTCGCTCCGGCGTGCCTGAACGGTTCGAATCGTGGGGCGAATTTCAGCGTTTCGTAGATACACTCATCAACACCGGCTGCATCCCCAACGGATCGAAGATCTGGTGGGACGTGCGGCCGCACTACGCTTTTCCCACCATCGAGTTCCGCGTGTGCGATATGGTGACGCGCGTGGACGAGGCCATTGCAATTGCCGCGCTCATCCAGGCTGTAGTCGCCTGGCTGTGGGAACTACGGCGGCGCAACATCACCTTCCGCATCTACCGCCGCGACTATATCGAAGAGAACAAACGTCGCGCGGTGCAGCATGGCATTGACGGCAAGCTGATTGACTTTGGCAAATACACGGAAGTGCCCACGCGACAGCTCGTGCGCGAAATTCTGCGCCTGGTGGACGAGCAAGTGGAGGAGCTGGGCAGCCGCGAAGCCATCGAACCGATCTACCGTATCCTCGAACACGGCACCAGCGCCGACCGCCAGCTCAGAGTCTTCGAAAAGACGCGCGATATGAATGCGGTCGTGGATCATCTGATCGCCGAAACCAGGATGCCCTAGCCCTAACCTGCGGGGCAACACAACAAGACCCTAGCCGGCGCGGCGATACAAAAAGACCCTAGCCTGTGTGGAAACAAAAAAGACTTCCGAAGTCCTGACAGACTTCGGAAGTCTTGCTTCCTCTCTTCCCGCGTCTCTCTATTCGTCCTTATCCTTCGCGGCCTTGCGTCGCAAATCTGAATTCAGAATCCGCTTGCGCATCCGGATGTTGAGAGGCGTCACCTCAACCACCTCATCGTCGGAAACGAATTCGATGCAGTCGTCCAGGCTCAAGATGCGATGCGGAGTCAGGCGGATTTGAATTTCGCTGCTCGACGCCCGCATGTTGGTCAACTGCTTCTTCTTGCACACGTTGACATCCATATCGGTGTCGCGGCTGTTCTGGCCGACGATCATGCCTTCGTAGACATCCCGGTTGGGGCCGATGAAGAGCGTGCCGCGCTCCTCGGCGTTCTTCAAGCCGTAGGTCGTGGCAACGCCGGCCTCCCAGGCCACCAGGCTGCCATGCGTGCGCGTCCCAATCGGCCCGTAGAACGGCTCATACCCCGCAAAGAGCGTATGAATGATGCCGTTGCCTTTGGTCATCGTCAGGAAATCGTTGCGGAAGCCAAGCAGGCCGCGTGTCGGCACCTTGTAGTGCAGGAAAACGATGCCATTGTCGCTGTGACGCATGTCCTGCAGCTGCGCTCGCCGGGTGCCCAACATCTCAACGACCGCGCCCAGCCAGGGCTCGGGCACTTCGATGTAAGCCTCCTCGATTGGCTCCAGGCGCTCGCCCGTCGCCGCATCGGTGTGGAAGATCACCTCCGGCTTGCTGACCTCGAATTCGTACCCTTCGCGGCGCATGGTTTCGATCAGCACCACCAGGTGCAGCTCACCGCGTCCAGAGACCAGGAACGTGTCGGCTGAGTCGGTCTCATCCACGCGCAGGCTGACGTTGTGCTCTAGTTCTTTGAACAGACGTTCACGCAGCTTGCGGCTGGTGCTCCAGGTGCCCTCGCGGCCCGTGAAGGGACTGGTGTTGACGCCAAAGGTCATGCGCACGGTCGGCTCTTCGATGCGGATGGGCGGCAAGGGGTGCGGATCACTGGCGTCGGCCACCGTCTCGGACACGGTGACCTCTGGAAGGCCCGTCACCGCCACGATGTCGCCCGCCTCCACCTCTTCCTGCTCGACGCGCTCCAGACCCTGGTGCGAAAAAACCTGCGCCAGACGCCCGAACCTGGCCTGCCCACTGGTCGCAATAACGGCCACTTGCTGCAAACGGTGCAAACGACCGGCAAAGAGACGGCCGATGGCAATCCGTCCCTTGTAGTCGTCGTAGGCCAGCAGGGTGATGAGCATCTGCGCCGGGCCGCCCATATTGACGGTGGGGCCGGGCAAGTAATTCAGGATGAGATCGAGCAGCGGAGTTAGATCAGTCGCCAGCGTGTCCGGTGTGTCGCCGGCGCGGCCTTGCTGGCCGATGGCGTAGACGACGGGAAAGGACGCTTGCTCATCGGTGGCGCCCAGGTCAATAAAGAGATCGAAGATGGCGTTCGTCACCCATTCGGGCCGGCTGTCCTTACGATCCACCTTGTTGACCACCACGATGGCGCGATGCCCCAGTTCCAGCGCCTTGCGCAGGACGAAACGCGTCTGTGGCATCGGCCCATCCACCGCATCTACCAAGAGCAGCACGCCATCCACCATGTTAAGCACACGCTCGACCTCGCCGCCAAAATCGGCGTGGCCCGGCGTATCTACGATGTTGATCTTGACGCCCTTGTAGTAAACCGCCATATTTTTGGCAAGGATCGTGATCCCGCGCTCGCGCTCCAGATCATTGGAGTCGAGCACGCGATCAATCACCAATTGGTTGTCGCGAAAGACCCGCGTCTGCTTGAGAATGGCGTCTACGAGGGTCGTTTTCCCGTGATCCACATGGGCAATAATGGCAACATTCCGAATATCACTTCTCGTTGTCAGGTTTAGTTCAGGCATTTTGTTCGTTTTCCACTTCGCTTCGACTGTATCTACTCAATGGGGTGGGTGCGTGGCGATGTTCGCCGCGGGACGGTCCGCCGCCGCGCCCCATGGATTATCTCAACATAAAAAGGCCCTCACCTGGCGGCAAGGGCCTTTGGCTTCACTTGTCTGCAGGCGCGCGCCGATCAGTAACGAATGGTGACCGGCATACCGATGTAGGCCAGGCTGTACAATTGAGCGGCTGTCGTGTTATCCAACATGACGCAGCCAAAAGTGATGGGGGTTCCCACCAGGCCTGCCCACACCTGACCGCCGTTTGGATACCAGGGTTGACCATGAATCCCATTTTCGCTCGAGCCCGCCCAGTAGATGCCAAGCCAATAGGGCATCCAGAACTGCCAGCGCGAACCCCAGGCGTTGCGAATCTTGCTCTGCACCCGGAACGAACCGGTTTTCGTGCCGGAGCCCGAACGCCCGGTGGAGCAGCGCCAGGTGTTGAGCAGCGTGCTGCCAGAATAGAGCTGGCAGCGCTGCGCTGAAATGCTGACCTGGAAACTCAGACCTCGACTGCCGGCCCCTGGATACACCGGCACGCTGCCGCTCGTCGCGGCGCCGCCGCTGGGGATGCGCAGGCGCTGGCCCACAATGATCAGGTTGGCGCTGCGCAGGCCATTCGCGGCGATAATGGCGGCCACCGACGTGCCGTAGCGGGCGGCAATGCCGCCCAGGGAATCGCCGCGGGCGACGACATGCACGCGCGCGCCGGGGGTCGGGGCGCTGCCGCCAGCAGCAGGCGCTGCGCCATTGACCCGCAGGCGCTGACCAACGAAAATCATACTGGCATTCGAAAGGCCGTTGAGGGCCATCAGACTAGCCACCGTAGTTCCGTAACGGGCCGCAATGGCGCCGAGACTGTCGCCAGCTTGCACCACATACACCCCGCTGGCGCCGCCGCCGGTCCCGGCGCTGCTGCCGCCGGGAATCTGCAGGCGCTGACCCACATACACCAGGTTGGCGTTGTCAATGCCGTTGGCCGTCATGAGCGCCTGCACCGTCACGCCATAGCGCAGCGCAATACTGCTCAGGGTCTCGCCCGCCTGCACCACATGAATTCCGTCCAGCGAGGGTTGTTCGATGGGGAGGGCAAAGGCAGGCACGGCCGAAGCCAGCATCACGAGTAAGATCAACACCGCCGTGATGAGTCTGCGTTGTGACATAGTTCCTTCTGTCAACTCCTTTCAAGAAAACCCCGAGCTGTTTCAGCTTATTGCGATATAATGAATAATGATTTTAGCACTCTCTAGGAAAAGCGCCAAAATGGCCTGGCTGAACAAATGATGACCGTGAACCTACGCGCCGGGTTCGAGATGTGTTTCCGGCGGTTTCGGGACGCTTTGGCGCCGATTCGTGCGCGGCGCCATCCGCCTTCCAGCGCCCGCAAAGCGGTCATCGGCCACAAGCTCATGGCCGTGTCTGCGCTCAGCAATTGGGAAGCAAAGCGAGGGTTGTGCTATAATACCCCTCATTGCACAAACCGCCGCGTGGCTGCGCGGTCTCGACGGCGCAGCGAAGCCTGCCAGGAACCAGCGTCGCCGCGGCAACGTCAGTGCGGACGGCAGACACAGTTCAATTCATCCACACGAAGGACGACACGATGTCATTTTCCCTGAACCCAGCAGCCGCAGCGGCTGGCCCGGCCGAGCCGCACAGCCCAGGCCTCTTTTCGCTCCTCTGGTGGATTTGGCTGCGACCGCGCGCGGCGCTGACCGCGGTGCGCGATGGGCAACGGTGGTTGTTCATCATTCCGCTCGTCGTCATCGTCAGCCTGCTGGCGCTGCGCGTCGTGATCGAGGCGCCCTACGTGGCTGAGCTGCGTCGCTTGGCAAGCATCGAACAGCTACGACAGAGCCTGCCGCCGCAGGATTTTGCGAATCTGCCGCCAGAAGCGCTGCAAGGTCCAGCGCCCCAGCCGATTGCGCTGGGGCTTCTGGCTGCCATTGGGCCGCTGCTGCTGGCCTGGATCGTGCGCGCCGGTTTTTTGCACCTGCTTGGGCTGGCATTCGGCGGCCAGAACACCTATGGCGCGCTGTTCAGCACATCCGCATGGGCCAGTCTCCCCCTGGCCGTACGCACCGTCTTGCAGATCATTTTCATCGCCAGCACGCATTCGCCCATCGTGGGCGGCGGCCTCTCTGGCCTCGTGACGCCGGCCGATCAGGTCCTCAACGGGCAGTTAGGCTTTGTGGGTGCGGCGCTGAGCTCGATTGACTTGTTTGCCGTCTGGTATGTGGTTCTCCTGGGGATGGCCGTGCTGATCAGCGGGCGCTTGAGCCGCAACAAGACGATCATCATCATGGGTATCTACGTGGCGCTTTCCGTGCTGGTTGGAGCTGCACCCAGCCTTCTCTTGGGCGCTTTCTCACGAGGGTTCTAACCCCAAAAATGCCGACGGTGATCATTGACGTTGCGGATCTGCAAAAAACGTATGTGATGGGCAAAGCCCAGGTTCATGCGCTGCGCGGGGTCAGCCTGAGCGTGCAGCAGGGCGAGTTCTGCTGCCTGATGGGCGCGTCTGGTTCTGGCAAATCCACCCTCCTGCACTTGATCGGCGGCCTGGATCGGGCGTCGGCCGGCGAGATTACGGTGGCGGGGCAACAACTGAGCGCACTCGACGAAAATGACCTGGCAGCCTACCGGCGCACACGCATCGGCTTCGTCTTTCAGTCGTTCAACCTGGTTTCGACGATGACCGCGGCGCAGAACGTGGAGTTTCCGATGCTCTTTGCCCGCATAGCGCCGGCCGAGCGCCGTCGTCGCGCGCAAAACCTGCTGCAGGTCGTTGGCCTGGCCGAGCGGCTGGGCCATAAACCGACAGAACTTTCTGGCGGCGAGCAGCAGCGCGTCGCACTGGCGCGGGCGCTGGTCAATCAGCCCACCATCCTGCTGGCTGATGAACCGACGGGCAACCTGGACAGCCAGACCGGGATCGAGATCATGGACATCATGCGCCGCGCAAATCGGGACGCCGGCATCACGATTCTGATGGTGACGCACGATCCGGCCGTGGCGCGCTACGCGGAGCGCGTGGTGCGCCTCAAAGACGGGCTGATCCTGGGCGAAGAGACGGC
>NZ_UETR01000039.1:0-28523 GCF_900491745.1 Candidatus Amarolinea aalborgensis | reverse complement strand
CCTGCTGGATGCTGACGCCTATTTTGCGGTCATGAAAGCCCAGGCTGAAGCCGCAGCCGCGTAGGAAAGGACAGAGATCGTCTATGGACAAGAAGGCAACGCCCCGGTCAGATCGAGTGCTGGTGGTGCCGTGTTCAGGCATCGGCAAGTCGTATGGGACGGTGACGCGCGAAGCCGCGTATATCCTGGCCGAGGAACTGCGGCCCGACCAGGTTGAGCTGCTCCCGCTCTCCCTGGTGGTCTTGGGCGACGCAGCCCTCAAGCAGAACATCAAGGGCCGGGCGGCGATTACGATTGACGGCTGCAACCTGGAGTGCGCGCGCAAGAACGTCAGCGAGGCCGGCGCGGTGGTCGTAGAAAATTTCCGCGTGCTCGACGCATACCGGCAGCACCGCCAGCTCAAGCCGCAAGGCATTGCGGAGCTAAACGAGGGCGGGCTGGCCCTGGCGCGTATCATGGCGACCGAGGCGGCCGCGGTGGTTGACGGCGTGCAGGAGGCAGACCATGCCTGATCTCTTGGAGAAGAAAGTGGGCATTGTCGCCTGCTCAGGCGAAGAGATGGCCGCAGGGCTGGTGACGCGCCTGGCCGCGCTCAAAACCCTGGAGGAACGGCGCCGCGGGCAGACGGTGACGATTTGCCTGCCGCTGTTTCTGGCCGGCGGCGAAGGCGATCGCGCCTTTGCCAGGTTCTACCCCACGATTGCCGTTGACGGCTGCGAGATGCGCTGCGCCGCGCGCGCGACGGAAATGTACAGCAACACGCCGGCCGCCAGCTTCGTCGTCACCGACTTCATCGAGGAGAACGGCCTGCCCACCCCCAACGGCCTGCGCAAGCTTGACGCCGGCGGGCAACTGGTGGTGGACCGGTTAGCCGACGCCCTGGCCGCGAAGGTGGATGAGCTGATGGCCGTGCGCTGGAGCCGGACCAAAGGCGCAGCCCTGGATTCGTCCCCTGCTCCGACTGCGAAGGTAACGGAGGGCGCCGCGTGCGCGTGCGGTTCGGGCATACCCATCACCCGGATCGAGATGCACGGCCAGACGCTGGAATTCCTGGCGTTGACCGCGATCTTCGACCTGGCCGATGCGCAGGGTCAACCCACCGGCGACGCCGCGCCGGACAGCCTGCTGGCCGCGGTGCGTCTCTACAATCCAGTGCCCGCGGGTCAAGAAAGCCTGTACGCCGAGGCCGTGGGTCTGGCCTGGAACGATTACAAGACCCAGAAAGCGAGCCGATCCTGATGGCAAAGACAGCGACTTATTGGACCGACGTGCGTTGGGACGGCGAACACTGGGGACACGTGACCTTGGGCAACGGCCCGCAGATGCCCTTTTCCGCACCGCCCGACGCTTACGGCCATGAAGGTGTGTTGACCCCGGAAGATGCCTTTGTGGCCGCGGCCAACACCTGCATCATGATGATGTTCCTGTGGGCGTGCGAACGCTTCAAGATTGACCTGGTCAGCTACACTTGCCACGCGGAGGGCGCGAAGCGCATCGAGCTGGATCAAACGGAGATTTTCACCCACCTGCGGTTCTATCCACAGATTGTGGTGCGACAGGCCGACGAAAAACGGGTGCGGCGCGCGCTGGAATCCGCGCAGAAGTACAGCCTGGTGGCGAACTCAGTGAAGAGCGAAATCATCATCGAGCCAAACATCATCGTCATGGCAAATTGACGGAACAACCAACTCACCAACAAGGAGAAACGATCTGATGACAATCAGCATCAAAGTGCTCGGCCCAGGCTGCAACAACTGCCACCTGGTCGAGGAGAACGCCAGGGCCGCCGTGATGCAGCTCGGCGTCGAGGCCGAAATCGAACATGTGACCGATCGCGCCGCCTATCCGACGTACGGCCTGCTGTACACGCCGGGCCTGGTCATCAACGGCAAGCTGGTCAGCGGCGGGCGCATCCCCACCGTCGCCGAGGTGCAGACCTGGCTCGCCACGGCGGCGATGGCTAACTAAAATGAAAAACCCTTCGGCCTGGCGCCGAGGGGTTTTTCTGGGTTGTCATATATGCAAAATTCTGCATGGAGAATGTGATGACTGTCAATATCGTGTGAGCAAAAGGGCAAGATCCATGAATGCACCGATGGCGCAGAGAACCCTGTTAGTGGTGTTAGCCCACCCAGACGATGAGAGTTTCCCCATGGGCGGCACACTCGCAAAATACGCCGCCGAGGGCGCGCGGGTGACGCTGGTGTGCGCCACGCGCGGCGAAGCTGGCATTCCTGGCCTGAGTGCGGCTGACACCGCCCAAATCCGGACGCGCGAGCTGCAGGCTGCCGCCGCAGCGCTGGGGCTGGCCGACGTGCGTTTCCTCGGGTATCTGGACGGCCAATTGGCCGCCGCCGACGCGGACACGGTCGTCGGCCAGCTCGTCAACATTCTGCGCGCGGTGGGGCCACAGACTGTCATCACGTTTGGTCCCGACGGCATCTCTGGCCACCCCGACCACCTGGCCATTCATCGCATGACGACATCAGCTTTCGACCAGGCTGCGCTCCCCGCGCGGCTCTACTACCTGGCGCCCTCCGCGGCGACGCTGCAAGGCTGCGGCGTGATCCCGTCACAGGAACTCGCCGGCGGGTCGGTGGCGGCCATTGACGTGGCCGACCATTTGGTGACCAAGGTGCGCGCCATCCAGTGCCACGCCAGCCAGGACCCGCCCTTCTCCGGGCCACCTGAGATCGAGGCCGAGCGCCTTACCTGTCACGAGTACTTCACCCTGGCCCGGCCTATCGTCGGCAACGACACAGGCTGGACCGACCTGTTCGAGCCAACTCTGATGAGGACATCATGATAACCGATTACATCGCCTATTACCAACACCTTGAGCGGCGCCTGGCGCAACTGGGACAGGAGGCTCCAGGCCCGATGAGCGGCTTTGCGCGGCTGCACAAAAAAGCCGTCGAAGCGGGGGCGTTGGACGCCAAGACCAAGGAACTGATGGCCCTGGCCATCGGCATCGCCGTGCACTGTGACGGCTGCATCGCCTATCACACCCACGACGCCGTGGCCGTGGGCGCCACCCGTGCACAGCTTTTGGACACCATCGGCGTCGCCCTGCTGATGGGCGGCGGCCCGGCATCTATCTATGCGGCTCACGCGCTGGATGCGATCGAACAGTTCTTACCCGCCTCAGCGTAAGGCTGGCCAGACAAGGAGACCGGATTATGCTCTACGTTATTCTGAGCGCCCTCTTGTTTGGGCTCTCGTTTTTGGCCGGCATGTTGGGTCTGGGGGTCGCCTTCATTGCGACGCCAGTGCTGGGGCTGTTTGGCTTCGACCTGAAGCACGTGATCATGCCCTGGTCGTTGTGGCTCAATGGCCTGACGGCCATCTCCGGGGCGATCACCTTCGCGCGCGCCCGCATGGTGGATTGGCGCACAGCCATCCCGTTATTGATCATCACAACGCTTGTCGCGCCGCTTGGCGTCTGGCTGCTGCAATTTGTCAGCACCACGGTGGTTTGGTGGATGTATGTCGGCGTCCTGTTCTTTCTTGCCTATCGCATGGCCTTCCCGCCGGCGATGAACGATAGCCAAACCCCCGTCATCGCCGACACGACCCGGGTTAAGGGCGGACTTCTCAGTGCGTTCATTGGTACCTTCGCCGGTTTTCTCGGCGTCGGGCCGGGCTTTCTGATGATGCCCACCCTGGTTATGCTCGGCTACACGGCGCGCATTGCCGCTGCGACCAATTCTGTGATTGTCACGGCGCCCTCGTTTTCGGCCTTTGCGGCGCACCTGGGCGATGCTCAATTCGACTGGCTGATGTTGATTCTCACCTCTATCGCCGCCGTGGTAGGCGCGTGGTTGGGCGCGCGCTTCATGGCCAAGCGGGTCAAGTCGCTGACCCTGAGTCGTATTTTCGCCATGGCATTGGTGATCCTGGCCGTGCAGCGCGCCTGGATTCTGCTTGCCAGTTAGGATTGGAAATGAGTTCTGAAGTCAAGGTCGTAGACAGCAGAATGATCAGTGCCGCGCGGGTACCCTCGGCAAGAAAGATGGCTGCGCGGCTGACGACCACGGTGGCTCAGGCCAACCAGCAAACACAAGGAGCAACTAAGAAGATGAACGATCAAGAGATTTTGAATGACACCCTGAAATTTCACGGACACCGCTGCTGGGCCAGCGTAGCCGGTGTGCGAGTTGGGTTGGCGGCCCTCGCCGCGCTGAACGCTAAACGCGCCGGCGGCACCCAGCTCTATGCCATCATCGAGACCGGCGAGGAGCATGGCGGAATGTGCTTTGGCGATGGCGTGCAATATACCACCGGCTGCACCTTCGGCAAGGGCAACATGCGCAAGAACCCGCTGGGCAAACTGGCCGTGACGCTGATTGACAAGGACGGAGAGCGGGCCGTGCGCGTCTCCTACAAGCCGACCTTGCAAAAACAGATCGCCGCGTCGTCCTTCATGCAGCAGCGCTCAGCCGGCATCTCGCCCGACGAGATCGCCGAGGCTGACCAGATGGAGCTGGTCAACCTGGTCTGGAACGCGCCGGAGAGCGACGTACTGACCGTCGGCCCCGTCTTCGACTACCCGTATAACTGGCTGCCCGAGGTGATGGGCTTTGCCAAGTGCGATCGCTGCGGCGAGCTGGTGGCGCACGCTTACCGCCGCGTTGTGGGCGACCAACACCTGTGCATTCCCTGTTCGGGCTACGACCGCTGATCGAGCGATCGCCCAAGGTCGCCCCTACCCCGTCCAGGCAATAACGTGGCGGCATGGATGGGACATTGGGCGATTTGTTTGCTCGGAGACGGATCGCGAGTCTCTAGCGGCCTCGGCGCAAAGGAGTTGAACCATGACCACCGGTCGAGACCCTTCACCCGACAAAGCGGACGACCTGCAGCAAAGTGACCAGCAGATCATACAGGTGTTCAAGGCGCTTAGCCACCCATTTCGCCTGGAGCTCCTGCGCCAATTATCGGGCGAGGAGGCCTGCGTGTGCCGTCTGGCGGAACGCACCGGACGCCCTCAGCCCTACGTGTCGCAGCAGATGAGCGTGTTGCGACGGGCAGGCTTGGTGACCTCCTGGAGAGACCGTCAGCAGATTCATTACAAGATCAACCAGGATCGTTTGCAGCGGGCCTTGAGCCTGGCGGCTGTGGCTGGCGCCGCCGCTGGCCAGGCGTTCTGGCCAACAGCGACGACTTCCCCCCCTGTCGCATGCTGTCCTTCCGCGCGCATGCATAGACCCGTTAGTCAGGAGACATTTATGAGCAACAACAATTTTATGAATCCATGGCATGGCATCCCCCGTGAAGGGATCGCCTGGCACCCTACGGTGATCGCCGACCGCTGCGTTGGCTGTGGCCAGTGTGTGACCTCATGCGGCCGCCAGGTGTACGGCTTCGACTACACAGCCAACCAGCCGGTGGTCGTGAACCCATTCCATTGTATGGTCGGCTGTACCACCTGCGCCACGGTCTGCACCCAGGACGCGCTTGAGTTTCCATCGCGCGGCTTCATCCGCCAACTCGTGCGTGAGCGCAAGCTGCTGCGCCATGCCAAGGACGAGCTCAAGGCGAACCGCGAGAAGTACGACGTGGTGCAACGCCCAACAGTGGCGCCTTAGCTCGAAGTTCGCATCCGCCAGGCAGCGCAGCAAACTCTGGCCGAAGGCCAGCCACGGTTGTTCCATTTCGCCTTGCAAGAGGAAGGCCCCGACGCCATCGGCACGCTGTGCGGCGGCGCGGTGAACGTGTTCATCGAACCTTATCTACCCAGGCCTATGCTACTCATCGTCGGCGGCGGGCACATCGGCCGGCCCCTGGCCGAGCTTGCGCGTATGGTCGGATACGATGTCCAGGTCGTAGATTTGCTCGCCGAACGGGCCGACCGGCCGCAGCTTGCGCTCGATACAATCACTGAACGCACCTACGTCGTGCTCATCAGCGAGGATCATGTCACCGATGAGCAGGCGCTGCGCGATGTGCTGCCGGCGCCCGCAGCTTACATCGGCATGATCGGCAGTCGGCGCAAGATCGGCGTCATCCTGGAGCACCTGCGCGCCGACGGCTTCAGCGAGGAGCAGTTGGCCCGCGTATGCGCGCCCATCGGCCTGGATCTGGGCGGCCGCGAGCCAGCCGAGATTGCACTGGCCATCCTGGCCGAGATAGAGATGACGCGGCACGGCGGCAGCGGCCGGCCGCGCCATAAGAGCGACTAACGCCAGAGGTCACCGTTCTTCCGGCGCAAGGCTGCCAACGCAGCCACAAGATCATGATCTACAAGGATTGACTGATGCGTTTGTGGATTTTTCGCGGGGCGATGTTCGCCCTTTGGCTAGCCACTGTCTTGAACCTGGCGCTGCCGGTCGCCGCGGCGCCGCGTCCAACACCGACGGTGAAAGCCTGTCATATTTGTGATGAGCAGGAGGCGGCCTGGGCCACCGCCGCGGCCCAGGCAACGCCCACTGCCAACGAACAGCAGCCAAATGAGCCACCCTCAACCGGGCTTCCCACCGTGGCCGCTTCCTCTCCGGTCGTGCGCGGCGTGCCGCAGCCAATCGCCATGCCGCTTGACGCTCCGGTCGAGGCGCAGGCTTCCGAGCCGCGCTCCAACGGCTTCGCACTGGCCATCGCCGTCATCGCTGGGATGGTGGTTTCCCTGATCTATGCGGGCATCCGCATGGTGCGCTCCGACGGTGGCGAGATGTCCCGCTTCGCCAAAGTGGGGTGGAATGTCCTGACGCCGCTGCTGGCGCTGGCCGGGCTGGCGGTGGCCGGTTACCTGTCTTACGTAGAGACGCAGCTGGTGCAGGCGGTATGCGGCCCGGTAGGCGACTGCCATGCCGTGCAGAGCAGCCCTTATGCCCGGCTGTTCGGTGTGCTGCCCGTGGGCGTATTGGGCGCGGCCGGCTACGTCGGCATCCTGGCCGCCTGGCTGCTAAACAGGTCGGGGCGCGGCCCATTGGCCGCCCAGGCGCCCGTCGCCGGCCTGGCCATGGCCCTGTTTGGCGTCATGTTTTCTCTGTACCTGACCTACCTGGAACCGTTTGTCATCCGTGCGGTGTGCATCTGGTGCCTGACCTCAGCGGCGGTCATCACCTTGCTGATGCTACTGAGCGTCGAGCCGGCGCGGCACGCTTTTGCGCCGGATGATGAGGATGGTCAGGATGAAGAGGAGGTGGTGGACGATGATCCGGTTGCTGAGCCTGGCTGAGTTCGTGCTCGAAGAATGGGCTGTGCGAGTCAAAAATGAAAGCGCGAGGTGAGTATCTTGCCGACTGATTCAACTACGATTCTGATCAGCGCGGCGCTGGTCTTCGTCTTCTCCGGCCTACTGGCCATGGCCGGGCTGGGCGCAGCGTTCCTGTTTGTGCCGTTGTTTTATTATCTCGGCGTGCCGCTGGCCGAGGCCACGCCAACCGCGCTGCTGCTGAACGTGGTCAGCCTGCTGTTCGCCACGATCAATTACTGGCGCGGCAAGCTGATCAACTTCCGGGTCGGCCTGCCGGTGCTGATCGTCGCCGTCATCCTGTCGCCATTCGGCGCGCGGCTGACGCCGTATGTGGACAAGCGGCTGCTGCTGGGTATGTTCGCAGCTTTCCTGGTCTTTGCCGGCTTCATGATGCTCTTTTACCACGCGAAGAAGCGCGAGCGCGCACTCAGTCGGCCGATCGAGGTGGCTGCCGGCGCGGGCGTCGGCGGCGTCGCCGGCTTCCTGGGCGGGCTGCTGGGCGTAGGGGGTGGCAACTTCATCCTGCCGGTGCTCAACTGGCTGGGATTGGACCCCAAGGTAGCCGCTGGTACGACCGCGCTCGTCGTGGTGTTCTCGTCCTTCTCCGGCTTCCTGGGCCACGCGACCCTGGGCGGGCTGGACTCGCTTTTCATCGGCATCACAGCAGTGATGGCCGCCGCCGGCTCGATCGTCGGCTCGCAACTCATGAAGACGAAGCTGTCGAGCAGCCAGCTCAAGAAGATGATCGGCGTGCTGCTGTGGCTGATTGCGGCCAAGATGATCTACG
Organism: Candidatus Amarolinea aalborgensis; assembly: GCF_900491745.1. Taxonomy (NCBI): domain Bacteria; kingdom Bacillati; phylum Chloroflexota; class Caldilineae; order Caldilineales; family Candidatus Amarolineaceae; genus Candidatus Amarolinea; species Candidatus Amarolinea aalborgensis. Next base: position 20,541 of record NZ_UETR01000039.1, on the reverse strand, counting down.
ATCTCATGAAGTAGCTTAAACCAGACGTGTCAGGCGCCTTCGAGACGTCTGATAGGTGACGAAAGGATTCGATGATGACTACGCAACACATCCCCCCAGAATGGGCCTTTGAGTTCCACGCGCATGAGTGTCCCTTCATGCCGATCGGCTACCGCATGGGCAAGCTGGCGCTCGCCTACCTGGGCGCTGAGAAGGAAGCCGACCACGGTTTCTTCGTCTTCCCCGAGCTGGGCGAGGGCCATCCGCAGACCTGCATGATGGACGGCGTGCAGATTGCCACCGGCGCCACCTATGGCAAGGTGATGATCGCCAAGACGTTCTACGGCAAACTGGCCGTCACGTTCTACCATCCGCAGAAGGGCGCGGTGCGCTACTCGCTCCTGCCGGATTTCGTTGACGCGATGGGCAAGGCTGAGTTCTTTGCCTATCGCAAGAAGGGCATCGAGCCTTCGCACATTCCGCTGGAAGTGCGGCGCGAGGTCATCCGGTGGGTCTATGACCAGCCGGATGAGGCCATCTTCAAGGTGGAAGCCAAGCCGGATTTCGCCTACACCCCTGTCAAGGGTTCGTTCAACAAAACCAAGTGCAGCGTGTGCGGCGAGTATGTCTTCGACCGCTATGTGCGCACCAAGGACGGGAAGCCGGTGTGCATCCCCTGCTCGGGCTACGAAAAAACCGTTTTGGTTGAGCGCTAATTTCAAGGAGAATTTTCAACATGGACCGCAACAATGAACTGTACAAGGCTGGCCTGCTGTTGCACGGCCACAAGTGCCCCGCCATGCCGATGGGTCTGCGCGCCGGCCTGGCCGCGCTGGAGGCATTGGGCGTGCCGCGCGCGGCCGATGGCCAGTTGACGGCGCTGATCGAGATTGACAGCGAGCACTGCGCCACCTGCTATGCCGACGGCATCCAGATGGCGACCGGCTGCACCTTCGGCAAGGGCAACATCCGTAAACTCGGCTACGGCAAGTTCGTGTTGACCCTGGTGGAGGTCAAGACCGGGCGCAGCGTGCGCGTCGCCACCCGCAACGAGGTGATCAAGCGCAACCAGGAGTCGGAGTTCATCCAGTATCGCAAAAACAACGTACCGGCCTCCAAGATCGATCCTGCGCTGGTGGAGCCGAACATTGACTTCATCCTGGACGCGGCCGATGCTGACTTGTTCAAGATCGGGCCGGTCACCGAGATCAAGCTGCCCGCCGGCCGGCCGCACGACTTCAACACCATCATCTGCGCCGAATGCGGCGAGGTAGCGGTCGAGCGGTATGCCCGCGTCAAGAACGGGCAGATCGTCTGCATGCCGTGCGCGGAGAAAAACTGACATGAAGATCGCAGCAGTCACCGAGGACGGCGTGACCATCAGCCAGCATTTCGGCCGCGCCCCCTACTATGTCGTTCTGACGGTCGTGGATGGGCAGGTCGTGGGCCGCGAACAGCGTGAGAAGGTCGCGCACGGCCAGGGCGCTGACGGGCACGTCCATGTCGAAGGAGTGGCCCACGGTTTCGATGCGGCGTCCCGGGATACCCACGGCCGCATGGCGGCCCCGATCGCCGACTGCCAGGTGTTGCTGGCACGCGGCATGGGGATGGGTGCGCACGCAAGCCTGCAACAGGCCGGCATTCGTCCCATCATCACCACGATCGCTAACATCGAAGAAGCCGCCTTGCAAGCTGCCAATGGGACGATTATCGACCACCAAGAACGACTGCATTAGGTGCAACCCCGGTCATCGGGAAGGAAATGGATATGGAACTTGAAGCGATCCGGATTATGGCCAAACAGATGCAGGATATCCTGGGTCTGTCGGCGTCGGTCATCGGCGTGAGTTTCCGGGTTGACCCGCCACTGTCAGCGACGGGTGTAACCCTGTCGCAACACCGTTTCTCTCAGGGGTTGATGCGCGCCCGGCATGGGGAGACTGTCAGCCTGGACGGTGAAGGGCTGGCCTGTCCGGCGGCGGCCGCAGCCTTTGGGTTTCGCCCCTTGCCCGAAGGATTAAGGAACGGAAAAGGTCTGGTGGGTTTCGGCATCGTGCAAGACCCGGCCGTGGGACAGAAGATGTTTGAAGAAATGCCCAGGCTGGCGCCCGACCAAATCCACAGCCTGCTGATCTTTCCCCTCTCCGCTGCGCCTGTGCTCCCTGATGTGGTCATCGTGGAGGATGATGTTGAGAAGTTGATGTGGATTAACCTGGCTTACCTCCACGCCACCGGCGGGCAGCGCATCCAGAGTTCGACCGCCATCCTGCAGGCCACCTGCGTCGACGCCGCCATCGTGCCGTATCTCGAAGAGCGGTTGAACTTCAGCTATGGCTGCTATGGTTGCCGTGATGCGACCGACCTGGCTGCTTCCGAGACAGTGGTCGGATTTCCGATCTCCGTGCTGCCAGCGATCGTAAAGCATCTGGAGTTCCTGGCGCAAAAAGCCATCCCGACTTCGCGCGCCAAGAAGGCCTGGGGGGCGCTCAAGGCGAAAGAGGCCCAGCAGGTCGAGAAAGGCCAAAGTTAGAGGCAAACGTTATGCCAGCACATGAAAACACCAACATCGGCCGACGTTTTCTCATCTCAATCGGCGTCACCCTCGCCATCCTGATCGCTGAAGTCATCGGCGGCTACTGGACGGGCAGCCTGGCGCTGCTTTCAGATGCGGGCCACGTGTTGATGGACGTCTTCGCGCTGGTCTTGAGCTATCTGGCCCTGCGGCTTTCCGCCCTGCCCGCCGACGACCGCCACACCTACGGCTTCCACCGCCTGGAAGTGCTCGCCGCCCTCATCAACGGCATCTTGTTGGGCGCGATTGCCATCGCCATCTTCTTCGAGTCCTGGCAGCGCTGGCAAAACCCGCAGCCGGTCAAGAGCGTGGAAATGCTGATCATTGCGACCATCGGCCTGGTCGCCAACCTGATCGTGGTCTTCGTGCTCGGCGGCCACGATCACGACGAACATGAACACGCGGGTGAGCGCGAGGATTTGAACGTCCGCAGCGCGTTCCTGCATGTCGTCGGCGACGCGGTGTCCTCGGTGGGCGTCATCGTGGCGGCCGGCGTCATCTGGTACACGGGCTGGGAATGGGTGGATCCCCTGGTCAGCGTGCTCATCGGCGTTCTGATCCTGTTCAGCTCCTGGCGCGTGCTCAGAAGTGCCCTGCACATCCTGGTTGAGGGGGTCCCCGAAGGGCTTGCGCTCGACAAAATCGGCCAAAGCATGGCCGAGGCGCCCGGCGTGCAGGACGTGCATGACCTGCACGTCTGGAGCCTGTGCTCGGGGCACGTTGCCTTGAGCGCCCACGTCGTCGCCACCGACCAAAGCCTGCATGACTGCGGCGGCATCGCGGCGGAGATCAAACAGCGCCTGGCCGCCTTTGGAATCGAACACACCACCATCCAAATCGAGTGCGCTGCCTGCGGCCAGGGTCGGCCGCTTCCGCTGCCGGCAGCTACGCTGAAAGGTAAGTGATCGATGACCAAAAAACACTCATCAACCCAACGCCCGCCCCAACCGCGGCAGATCAAGAAGATGAACAACAGCCTGACCACCTTCATGGTGCTGGCCGTGCTGGGCGTCGCCATCATCATGATCCTGTTGCTCAAGGAGAAGCAGCAGCCGGCCGCGACGACCACCGGCGCCCCGGCAGCCAGCTCGGCTCTGGTCTCGGCAGGATTGCCGGCTGAGCAGCTCGACCAGGCCCTGGCTGCAAGCCATCCCACCCTGGTTTTCATGCACTCTACCGACTGTATTCCCTGCAAAGAGATGACGAAGGTCGTCGAGCAAGTCTACCCGGAGTTCGCCAATCAGATTGTCCTGGTGGATGTCAACGTCTACGACCGGGCCAACACGGCCCTGATGGAGCGCCTCGGCCTGCGCGTTATCCCAACCACTGTGTTCATTGACCGCAAGGGACAGGCGCAACAAGTTATGGGCGTGATGGAGCCCGATGCACTGCGCGAGACCCTGGGCCAACTGGCCATGGGAGGCTGAACATGGACTGGGACCTGACAGTCATCCAGCGCATCTCGCCGTTGGCCCTGGTGTTGGTTTTTGGCGGCGGCGTGGTCACCAGCATCGGGCCGTGCAACATCGCCATGATCCCGCTGATCGTCGGGTTTCTGGGCGGCAGCCAGGACCTGAACCGCCGGCGCAGCTTCTTGCTTTCGGCCACTTTTGCCACGGGCCTGGCTATTACCTTCATGCTACTGGGGGTGGCGGCGGCTTTGATCGGCAGTATGCTGGGCGCGGCGGGGCAGACCTGGTTCTACTACGTTGTGGCCGCTGTGTGCCTGGTGATCGGCCTGCAGTTGCTGGGCGTGCTGCATCTGTCCCTGCCCTCCTGGTTTGCGGCCCAGCGCGAGCGTGTCGCCTGGCGCGGCGTGCCGGGCGCCTTAGCCCTGGGGCTGGTATCAGGCCTGGTGGCTTCGCAGTGCGCCACACCCGTGCTGGCGGTCGTACTGACCTACGTCATGGCCGAGGGCGCTATCGTCTACGGCGCCGTGCTATTGTTCGTCTATGCCCTGGGCCGCGGCGTACCGATCGTGCTAGCAGGCACCTTTGCCGGCGTGCTGGCGGGAATGCTGGCGGCCGGCCGTTGGTCGAACGTCATAGAGAAGGTCAGTGGCGTGATCGTTATCGCCGTGGGCCTGTACCTGTTGTGGATTGCCTGATAAAGGGAGCACCATGTCACACTACGAACGCCGTTTCGACCCGCAAAAACGGCACGGCTTGCACAGCGCCGAGCGCGAGGCCAAATGGCAGCCGCAACGCCTGCTGCGCAGCCTTGGCATCCAGCCCGGCCACGTGGTGCTGGATTTAGGCTGCGGCACCGGCTTTTGGACTTTCCCGCTGGCCGACCTGGCCGGCCCGTCGGGCGCCGTCTGGGCGTTGGACGTCAGCCAGGAGATGCTGGACGCACTGGCCGAGCGCCATCCGCCGCAGACGGTTCGCCCGCTGCGCTCAGAACTGCCGCAGATCGACCTGCCCGACGCTGCGGTAGACTGGATCTGGGGCGCGTTCGTCGTCCACGAGGTCGAACCGATGGCTGATCTGATGGCCGAGATGCGACGCGTCCTGCGGGCTGGCGGGCAGGTGGCCATCCTGGATTGGCGCCCCGACGCCGCTAGCACAGACGGCCCGCCAAGCCACCATCGCCTGAGCCCTGCGGCGGTTAGCGAGCAGTTGCAGGCCGCCGGCTTCGAGGTCCTGCCGCAGAACTGGCAGCACGAGGACGGCTATTTGATCGAAGCGCGTAGAGAAGGCGGACCATGACCATAACTAACATAGCGCCCAACCCACCGGCCCAGGATGTACAGTATCCTGCCCGCACAACCAATCATTGTCCCAGATGCAAGCAGAAAGGCAGACCTGTGGAGGGGCAAACGATCAAGTCTATGTTAGCGGTCAGCCTGCGCGCCGTGCGTGATTCGGGCTACTTGTTTTGTCGCACGCTCGACTGCCCAGTTGTGTACTTCACGGCTGATGGCACGCAGACTTTCTTGACCGGTGACGTACATGAGCGCGTGTATCAAAAAGAGTTGAAAAACGACGATGTGTTGGTGTGCTATTGTTTCAAACACACGTTGGGCGAAATACGCTCTGCTTCGAGTGAGCTAGCCACCGCCATCTTGGAGAACATCAACGCCGGCATTCAGGCCGGCCAATGCGCATGCGATCTGCGCAACCCTCAGGGTTCATGTTGTCTGGGCAATATACGCGCCTTGTTGCGCTGAGAGGAGCAACCCACAACTGATGTCTCAAAAAGCAGTCAAGCATCTTCGCTGCCATTTATCCCGACAGTCGCAACTGCTGGTGATCGCGGGCCTGTTGATCCTGGCCGTCATCATCCTGCTGATGAAGCAGGAGACGAAGGTAAAACCCGTCGCGGCGGCCCAGTTGCCCAGGAGAAATTGCAGCGCGCCCTGGAGGCGGGACAGCCCACGCTGGCGTTCTTCCATTCGCTCAACTGCATCCCTTGCAAGGAGATGACGGCCATCGTCAATGAAGTCTATCCCGAATTCGCCGCATCTGTCACGCTGGTGGACGTTGACGTCTACGACCAGCGCAATGCGCGCCTGCTGCAAACCGCGCACATTCGCACCATCCCAACCCTGATTTTCTTCGACCGCGCCGGCCAGGGGCAGGTGCACATGGGCGTTCTGGAGGCCGGCCAACTGCGCCAGACCTTGACGACCCTGGGTGGAGGTCACTGACGATGACCTTCGATCCAACCACCCTTCAGACCGCCTCGGTCGTGGGCTTCCTGCTCGTCTTCCTGGGCGGTGTGCTCACCAGTTTGGGGCCGTGCAACGTGGCAACAATTCCCTTGATCGTCGGCTTTGTCGGCGGCTCGCAGGCGATGTCGCGCCAGCGCTCGTTTGCCCTCTCCCTGGCCTTTGCCGTCGGCCTGGCAATTACCTTCATGCTGCTAGGGGTGATCGCCGCCCTGGTGGGCGGCATCCTGGGCGTGGCTACCCAATGGTGGTACTATCTGGTGGCGGCCATCTGCTTTGTCATCGGCCTGCACATGCTAGGCATCCTCTCTTTGAGCTTGCCCATGTGGTTCGGCGGCCTGCGCCAGCGCGTCACCCTGAAGGGCGTCCCGGGCGCGCTGGCCCTGGGCCTGGTCTCCGGCCTGGTGGCATCGCAGTGCGCCACACCGGTGCTGGCGGCCATCCTCACCTATGTCATGCTCAAGGGCGCGCTGGCCTACGGCGCCGCGCTGCTCTTCGTCTACGCGCTGGGCCGCGGCGTACCAGTGGTGCTGGCGGGGACTTTCGCCGGTGCGCTGAAGGGCATGCTGGCGCTGGGCCGTTGGTCGCAGATCATGGAGCGCGCGGCCGGCGTGCTCATCCTGGGCGTCGGCTTCTACTTCCTGTGGATAGCCTGATGAAGCGCCGCGTCGCCATTTCAGAGGCGACCCATCTTGACGGCCGCGCCACGTCCGATGGCTCACCTCGCCGCTTTGCGCATGAGGCCAGGTAAAGAACCACACACATGATGTACAAGAGTTCCAGTCATGCTCGCTCATGACCGCCGTCCGCCCATTTGACAAATCGGTTGGCCGGAATATAATTCAATGTATATTGAACTATTCTGATCGAGGTATTCGTTCATGATGAATGTTGCTCCACCTCCCGCCAACCTGAACGACCTGGCCGACCGACTCAAGGCCCTGGCGGAGCCTAAGCGCCTGCTGATCCTGCACCTGCTCATGGAGGGCGTGCAGTGCAACTGTGAGCTGGGCGACGCGCTGCAGATGCCGCCCAACCTAATCTCGCACCATCTCAGTGTGCTGCGCCGGGCCGGTCTGGTGGATGTCGAGCGCGATGCCCTCGACGCCCGCTGGATCTATTACTCGATCAACCGTCAAGCGCTGGCGGAGCTGAACGCCGTCTTCGGTGCGTTTTTCGACCCGGCGCGCATCAAGTCCCGACGGCCGACCTGCGGCCCGCAGGGCGCGTTCATGCGCTCGACCGAAATACTATTCGCACAAAATTAGCCCTCTTTTTTTAGGAATCTATTTCAACGGAGGTTGAATTACCATGATCGAATCCATCACCATGTTCCCGCAAGCTCCCCAGCCGTCGGCTACGCCAGCCGTCGAGCTCTTCGACCCGCCCATGTGCTGCCCCACCGGCCTCTGCGGCCCGACACTGGATCAGACCCTGCTCGACGTGAGCGAGATGATCGTAGCCTTGCAGGCAGAAGGCCTGGGCGTGACGCGCTACCAGATGACCAGCCACCCCCATGCCTTTCTCAACAACGCCGACGTGATGCACCTGGTGCGCGAGCGCCAGATGGCCGCGCTGCCCATCACCGTCGTGCGCGGCCAGGTCATCAAAGCTGGCGCCTACCCTAGCCTGGCTGAGTTGCGCCCGCACCTGAATGGATCTGGGCAATGAGCACCCGTTTTATCTTCTTCTCCGGCAAAGGCGGTGTGGGCAAGACGAGCATGGCCTGCACGCACGCTGTACGCTTCGCCGATGAAGGTCAGCGCACGCTGATCGTCACCACCGACCCGGCCTCCAACCTGGCCGACGTCTTCGAGCAGCCTATCGGCCATCAGATGACGCCCATCGCCGGTGTGCCCAACCTGTGGGCCATGGAGATTGACCCCGACCAGGCCACGCAGGAGTACATTGACCGCGCCATGGCGCCCATCCGCGCCGCCTTCCCGCTGCAAATGGTGCAGGTGATGGAAGATCAGATGAGCGGTCCTTGCACCGCCGAGGTGGCCTCCTTCGACCGCTTCACCGACTTCCTCGACGCACCCGCGGCCGACGGCAAGGCTTTCGACGTCGTGATCTTCGACACCGCGCCCACCGGCCACACCCTGCGCCTGTTGGAGCTGCCGGCCGAGTGGAGCCAGTCCATTGACGACGCCAGCCAGGGCAGCGGCCAAACCTGTATCGGCCCGGCCGCCGCGATCCAGGACGCCAAGCACAAGTACGAACGTGCGATGACCATCATGCGTGACCCCGCGGTCACGACCTTCATGTTCGTGCTGCACCCCGAGGCCGTGGCTATCAAGGAAACCCAGCGCGCGATCACCGAGCTGGGCAAGCTAGGCATCGCCAACCATCAACTGATCGTCAACAGCGTCATTCCGTCCGAGGCTCGCACCAACCCGCTCTTCGCCGCGCGCGCCGAGATGCAAACCCGCTACCTGGCGCAGATTACGCAGGAGTTGCCGGCGCCCACCCGCACCATGGCCCTGCTGCCCGGCGAGATCCAGGGCGTCAAGCGCCTGCGGGCCGTGGGCGCCATCTTCTTCGACGGCGCCAGGACGGCCGGCTTTGGCCAAAACGGCGCGTCCCCGCGGACCATCACGACTTTGCCTGTGCTCGACGGCGCGGCGGAACGGGTGTCACCTAACGGCCACAGCCGCGCGGTTTTCTTCGCGGGCAAGGGCGGCGTCGGCAAGACCGTCGCCTCGTGCATCACCGCGGTGTGGCTGGCCCGTCAGGGTCACAAGACCCTGCTGTTGACCACGGACCCGGCCGCGCACCTGGGCGACGTGCTGGGCCAGCCCGTGGGCGACACGGCCGCGCCGGTGGCTGGCCTATCCAACCTGTGGGCGGCCAAGATTGATCCCAAGGCCGCAGCCGAGAGCTACAAGACCCGCATCCTGGACGACGCCCGCCGCCGCGGCCGGCCAGAGCACGCCATCCAGACCATGGAAGAGGAGTTGGACTCGCCCTGCACCGAGGAGATGGCCGCTTTCGATCTCTTTATTGACTTCGCCTCGCAGGCGCAGTGGGACTCCATCGTCTTTGACACCGCGCCCACTGGCCATACCCTGCGCCTGCTAGAGCTGCCCATGGACTGGAGCAAGCAGATTGATGTCAAGGTGTTTGCTTCGGTGGACACGGCCGCGGCCGACGACGTGGCCAAACAGCGCTTCGGCCAAGTCATCAACATGATGCGCGACCCGACTCAGAGCACGTTCGCCTTTGTAATGTACCCCGAATCAACGCCGATCCTGGAAGCGTACCGCGCGTCGCAGGAGCTGCGCACCGTGGGCATCGAACCGGGGCTGGTCGTGGCCAATTTCATCATCCCAGCCGAGCAGGCAATTACCCCCTTCACCCAAGCTCGCCGCGCGATGCAGAGCAAGTACATGGGCGAGATCGCCCGGCGCTTCCCAGTTCCCCTGCTCCAGATTCCTTTGCTGCCCGCTGAGATCAAGGGCCTAAGCGCCCTGACCAGGTTGGGCGACCAGATTTACGGCAATGGCGTGCACGCGCCAGCGCCGAGCCAGGATCACAGGGAGATGAGCCATGCATGACGCCGTACTGCTCTTCACCCGCAACGGCATGGGCGATGCACCATCCGAGCTGCAGGTGGGCCTCACGCGTAGGGACAATGCCTGCTCCTATTCTGTACTGAGGAAAAGCAGGCCATGAAAACACCGATGGAACTACTGAAGGACTTCGCCTCTGAGTTCGCCAAAAACCAGATGGACGAGAGGGCGCTCCTGTTCGAACATCCCAACTACCAGGCCGTGCCTGGCAAGTACAAGCTGCTGATCGGCATCGGCGCGGCGGCCATCGCCGGCTCGGATACCTGCACTCAGATGTGGGTCAAGATGGCCAAGGAGAAAGGGATAACCAACGCGGAAATTACCGAAGCGATCATGGTGGCCAGGTATATGAAGCAGGCCACCGTCAATGACACGGTCGCCAATTCGCTGCGCCTGCTAGCGCCGGACAGTGAGGTTACTGCATGAAGCGCCGCAAAGTGCTATTTCTGTGCACCGGCAACTCCTGCCGGTCGCACCTAGCCGAAGCCATCGTCAACGCCCGCCTGGGCGACACCTGGGAGGCTGTGTCGGCGGGTACCCAGCCGGCCGGCTACGTCCACCCCAAGGCTCTGCAGGCGCTGGCTGAGATCGGCATCGAGCACACAGGCCGCTCCAAGCACGCCAACGAGTTTCGCAACACACCGCTGGACCTGGTGGTCACCGTCTGCGACTCGGCGGCCGAGGAATGTCCACTGTGGCTAGGCCCCGGCCGGCGAGTCCACGTCGGCTTCCCCGATCCGGCAAAGGCCGAGGGAACCGACGAAGAGGTCATGGCTGTGTTTCGAAGCGTCCGTGACGACATCGCGCAGAAGATTCCTGCGCTACTCATACAATATTCTGGGGATGGATTATGACAGACTTGGTGCTGAACAATTCCGATAGCGCGCCGCCTAAAGTGGTGAGCCAGGCGGCCCACGACTTCGCCGCGGCCCTGGCCGGTGCGCCGCAGTTTCAGGCTTTCGAGGCCGCGGCCATGGACCTGGACCAGGACGCCGTCGCCCAGCGCGCCATCGCGGACTACCAGGCAAAGCAGCAATCCCTGCAGGCCTTACTCATGCTCAACGCCGTCAGCCCGGCCGACCGCGCGGAGATGAACCGGCTGTACCAGGCCTTCGCCGACCGGCCGGCCGTGCAGGCCTACGTGCGCAGCGAGGCCGACGTGAAGGCGCTGTGCCAGGAGGTGGGCGACCTGCTCTCCCGCCGCATCGGATTCGATTTCGCCGCGGCCTGCGCGGCGGGCGGCTGTTGCTAGGAGGCAAGCCATGACAAACACCACCCTTACCCCCAGATTGATCGAGGCCGTCGAGGCGTTGGCCGGAAACCTGCTGGCGTCCGCACCATTTGCTGCCTTCGACCAGGCGTATGCACGCTTCGAAGCCGATCCCCAGGCCAGCGGCCTGATGCGCAGCCTGAACCAGGCGCAGGCGAACTTGCGCGTGCGCCAGGGCAACGGCGGCCTCTCGCAGGCCGACATCAGTCACTTCCGCACCCTCCAGGCCGAGGCCCAAGCCAACCGCCTGATCATGGACTACATCGAGGCACAGAACAATGTCGTGACCTCCCTACGAGAGACCAACCAGGAGATTAGCCAGTGGCTGGGTGTAGACTTCGCCGCCCTGGCCCGCCGTCCAAGCAGTTGCTGCGGATAGCGGGACGCGGCAGCACCGAAGAAAAGGGGATTGAAGATGCCTTTGTACAGCTTTGCATGTGATGATTGCGAGACGGTTTTCGACGTGCGCGCGACGTTTCAGGAGAAGGAAAAGGGCCTGCAGCCGGTCTGCCCGCAGTGTCATGGCCCGCGCGCCCACCAACGGATCACCGTCGGTTGGTTTTTGAGTGGGCGGGGTGCGGCTGGCGCGACCACTATGGACAGCGCCTCGGCTTGCGGATGCGGCGCGGGCGGCGGGTGCTGTTCATGAACGGCACCCGCGCCGCCGTTGCGATTGTGGGTGCGCCCATCGCCTGCGCGGAGGGGATGAAAGAGACCTGGCGCGAGCTGGCCCGGTGGGCGGCCGGGCAGATGCACACGCGCTACGGCGACCAGGTCGAGGTCAGCTACTTCGACCTCTTCGACCCCGCCTGCCCGCATCTACCGCCCGACGCGCAACTGCCCGTCGTGCTGGTGAACGACCAGGTCGTCATCAACGGCGGCAAGCTGTCCGTGCCGGTGATATGCCGGCATGTGGAGACGCTGGGCGTGCGGCCGATGGCGGCCAAACCGTTTGAAGCGGAATTTCGTTCACTGGCTGCCAGCGTGTTGGCCGCGGCCACGCCATTACCAATCCACGCTCACAAGGAGATGAATCATGCATAACACCGTACTGCTATTCACGCGCAACGGCATGGGCGATGCGCCAGCCGAGCTGCAGCAGCGCCTGGCAGTCAAGTTCCTGGGTCTGCTGGCCGCTGCGGGCGCGCCGCCGGCCAAGATCCTGTTCTATACCGAGGGCGTCAAGCTGGCCTGCAGCGGGTCGCCTGTACTCGAACTGCTGCGCACGCTGGCGGCGCAGGATGTCGAGCTGATTCTATGCCAGACCTGCTTGGAGACCTACGGCTTGCAGGACCAGGTGGCCGTCGGCATCGTCGGCGGAATGCCCGACATCATCGAGGCCATGCGCATGGCCGAAAAGGTCATCTCCCTATAACGCCAAAACGGCGAGTCAGACGCGAATCGGCAGCTTATCTGCATTCTTGATGATCCCTGTGGTCAAAAACCCAAAGGGCGGCCACACAGGGCTGCCCGAGGCCGCCGGTCTTGACAATTCCTGAAGTGTGCATAACATAGCCTGGCGGCCGCGGAAACCGGGAGCAAATCAGAAGCGAGTTGTCCACAGCCTGGCGTCTGATCCACTTGGCCCGCCGATGACGTGATTCTCAACCCAGAACGGAAACCCATGGCGCGTTCAGATCATCTCTTCCGCAGCGAGCAGTTCACGCAGCGCCGGTTCACTGGCGCCGATGTGATGGTTCTTCTTGGTGTGGCTGTGCTCATGTACCTGGGCGCGCGGCTGGCCATTCGCGCGCCCGCGGTCATCAAGGGGCCGGACATTTCGCTCGCGCCGGCCGCGCTGCCCACGTACGCCCTGTTTTCCACGGGACGGATGCTGGCGGCGTACATCCTCAGCTTCCTGTTTACGCTGGTCTACGGCTACGCCGCGGCTTACAATCGCCGCGCCGAGGCGGTGCTGATGCCGCTGCTGGACGTGCTGCAGAGCGTGCCGATCCTCTCGTTCCTGCCCGTCGTGCTTCTGAGCCTGAGCGCGGTCCTGCCCCTGGGAATCGCGGCCGAGCTGGCCTCCATTGTCCTGATTTTCACCAGCCAGGCGTGGAACATGACCTTCGCCTGGTATCAATCCCTCACCACCATTCCTGTCGCGCTGCGTGAAGCCAGCAGCATCTTCCGCTTCAACCGCTGGGTGCGCCTGAAGACCCTGGAACTGCCCTTCGGCGCCAACAGCCTGATCTGGAACAGCATGATGAGCTGGGCCGGCGGCTGGTTCTTCTTGATGGCGGCAGAGATCTTCACCGTGGGCCAGCGCGACTTTCGTCTGCCTGGGTTGGGCGCGTATCTCAGCGAGGCTGCCCGTCAAGGCGACATGCAGGCCATCCTGATGGGCCTGGGGACGCTGGTGTTAGTCATCGTCGCGCTCGATCAGTTCGTCTGGCGGCCCTTGCTTGCCTGGTCGGAACGCTTTAAGTTGGAGATGGTGGAGAGCGATAACCCGCCCACGTCGTGGTTCTATAACCTGCTGCGCAGCTCGAGGCTGGTGGAAGGGCTGAGCGAGCGGGTGTGGCGGCCATTGTCCGAGCGACTGGACGGCTGGCTGATCCGCCGCCTGCCGCCGCTGCAGATGACGGAGTCCGGCGAGGGGCGGCCCGCCTGGCCGACGTACCTGCTGATGGCCGTCCTGGTAGCCGGGCTGCTCTATGGCGCTTACCGCGCCGGCCTGATGCTGCTGGGTTTACCACTGACCCAGTGGGGCTGGGTCGGCGCTGGTGTGCTGGCGACGCTGCTGCGGGTGATTGCGGCCCTGGTCATCGCCCTGGCCTGGACGATCCCGGTCGGTGTGGCGATCGGCACCAACGAGCGGCTGGCGCGTTGGCTGCAGCCGGTCGTGCAGGTCACCGCGTCGGTGCCGGCCACCGCGCTGTTTCCTGTCGTCTTGCTCGCCCTGATCAGCACGCCTGGCGGACTGGGGGTCGCCGCAGTGTTGTTGATGCTGCTGGGCACCCAGTGGTACCTGCTGTTCAACGTTATTGCCGGCGCCGCGGCCATCCCGCAAGACCTGAAATACACCGCGGCGCTGTTGGGCCTGAGCCGTTGGGAGCGCTGGCGCACCCTGATCCTACCCGCGCTCTTCCCCTTCATCGTCACCGGCGCAATCACGGCCAGCGGCGGCGCCTGGAACGCCAGCATCGTGGCCGAACACATCCAATTTGCCGGCCAGAGCTATTACACCACAGGCGTCGGCGCGCTGATTGCGCGCGCGACGGCCGACGGCAACTATGCACTGCTGCTGGCCGCCACGCTGAGCATGGTGCTGACCGTGGTCGTGATCAATCGAGTGTTCTGGCGGCAGCTCTATCGCCTCGCCGAAGACCGCTTCCGCATGGAGTAAGCCATGAGTCCTGAAAACGAAAAACTTCTCGATTTGAGGCAAGTCAGCCAGACTTACGGTCAGGGGGAGCGACGCTTCACCGCGGTGGAGAAGGTCAACCTGGCGCTGGCCGCAGGGGAGTTCGTGGCCCTGCTTGGCCCATCGGGGTGCGGCAAGAGCACCCTTCTGCGCATCATTGCCGGGCTGCAATTTCCCACTGAGGGCCAGGTGCTGTATCGCGGTCAGCCGCTGCAAGGGGTCAACCCGCATGCCGCGATCGTCTTCCAGACCTTTGCCCTATTCCCGTGGCTCACGGTGCTGGAAAACGTCGAGGTGGCGCTGAAGGCGCGCGGCATCTCGGCCGCCTTGCGCGGCCCTCGCGCCGTGGATCTGCTGGACCGCGTGGGTCTCGACGGTTTCGAGTCGGCCTATCCGCGTGAGCTGTCCGGCGGCATGCGACAAAAGGTGGGTTTCGCCCGCGCCATGGCCGTCGAACCAGAGCTGCTCTGCCTGGACGAGCCTTTCTCCGCGCTGGATGTGCTGAGCGCCGAAGCCCTGCGTGGCGAACTGCTAGAACTGTGGACGAGCGGCAGCATCCCCACCCAGGCCATCCTGATGGTCACCCACAACATCGAGGAGGCGGTCTTCATGGCGGACCGTATCGTGGTGATGGACAAAGGGCCGGGCCGCGTGGTCTCGCAGGTCAAGGTGGAGATTCCACACCCGCGCAACCGCAAGAGCGCCGCCTTCCTTGCCACCATTGATCGGGTCTACGCAACGCTGGCCGGCCAAACCGAGGCCGAAAGCGTCGAGTTGGGCACCGCGCCGGGCGAACCGGGCCGCACGCGCGCGCTGCCGGCGGTTGACATCAACGACCTGGCCGGCCTGTTGGAACGACTGGACGAGCTGCCCAACGACCGCGCGGACATCTACCGGCTGACTCAAGATCTCCAGGTAGACTCCAGTCACCTGCTCTCGTTGATCGAGGCCGCCGAGCTGCTCGGTTTCGCCACCGTCGCCCAGGGCGACATCAGCTTGACGTCGCTGGGCGAGACGTTTGCCGAAGCCAGCATCTTGGGCCGCAAGGCAATCTTCGCCGCGCGACTGCGCCGCGTGCCGCTGTTCAAGTGGCTGTTGTCGCTGCTCAAGGCCGCGCACCAACAGCAGCTCGACTATGGCGTAGTGCAGATGGCGCTGGAACTCGAATTTCCTCGGGACGAGGCTGAACGCCAGTTGGAGACCGCCACCCAATGGGGGCGCTACGCAGAGGTTCTAACCTACGACGATAGCGACGAGATGTTCTACCTGGAGTCGGTTGCCGGGCCGGGCGCCTGATGCAGGCCGAGCCGCACTAGCGACTGATCACCACCAGCGCCTCGCGGCGCAGGGAGAGCAGCACCTCATCCCCCACCTGCAGGCCCAAAGGCAGATAGGTGTAAGCGCCGTGACGCACCTCGATGATGTGCTGGTTGCTCAACGCCACGTGCAGCACATAGCCCCCTGGATCCAGCTTGCCCGCCACGATCCGGCCGGCCGCCTGGTTGTGCACCATGGCATCCGGCAAGGGACGATTCGGATATAAAATCTTCACATCCTCCGGCCGGATGTACGCCGCGGCCGTGCTGCCCACCGCCAGGGCCTGCGGCGGCGCCATGAGATGCAGACCGTCCCAATCCAGCGCCAATCCATCGGGTCGCGCGTCCACGATCCGCGCCTGAAACAGATTGCGGATGCCCATGACCTCAGCGACCTCCAGGTTGGCCGGATTGCGAAAGACATCCTCGATCGGGCCAACCTGCGCCAGTTGTCCTTCCCGCATCACGGCCAGCCGTTGCCCAACCGCAAAGGCATCCTCCAGCCGGTGAGTCACGTAGATGACGGGCAGGTCCAGCTCGCGCTGCCAGCCCAGCAGTTCTCGCTGCAGACGCTGCCGCGCAGCCACGTCCAGCGCGGAGAACGGCTCATCGAGCAGCAGGACGCGCGGCGCCGCGGCGAGCGCGCGGGCGATTGCGACCCGCTGCTGCTGCCCGCCAGACAGCTCATGGGGATAGCGGTCGGCCAGGTGCGCCAGGTTCATTCGTTCCAAGAACCCGGCCGCCTGCTCCCCGCGTCCAGCCAAAGGATACGCCACGTTCTGCAGCGCGGTCAGGTGCGGGAAGAGCGCGTAGTGTTGGAAGACGTAGCCGATATGCCGTTTGCGCGCCGGCACATTGATGCCGCGGCCGCCGTCGCGCTCGAAGAGCAGCTCGCCGTTCACCAAGATGCGGCCGCGATCCGGGACGAGCAGCCCGGCAATGGCGCTCAGCGTGGTAGTTTTGCCTGATCCCGACGGGCCAAACAGCACCAACACTTCCGCCCCCATCGCCAACTGCACATGTAGATGGAAATCCGGCCGGCGCAGCGTGAAGTCGGCGACCAGCCGCGGCGCGTCGGCCGCGTGAGAAAAGGCAGCTTGCGTCATGTCAGGCTCGCTCATCGTCGCGCAGTCCGGCCGCGGACCGCACGGCACGCGGCCGGCGCGGCTGCTCGAAGCGGCGCACCGCCCACAGGCTCAGGAAGGCCAGACCGGTCATCAGCAGCACCATCCAGTTGGCCTGGGCATAGCTGCGGTTTTGCACCGCGTCGTAGATGGCGAGGGGCAAAGTCTGCGTGCGGCCGGGAATGTTTCCCGCCACCATCAGCGTCGCGCCGAACTCACCCAAGGCGCGCGCCGCCGCCAGCATCAACCCCGCCAGGATGCCGCGTCGCGCCAGGGGTAGGGTCACGCGCCACAACACCGCGGCTTCCGTTGATCCCAAGGTGCGCGCGGTGTTCTCCAATGCGGGGTCCACGTTGGCGATGGCCGCGCGCGCGGATTGCACGAGCAGCGGCAACCCGACGACCGCCGAGGCGATGGCCGCCGCGCCCCAGGTGAAGAGAATGCGCCAGCCGAACACCTCTACCACGGGGCTGCCGCGACCGAGCGCCAGCAGCAGGTAGTAACCTACGACCGTGGGCGGCAGCACGAGCGGCAGGCTGACCAGTGTCTCCAGCAGGGTGGCCCCGGGAAAGCGCCGTCGCGCCAGCAGCAGCGCCAGCGGCAGCCCAATGACCAGCATGAGGAAAGTAGCCACGGCCGTCACCTGCAGCGACAGCCAGAGCGGATGCCAGTTCATGGGACAGGCTCCTCGCCGGGCAGAACAAAGCCATACTTGCGCATAATCGGCCGGCCCTGGGGGCCGTTGACGAACGCGGCGAAGGCGCGCGCCTCGGCTTCGTGCGTTGTGCTCTTGATCACCGCCAGGGCCTGATCTATGGGCGCGTGCAGATCTTCAGGGATTAGCGTCCAGCGGCCGGGTCCCTCCGGCCCCGCAGCCGCGGGCACACTGAGAGAGAGCGCGACAATGGCCACGTCCACATTGCCCGTCTCCGCGTATTGCAGCGTCTGGCGCACGTTCTCGCCCAGCACCAGCTTGGGTTGCACGGCCTCCCAGACGCCGGCCGCTTGCATGGCCTGCCGCGCGGCCATGCCGTAGGGCGCATGGTCAGGATTGGCGATCGCCACGCGCTGCACGTCGGGTCGCGCCAGGTCGCTCACCTGGGTGATCTGCAGAGGGCTGTCCGGCCGCGTCCAGAGGGTAATGCGGCCGCGCGCGTAGCGCTGCGCCGTGCCGGGCAGCACCAACCCTTGCTCGGCCAACTCCTCGACAAAGCTGATGTTCGCGGCCGCGAACACATCCACGGGCGCGCCTTGTTCGATCTGCTGAGCCAACTGGCCGGTGGAGCCAAAGTTGAAGACCACATGGTGGCCGGTCTCTTTCTCGAACTGCGCCCCAATCTCTTGGAAGGCATAGGTCAGGTCGGCCGCGGCCGAAACCGTGAGCGTGACAGGCGCCGGGCGGCAGCCCGTGAGCCAGAGGGCCAGGAACCAGACCAGCAGGGTGGTGCAAAGGCCGAGTTTGACGTGTTTCATCATGTTTTACCTGTGGAGTAAAATACGTTGACGGGTAATTTGCATGGCGATATTATGCCATGAACAGCAAGTCGTCGCAACAAAACGCTGTGGTAACTATTCAGGCATCCTGCGCCAACTGCAGCCGCCGAATGAATTCGGGCCGCAAGGGCGTGCCGCCGCCAGGTCGGCCGGAGCCGACCGGCGCAGCGTCCACTCAGGTGGACGCCTGGCGGAACGCCCATCAGGCGCGATTTCAATCGCTCGCTTGCCACAGCGCGCCGCCTGAATAGTTACACGCCGTGAACGATGGATCCTTTGAGGCGCGGGCCTCTTTTGCGCAAACAGGCGCGTGATGCGACAATGCACGGAATTCATTCTCCTGGAGATGTTGCATGGCTGATCCGCTGATCATCACGTTCATCATCTTGTTGGCTGCCATTGGCTTGCTCTTGAGCGAACGACTGCGCCCAGACCTGGTCGCGCTGTTGGTAGTCGTGGCGCTGGGCGTGACTGGCGTTCTCGTCCCGCGCGAGACGTTTTCGGGCTTCAGCAGCTCCGCGGTGGTGACTATCGTTGCCATTTTTATACTTACCGAGGCGCTGCGCATCACCGGCGTCACCGAGCGTGTAGGTGATCTTCTGTTGCGCCTGGCGGGCGCGGGCGAACGCCGCCTGGTGGTTGTCCTGATGCTGGCTGGCGCCTTGTTGTCGCTGGTGATGAACAACATCGCGGCCGCGGCCGTACTGCTGCCCGCCGTCTCTGGGATTGCCCGCCGCGCGCGCATCAGTCCGGCGCGGCTGCTCATGCCGCTGGCCTTTGCCACGATCCTGGGCGGCATGGCGACGCTGTTTACTACCACCAACATCGTCGTCAGCGGTGTTCTGCGCAGTCAAAACCTGGCCGGTTTCGGCGTGCTGGACTTTGCGCCCCTTGGCCTGCCGATCGTGACCGTGGGAATCCTCTACATGGCGCTGTGGGGTCAGCGGATGCTGCCTGACAGGCCGTTGACCGAGGATACGCGCATGCGGTCTGCGCGTCGCGATAACTTGGTCGAGATCTACCGCCTGGGCGAGCGCCTCTTTCGGGCGCGCGTACCGGCTGATTCGGCGCTGATCCGCGCGCCGTTGGCGGCGAGCACACTGCGCGAACAGTACGGCGTCAACCTGGTGGCGGTTGAACGCCAGGGCCAGGTGACGGCCGCGCCGCCGCCCAACCTGGTGCTGGCGCCCGGCGACGTGATCTGGCTGGAAGGGAAGCTGGAGGAATTCCGCACGCGGGACGTAGCGCCTTACCTGGAAATCCTGCCCTCGTCGGCGTGGCGCGTGGATGACCTGGAGTCGCCGACCGTGGCGCTGGTAGAGGCCATCCTGGCCCCGCGTTCGACGCTGCTCGGCCAGACGCTGCGCTCCGCGCGCTTCCGCGAAAAGTACGGCATGGTCGTCCTGGGCATCTGGCGCGCGGGCCGGCCAATTCGCACCGGGTTGAGCGAACTGCCGCTCCAATTCGGCGATGCGCTGCTCTTGCAGGGACGGCGCGCGCAGCTGCCGCTCCTGCAAACCGAGCCTGACCTGATCGTCTTGGACAGGGGGCGCGAAGAGGACGCGTCCGCCGGCGTGCGACGTAAGGGGTGGCTGGCGTTGATCATCATGGCGGGCACCCTGGTGATCGCGGCCTTCAATACCGCGTTGGTCGGCGAGATCATGTTGGGCGGCGCGCTGCTGGTGGTGCTGATGCGCGTGCTGACGATGGATCAGGCCTACGGCGCCGTCGAGTGGCGCAGCGTGTTCCTGGTCGCGGGGATGCTGCCGCTGGGGCTGGCAATGACAAACAGCGGCGCAGCCGCTCTGTTGGCCGACGGTCTGGTCAGGTTCCTCGGCGGCGCCGGTCCGCTGGCCGTGCTGACCGGCCTGTTCGTGCTGACCATTCTGCTGACGCAAACGATGCATGGGGCCGCTGTCGCCACCATCGTCGCGCCCATTGCTATCCAGACGGCGCAGCAGGCCAGCCTGAATCCGCGGGCCTTGGCGATGGCCGTGGCGCTGGCGACTTCGATGGCGTTTCTAACCCCACTCGGCCATCCCGTCAACGTGCTGGTGATGGGGCCAGGCGGCTACCAGTTTCGCGATTACCTGCGCGTCGGTCTGCCGCTGACCGTACTGCTTGTCCTCGTGGTGCTGGTCGGCCTGCCGCTCGTGTGGCCGTTGACGCTTCCCTGA
>NZ_UETR01000048.1:0-21781 GCF_900491745.1 Candidatus Amarolinea aalborgensis | reverse complement strand
GAACGCAGGCGACCGTAGACGCCGCGGCTCAACAAGCGATTGAGCGTCGGTAAGTCCGCGCGCCACTGCTCGAAGACAAGCGTCGGCTCGGCGCAATCCAACCCGATGACTAATACCCGTCGCCCTGGCTCGACATCGAATACCCGGCGCTCAGACCCAACCGCGGTCAGGCTGGCGCCGCGCTCGCTTTTTTTGCTTCTTCCTTGCGGAATTCCTCTTCGCGCTTGCGCGCCATACCTTCGACGAGCACCTTGCTCACTTCTGGCCGCGTGAATTCTGGCGGCAGCTGCTGGCCGGCTTCGAGCATCTGCCGCACCTGGGAACCGCTCAAAACGATGTGGTACTTCTTGTCATGCGGGCAAATCTTGGGCGAAACAATGGTGCCGCACTGGGTGCAGAAGAAGGCGTGTTCGAAAAACAGCGGCGTAATCGCCAATTCGTGGGGCAAGAACTCGTCGAAGATGTAGTGGGCGTCATAGGTGCCGTAATAGCGGCCAACGCCGGCATGGTCACGGCCCACGATGAAATGCGTGCAGCCGTAGTTCTGTCGCGCGATGGCATGGAAAATGGCCTCTCGCGGGCCGGCGTAGCGCATCGCCGCCGGATAGACGCCTAAGAGCACACGCTCTGGCGGGTAATAGTCGCGCAAAATGGCCTGATAGCTTTCGATGCGCACATCGGCCGGAATATCATCGCCCTTGGTCTCGCCCACCAACGGGTGCAAGAACAAACCATCTACAATCTCCAGGGCGACTTTCTGGATGTACTCGTGCGCGCGATGAATGGGGTTGCGCGTTTGGAAGGCCACAATCCTTCGCCAGCCGTTGGCTGCAAACAAGCGGCGCGCCTGCGCCGGGTCATGCCGCAGCTCTGGGAACTCCAGCACGCTGGGGCGGTTCAAAAGAAAAACCTGGCCGGCCAGCAGGATATCGCCCTGCCCGTAGAGGCGAGCCACGCCAGGGTGCGCCGTCTCTGTGGTCTGGTAGACCTTGGCCGCCTCAAGTTCCTTGTCATAGCCAAACTTCTCGGCCAATTCCAAGATGCCCATCAGATGATCGGCGCCCTCCGCGGTGCGCTCGACCAAGGCAATTTCCTGACCTTCATGAAGGGTGTCAGCCTGCTCGCGGGTAACGGCCAGCGTCACGGGCACGGTCCACGCCAGCCCATTGGGCAAGCGCATATCCTCCAACACCGTTTGGTAGGTCAGCTTGTCCATGAATCCGGTCAGCGGACTAAAAGCGCCGACGGCGATCATCTCCAAATCGGAGACAGCCATCGGCGAGAGATACACTTTGGATAAAGATTGGGCGCGCTCAAGCGCAGCTTCGCGTACGACGCCGCGCAGCACCCGATCCACCAAAACGCCCCCGTGGGGCGTTATCTGGCGAATCGCAGCAGCCATCATGATTGAACTCCTTACCACCGAAGCCGCTGGCGCGGCGAGGAGCCAACGACCGACGGCCAAAATAAAGCGCCAGGCAACCTGGCGCACGTGGAGTCAGTATAGCAAAGGGGCTAGGGGCTGTCAAATCAATCGGATCAGGTAGGCGAGTCACTGTGCAGAGCTGCGCCAGTAGGCAAATGGTTTTGGCTTTTCACTTGCAGGGTGTTATAATTTGCACCAGATTTTGGACGAGGCGCAGCAGTGACCTTCGAAAACATGCCTGAACAAACCGAAAACCAGACGCCAGCGGCCGAAGCAACCACGGGCCGTCCCAGCGAGGGGCTACCTGCCTGGCAGGTTCCGTATTCATCGAATGAACCGGCGCCGGCCGTCGCGGTTGACAGTCCGCCCCTCGCGGCTGCCTCTTTCCCTGTCAGCGACAGCGGCCGCACGACGACCGTGAGCGGCGTCCTACGCGAGTTGATCGAGACCGTTGTTCTGACCCTGGTGATCTTCTTCCTGGTGCGCACCGTCATGCAAAACTATCGCATTGACGGCATCAGCATGGAGCCGAACTTTCAGAACGGCCAGTTTCTCATCATCAATAAGCTGTCCTACAAACTTGGACAACCGCGGCGGGGCGATGTAATTGTATTTCATTACCCACGTGATCCCTCGCGTGACTTTATCAAGCGCGTGATCGGCCTGCCGGGCCAAACCGTTGAGGTGCGCAGCGGCCAGGTCATCATAGACGGCAAGCCCATTGATGAGCCTTACGGGCCAGCGCCCGGTTCGTACGATGCGCCGCCAACCCTGGTGCCGCCCAACGAGCTTTTTGTCCTGGGAGACAACCGCAACAATTCCAGCGACTCGCATAGTTGGGGCTTGCTGCCAATGGACAAAGTGATTGGCCGCGCCATTGTGTCCTATTGGCCGCCCAGTGAATGGCGCATCATCAGCAACCCGGTGGCGGCCAGCCCTTGAGATGCGCCGCGCGCCGCAGTCTCGCGCGCAGCGACGCCGGCATGCACGGCCATCCGTCATGCCCTATAGATCAACCTTAAAGATTCCTTCACCCGAAGATGTCGAGGCGCCATGGCTGCCACGGAGACGAATCGCCAGCAAGACCACCCAAACGGTCATACCGCTATGTCCGGTCGCGCGGTGCTGTCGGCCGCTGCGGTGCAGAGCACAGCCATTGGCGCTGAGTTGTGGGTGGCGCCCGATACGTTGATCACCCCCCTCGCACGTGAAGAGGCCGAACGTCGGCGCATCACCCTGCGTGTGGGGCTGCAGCCAGCCTCTGCACCGCAGCCCGCGCAAGATTCGGCCACCCCTACCGATCCGGCGCGCCACGTGGCCCTGGGCGCGGACCATGGCGGTTTTGAACTCAAGACACTCCTTCATGCCTACCTGGTTGAATTGGGCTATACGGTCAGTGACGTGGGTTGTTTTTCTCCCGAAGCCGTTGATTATCCTGACCTTGCCTATGCGGTGGCCCGATTGGTGGCTGACGGCCGCGCGGCCGCGGGGATTGTGATTGATGGCGCCGGCATTGGCTCGGCTATGGTGGCCAACAAAGTTCCGGGTGTGCGCGCTGCGCTCTGCTATGACCTCTCCACGGCTGTCAACAGCCGCGAACACAATCACGCGAACGTGCTGACCCTCGGCGCGGGGCTGATCGGCCCTGCACTGGCGCGTCAAATTGTGAAGATCTGGTTGGAGACGCCGTGGGGCGCCGGGCGCCATGCCAGGCGTGTGGATAAGATCATGCAGGTGGAGCAGCGTTTTCTCAAATCGTAGCGGCGTGCGCACGACAGGCGCATCTACAGCACGCAGACAACAGAGAACCGAGCGGAGTTCCGTGTGAATACTGAAGAATTGGTGCGATTGATTACGCAGCAGGTGTTGTTCAATTTGGCAGGCAGCCCGAGCAGCACAACCTGCGCCGGCTGCGGCGCAAACTGTGAGGGCATGTGCGTACAGCACTGCCCCGACGACTGCCGCGTGGTGGTTAGCGCGGGCGCCGATCGCCTGAGCGCGCCCCTGGGTATTCGCCAGGTGGCTTCCGACCTGGGCGCGATGATTGACCATACGCTGCTCAAGCCCGATGCGACGGCTGACCAGGTCGTTCAACTCTGTCTGGAAGCGCGCCAATACCAGTTTGCCTCCGTCTGCCTGAATCCATGCTGGGTGGCGCTGGCCGCTCGCGAACTACACGGCAGCAGCGTGCCGGTCTGCACCGTGGTGGGATTTCCGCTGGGCGCTACGCTGCCGGAGGTGAAGGCCTTCGAGGCCCAACGCTGTATCGCGGACGGCGCGCGCGAGGTTGATATGGTCATCAACATCGGCGCGCTCAAGTCGCGCGATTATCGCCTGGTGGCGCACGATATCAGTGCGGTCGTTCAGGCGGCGCACAGTTGTCATGTCCTGGTGAAGGTCATCATTGAGACCTCGCTGCTGACGGATGAGGAAAAGGTGGAAGCCTGCGCGTTGGCGCAGGCGGCCGGCGCTGATTATGTCAAAACGTCAACCGGTTTCTCGACCGGCGGCGCCACCGCCAGCGACATTGCGCTTATGCGCCGCGTCGTCGGCCCGGGCATCGGCGTCAAAGCATCGGGCGGGATTCGCTCCGCGGCGGATGCCCAAGCGATGATCGCCGCCGGCGCCACGCGCATCGGCGCCAGCGCCAGCGTCAAGATCGTGCAAGAAGCCAAGAAATGATAAGCACCGGCGCCACCAAACAAAGGGGCATGTGATGCGCTACGAGAATCTTCTCATTATTGCCGGACACGCCTGGCAGTGCCTGGATTGCCAGGCCAAGCTGTTGGCTGATCCGGCCAAAGCGGTGACCGGCCATCGTTTGATGCCCGACGAACAGACCGCGCTGAGCAAACTGACGCGCGCCGATTTTGCCACGGTTACCTCGTTGGCCCATGCGCTGCAGTTAGATCGTCATGCGCTGGATGAGATCATGAACAATCCACGCTGTCGCCTGCGGCATCTGTAGAAATCCAGGAAAAAACCGCTATGATGATTGCACGGGTGGTAGGCTCAGCAGTAGCCACCGTCAAGGATGAAAAGCTCAAGGGGTTGAAACTGCTGGTGGTGCGTGAAGTGACGCCCGCCAACGAACTGATCGGCAAGCCGCTCGTAGCCATTGATGCGGTGGGGGCCGGCGAAGGCGAGTTGGTGCTGATCGCCAGCGGCAGCTCAGCGCGGCAGACGACGATCACCAACAACAAACCGGTGGATGCGGTCATCATGGCGATCCTCGACTCGCTCGAAGTCGAGGGCGCGTTGACCTACGTCAAGAACTGAGAGGCACGCCATGGCTGAAGAATTCGATCTTGACCTGAAATCTATTCAAGAAGCCCGACGATTGGCGGCCGCCGCGCGTGAAGCGCAGCGCGCGTTCTTCCACTTCTCGCAGGCGCAGGTAGATCGTATCTGCCAGGCCATGGCCGATGCTGCCTACCGCGAGGCCGCGCGCCTCGGTCGCCTGGCGTATGAGGAGACCGGCTACGGCGTTCCTGACCACAAGACGGTCAAGAATCAATTTGGCAGCCGCACGATTTGGGAATCTATCAAGGATGTGCCGACGGTGGGCGTGCTGCGTCGCGACGAGGCGCGGAAGATCGTAGAGATCGGCTGGCCGGTGGGCGTGGTGGCCGCGCTGACGCCCAGCACCAATCCGACGTCAACCGCGATGTTCAAGATCTTGATTGCGGTGAAGGCGCGCAATGGCATCATCGTTGCCCCGCATCCATCAGCCAAAGCGTGCAGCTACGAGACTACGCGCGTGATGGTGGAAGCCGGCGAAGCTGCGGGGATGCCCAAAGGCCTGGTCAGTTGTATGCAGTACATCACGCTGCCTGGCTCGCAGGAACTGATCCGTCACTACGCCGTGAGCATGATCGTGGCAACCGGCGGCTCCGCGATGGTCAAGGCTGCGCACAGCGTGGGCAAACCGGCCTTGGGCGTGGGGCCGGGCAATGTGCCGGTCTACGTAGATCGCAGCGCGGACGTGGTCAAGGCGGCGTGGGACATCGTCAACTCCAAAGCGTTTGATTGCTCGGTCATTTGCGCCACCGAGCAGGCCGTGGTCGCGGACAAGCCGATTGCGGCGCAGCTCAAGGCAGAGATGGAGCGCAACGGGGCCTATTTTGTCAACGAAGAGCAGGCCGCGGCGCTCGGCCGCACCTTGTTCAGCGGCGGACAGCTCATCAACCCGAAAACCGTGGGCAAGACGCCGCAGCAGTTGGCGGCCATGGCCAAGATCAGCGTGCCAGCTTGGGCGCGCATCCTGGTGGCGCGGCTGGCGAAAGTTGGCCCGGATGAACCGTTGAGCGCGGAGAAGCTGACCACCGTGTTGGGCTGGTACGAGGTGGACGATTGGCACGCCGGCTGTGAGCGCTGCATCGAACTGCTCAAGTATGGCGGCGATGGGCACTCGTTGGTCATTCATGCGCGCAATGAAGAGGTGATCCTGGCCTTTGGCATCGAAAAGCCGGCTTTCCGCATCGTGGTCAACACCTGGGGCTCGCTGGGCGCGATCGGCGCGACGACCGGCGTCATGCCTTCGATGACCCTGGCGCCGGGCGGCATTGGCGGCGCCGCAGTCAGCGATAACATCACCGTCCATCACCTGCTCAACATCAAGCGCCTGGCCTATGAACGCGCCGCACCGCCCTCGCTGGCCAGTTCCCTGGCTCCCGGGGTGCAGCCAATGGCCGGGGTCAGCGCGGCGCCGGCCGTCAGCGCCACACCGCAGGCAGCGATCTCCGCCGCCGACATCGAACAGATCGTGCGACGCGTGCTGAGCGAAATTCAGACGAAATGACATTCTTATTGACCCGCGAGGCCTTGGTCTTGAGTGTGCGGAACATGGAGAATTAGTTTAGGATATCTTGCCCCACGTCTATGCCAACTTTGATGATTGTCGGCCCGTATCGACTGTTTTTCTGGTCATATGACTGCTCAGAACCGCGGCATGTTCATGTAAGCCGCGACCGTTTGGAGGCTAAGTTTTGGCTGGATCCAATTCTACTGGCAGACAACAATGGCTTTCGGTCCAAGGAATTGCGTGATATTGAGCGGATCATCAACGATAATGCGGATATTCTAAGGAGTAGGTGGGATGAGTATTGCAGCAGAGCTTGAGTTGATTAACCTCAAACTGGCACAGGCAGAAATCATGAGCGCCCGTGTCACTGATGATGAATTGACTGTTAATTTAGCCGACGGCCGTACGATTTCGGTTCCGGTGCTCTGGTTTCCGCGCCTCGCCTACGGCACACCTGCTGAACGGGATCATTTCGAGATCAAACGCCAGGGGATTCATTGGCCCGATCTAGACGAAGACGTGAGCGTCCGGACGCTCCTTCTCGGTCGAGGTTTGGGAGAAAGCCGAGAGTCACTAGAGAAATGGCTTCTACAACGGAAGCAGGCGAACGCAGTTCCTTCATCCTTGCTACCGACCAATGGCGACCACCACCGACAACAACCGGTAGTTACGCATTAACGAGCATGGCGCTGGACTCCTCCGCCCGGTCATGATCTTTGTCAAGCTATCAGACATACACAGTTTTTCGAGAAGGAGAGAATCAACTATGGCAAGTATTCAGATGATTGCCCTGGGCATGATCGAGACCAAGGGCCTGGTCGGCGCCATCGAAGCGGCCGACGCGATGGTGAAGGCGGCCAATGTACGCCTGATTGGTAAGGAAATCATCGGCGGCGGCTACGTCACCGTGATGGTGCGCGGGGATGTGGGCGCGGTCAAGGCGGCGACCGATGCCGGCGCCGCGGCCGCGCAGCGCGTGGGCGAGCTGGTCAGTGTGCACGTCATCCCGCGGCCGCACGGCGATGTGGAGATGATCCTGCCCAAGGCTGGAGAAGACGCCGCCTGAGCTGGCTGGCGTCGCTACCACCATGGCACGACGATTCTTCACCGAGGCCGACATTCGGCGCCTGGTCAAAGACGAGGGCCGCACCGAGTTGGTGTTGGAGCCAACCGATGTGTTGACCGCGCTGGCGCTTGACGCGGCGCGTGAATTGGGCTTGCGCCTAATCAACCACGAGCCGACGCCGGCCTGGTCCGCGGCCGGCAAGCGCGAGGCGCTGCTGCGCGGGCCGCAGTGGGAAAAACCGGCCGCGCCAGCGCCGCCGCTCAACACCGAAGACCTGGTGGCGCGCATCGTCAGCGCGGTGCTGCAGCGGGTGGGCAGCGTCTCCGGCGCGTCGCCCAACGCCGCGGCTGGGCACGCGGCCGGCCCGCACGATATCAGCGTCATCAGCGGCCGACCAACCGAACCGGCGCCTCTTGTGCCTGGCGCGGCGCCAACCCTGGATCTGCGCCAGCAGGAGGTCATCAGCCCCGCGGATGGCAGCCCGCTGCGCGCGGGTGTTTGCAGCTGGCGCGCCGGCGCGCGTGACATGACCCTGGCGCAGGCCGAAATTTATTACGTCGTCGAAGGCGTGTTGGAGATCACGGCCCAGGGGCAGACGCGGCGCATGTTTGCTGGGGATGCTGCGCTGCTGCCAGGAGGTGTGGCGCTGCAGTTGGCCACGCCAACTTGGGTCAAGGTTTTCTATGTTGGATTCTAGAGCTTTTCACAGGCTGGGGAGCGATTATGGCCGATGAATTTTCGTTACGCGCCTACTGCTTTCTCGACCGCATGCAGCCACAGTACGCGGCGTTTGTGGGCACCATCACGCAAGGCGACTTGCCCGTGGAGGGCATGGCTTCGCTCTACGTTGAGATGGCGCCCGGCAACGAAGTCTTTCGCGTAGTTGACATTGCCGTCAAGAGCACTGACGCCAAACCGGGCGCACAGATCGTGGAGCGCGAATTTGGCATGTTCGAGGTGCACTCGCTGGCGCAAGCCGAGGTGATCGAGGCTGGCCGCATTGTTTTGCAGCGCCTCGGTTTGCGCGAGGAAGACCGCGTGAAGCCTGAAGTAGCGTCGGTGCAGGTGATCACCAACGTGGACTCGTACCAGGCGCAGCTGCTCAACCGCTTCCGTCGCGGCGCTATGATCGTCGCGGGCGAAACGATGTTGGTGTTGGAAGTCGCGCCTGCGGCCTACATCAACCTGGCTGCGAATGAGGCCGAAAAGGCTGCCAATATCAAGTTGGTGCACATTTCGTCTGTCGGCCGCTATGGGCGCATGTGGATGTCCGGCACGGAGGCGGAGATCGTGGCGGCTAGAGCCGCCGCCGTGGATGCGATTAGCCAGCTCAAAGGCAAGTGAGCATCGGGAATCGGGAGAAATCGGGATTCTGATGGCGAGGGAGCAGGGCCGCGCGTGATCCTGGGCAAAATTGTTGGCACAGCCGTGGCGACACAAAAATATGCGGGCTTGGAAGGCGCCAAACTGCTGGTAGTGCAGCCGCTTGACAAGCATCTGCAACCGCGCGGCGCCCTGCAGGTTGCCGTGGACACGCCGCGCTTGAGCGCCGGCCTGAACGACATCGTTTGCTTGATGCGCTCGCGTGAAGCCATGCTGGCCTACACCACCACCGCCATGCTGCCCATTGACCTGGCCGTGGTGGGCATCGTCGAGACGGTAGAAGTGGACGACGATTTGGCGCTCGAGCTAACTTGAAAACAGGCCGCGGATGAACACGGATCCTCACGGATGGCCTGTTTTCATCCACGGTTGTGCGCCGAGTGCATGGGCGACTGAGATGAAAAGTGCAGCGTACAACGTGCGGAACCATGACCGATCTCTGATCTCCGACCTTGACCTATGATTATCGCGAAAGTCATCGGCACCCTGGTGTCAACAATCAAACATCCGGCCTATACCGGTTACAAGCTGCTGATCGTGCAGCCGCTGCATCTGCCTGGGGACAAACCGGACGCTGATTTTGTGGCGCTGGATCATGCGCAAGCGGGTATTGGCGATACGGTGTTGGTCCTGCGCGAAGGCAGCGGCGCGCGCCAGATCACAGGCATTGCCGATGCGCCCATCATTTCGGTGGTGGTTGGTATTCTAGACAGCGTTGAACTCAACGCATGAAATTTGGTCTGTGAACAAGGAAAAAGAAGGAAAAAGAACGATATGATGAATCTATGGCGCGAACTGCGCAGTGGCCCAAGTTCCCCCGACATTGTCTACACGCTGGTGGAAATTCCCAAAGGCAGCCGGAATAAGTTCGAATACAACAAGGAGTTTGGCGTCCTCAAGCTCGACCGCGTGCTCTACTCGTCGCTCTATTATCCGGGCGACTATGGCTTGATTCCGCAAACTTTCTACGATGACGGCGATCCGCTGGACATCCTGGTGATGATCAACGAGCCGACCTTCCCTGGCTGCATCATCGAAGCGCGGCCGATTGGGATTTTCCGCATGTTGGACAGAGACGTGGCGGATGACAAGATTCTGGCCGTTCCCGCGCGTGACCCGATCTTTGCCGACTATCACGACATCACCGATATTCCCAAGCACTACCTGGTGGAAGTGGCGCACTTTTTCGAAGTCTACAAGGACCTGGAAGGTATGCGCACCAAGCCGATCGGTTGGGAAAACGCCGAAGTGGCCAAGGCCGAAATCCTGCGCTCGATGAAGCTTTACCAGGATCGCTTCCACATGGGAGGCCTGTGACGGTATGCGGGAGATCGTGCCCAACCTGTGGCTGGTCAACGAGGTGCGCGGGGTCAATGTGTACCTCTGGCAACGCCCAGATGGCTTGACTCTGATTGATACCGGCATGCCGTGGGATGCCTTTACCATTCTCAAAGCGTTGGGCGATGCCGGGCATGGACCACGCGCCGTTAATCGGATTATTGTCACCCATGCCGATTTCGATCATGTCGGCGGCCTGGCCCAGATTCACGCCGCCACCGGCGCCCTGGTCATTGCCCATGCGGCCGAGGCGCCCGGGGTGACCGGTCAGCGCCGGCGCGCCTTGGCCAAATCACCCCTGGGTTACGCCATGACGCCGTTGTTTCGACTCATGGACCGCGTGATCTTTGTCTACCGGCCCACGGCGGTGGATGACATGGTGCTTGATCGGCAAATGCTGCCTGAAGGATTCCAGGTTGTGCACGCGCCCGGTCACGCGCCCGGGCAAATAGCGCTCTATCATCCAGAGCGCAAAATTTTGATCGCCGCAGATGCGCTGGCGCACTACGGCGGGCGTCTGACTCCTCCGATCGGCTTCTTGACGCCAAGCGCCGTCTTGGCGGTTGAATCTATCCGGCGATTGGCGAAACTCGATGTAGATGTGCTCTGTGTGGGTCACGGACCGCCGATTGTCGGCGCAGCCGGTGAGCAATTGCGTGCGTTTGCCGCCACGCTGTAAGCGACCTGCGACCATTTGTTGACCTCAACCAGGCATGGAAAGGCGTCTATGGCAGACCAACCAGAAGTTTATCTTGTTAGCGCGGTTCGAACTCCGATGGGGCGCTTTCAAGGCGCCCTCAAAGAGGTGCCGGCCACGGTCTTGGGCAGTGTGGCCCTGCGCGCCGCAGTGGCGCGC
This sequence comes from Candidatus Amarolinea aalborgensis, assembly GCF_900491745.1. NCBI lineage: Bacteria > Bacillati > Chloroflexota > Caldilineae > Caldilineales > Candidatus Amarolineaceae > Candidatus Amarolinea > Candidatus Amarolinea aalborgensis. Next base: position 10,908 of record NZ_UETR01000048.1, on the reverse strand, counting down.
GCCGGCATTGATCCCAGCAGCATAGATGAAGTTTTCATGGGGCACGTGGTGCAGGCGGGCGCGGGTCAAGCGCCGGCGCGTCAGGCCGCCATACTGGCAGGCATCCCCGATACCATCGGCGCGACAACCGTCAACAAGGTTTGCGGATCCGGTCTCAAGGCCATCATCCTGGCGGCAAACGCCATCCGCGCCGGCGACGGACACACGTTTGTGTGCGGCGGTATGGAAAGTATGAATATGGCGCCCTACCTGCTGCCCCATGCGCGCACTGGCTACCGCCTGGGCAATGGCGAGTTAGTTGACGCCGTGGTGCTTGATGGCCTGTGGTGCGCCATCGAGCACCATCACATGGGCAACTCTGCCGAATGGGTGGCGCGCGAATTTGGGATTACGCGCTTTGAACAGGATGAGTTCGCCTCTCTTAGTCACGAAAAGGCATTGGCCGCACAGGAAGCCGGCCATTTTGACGCCGAGATTGTGCCTGTGGAGATCCCGCAGCGCAAAGGGCCGCCGTTGATGTTCGGGGCCGATGAGACCCCGCGCCGTGATAGCACCATGGAGGCGCTGACCCGTTTGCGCCCGGCCTTCGCGGAAGGCGGTACGATCACCGCGGGCAATGCGCCGGGGTTGAACGACGGCGCAGCGGCTCTCGTAGTGATGAGCGGCGAGCGCGTCCGTGAATTGGGCTTGACGCCCCTGGCGCGCATCACCGGCTACGCGCAGGCCGCAGTCAAGCCGCTGACCTTGTTCACGGCGCCAATTTATGCCGTGCGCCGCCTGCTCGACGCCACCCATACCAGCCTGGCCGACTATGATCTCATCGAGATTAATGAGGCCTTTGCTGCACAGGTCCTGGCCGATGGTTACGAGCTTGGTTGGGACTGGGCGCGGGTCAATGTCAACGGCGGCGCGATTGCCCTGGGCCACCCGATCGGCGCCAGCGGCGCGCGCATCGTGGTGACGCTCATCCATGCCTTGCGACAGCATGGCAAACAAACGGGCTTGGCCACCCTGTGCCTGGGCGGCGGCGAGGCCATCGCGCTCAGCCTGGAACTGGCGTCCTGACTAAGATCCAGAGAAATCACCTCTGCGCCGGCTCACGGCGCCGAGATCCCCGTGCCGCTCGGAAAATTAGGAGACTGCATGCGTTTACAGGATAGAGTTGCGTTGATTACCGGTTCGGCGCGCGGCATCGGCCGCGCCACGGCCCTGGCCTTTGCCGCCGAAGGCGCGCAGGTCATCGTGTGCGACATGGACGCGGCCGGCGGCGAACAGACAGCCGCTGACATTCGCACAGCCGGCGGGCGGGCGCTATTTGTGCAGGTTGATGTGACCGATCGCGCCAGCGTGGACGCGCTGGTGCAGGCGGCGCAGGCGCACTTTGGGCGGATTGATGTGCTGGTCAACAACGCCGGCGTTCTACGTGACCGCAGCCTGCTGAAAATGACCGAGCAAGATTTTGATTTCGTCATCAATGTCAACTTGAAAGGCGTTTTCAACTGTACCCAGGCCGTTGCGCCGCTGCTGGCGGCCCAGGGGAGCGGCGTGATCCTCAATGCGTCATCGGTGGTGGGCGTCTCTGGCAATTACGGGCAAACTAATTATGTGGCTAGTAAGGCCGGCGTCATCGGCATGACCAGGGTGTGGGCGCGCGAATTAGGCCCAAAGGGGGTGCGAGTCAATGCCGTGGCGCCTGGTTTCATCAGTACTGAGATGCTGGCCGGCATCCCGGACAAAGTGATGGAGGAACTGAAGGCCAAAATCTCGCTGCGCCGCTTGGGCCGACCGGAGGACATCGCCAATGCCTATGTCTTCTTAGCCAGCGACGAAGCCGCTTATATCACCGGCCATGTCTTGCACGTGGATGGCGGCGCAGTCGTCTAGTCATTCCAGGCAGACTCCAGAGAAAGGCTTATGCCCATACCACCCGCTTTGTTACGTCGCTTATACCTGCAAGGCAGCTTGCGCAACCGCCATGACGGCTTTGAATTCACGCTGCGCAACCGCCTGGCGCCGAGCACCCTCCTGGGTCTTGGCCCATTGACGGTGAACAGCCGAAAATATGAGGGTGACAATCTTCTGCTGCACACGCGCAAGGGCACGCGTTCTGTCGAAAGAGTCGCACCGGAATACCCTTTCGATTGGCCGATCAATGCAGACATCACCTTGATTGGCGTCGGCCAGCCGCTGACTGCGGGGTCACACGCGCTAACCATTGAAATGCTGCTGCGCGAAACCGGGAAAACAACGCTGACCATCGAGGATAGATTGGCCGATCCAGAACAAGGGCATTGACGCCAACACCCACGAACAAGGGCATTGACACTAGTACCAACGTATGTTATGATAGGCGCAGGAACTTGAGGAACCGATCAGTAGGTTCAGATTACGTACTACGAACAAGAAGCTGTTTTCATGAACATCATGGCTGGATGATCAGCGCGAGAGAGCACCTGGGGTAATGCCCAGGTCGCCGAAGGGGCACTCTGACCAGAAACACCGGGGCTGGCAGGCAATCTCTCAGGCAAAAAGATCGCACTGGGACAGCACTCTGGAGAGCCGACTGCGCGGTCATCGCGCAGTCGCACCGACGGGGCAATTTCCCGCACAAGCGGCGAAAATCTCTCAGGTGCCAAGGACAGAGGGAATCGGGCAGGCATCGCACGCGATGCCTGCCCGATTCCCTTTTTGGGTTGCTTCGGGACTCAGGCACTCAAGGCACGCAGCACAAATTGGAGGAGGGATGGGATGAATCGAACATCTTTGTACGACACGCACGTGGCGCTTGGCGGGCGTATGGTGGATTTTGCCGGATGGGAACTGCCGGTGCAATACCCCACCGGCCCGTTGGAGGAGCACAAGCGGGTGCGCGAGGCCGTCGGCCTGTTCGACATTGACCACATGGGCCAGGTCGTCGTGGCTGGGCCTGATGCCCTGCGCTTCTTGCAGATGATCCAGGTTGGCGACATCAGTACGATGGCGATCAGCGATGCGCGCTACAGCCTGATGTGCTACGCCGACGGCACGGTCATTGACGACATTTTCATGTATCGTGTGGCCGCCGAAAGCTGGTGGGTCATCGTCAATGCATCCAATCGTAAGAAGGATGTTGAGTGGATGCAGCTGCACGCCGTTGGATTGAACGTCAGTGTGACCGACATCTCGGATGAGACCTACATGCTGGCCTTGCAAGGCCCACGCGCGCAAGCGGTCTTGCAAAAGCTCACGGATCTGGACCTGGCGACAGTGAAGTTCCACACCTGCGCGCCAGCCACCGTCAATGGCGTGGCTGCGCTTTTGGGCGCCACCGGCTACACGGGCGAGTACGGCTATGAGCTGTTTTTCCCGGCGACAGAGGCCGTGGCGATGTGGAACACCATCCTGGAAGCCGGCCAGCCGGAAGGCATTCTACCGTGCGGGCTGGCCGCGCGCGATTCACTGCGCTTCGAGCCATGCCTGCCGCTGTACGGTCATGAGATTCATGCGCGCATAGACCCCATCAGCGCGCGTTTGAGCTGGGCCATCAGTTTCAAGAAGGGGGACTTCATCGGTCGCGATGCCTTGCTCAAAATCAAGATGGAAGGCCCGGCCCAGCGCCTGGTGGGCTTCGAGATGGTGGAGCGCGCGGTGCCGCGCGCCGAATTCCCTGTGGCGATCAACGGCCAGGTGGTGGGCGTTGTCACCACGGGCATGAAATCGCCAACCACAGACCGCTTCGTTGGGTTGGCCTATGTCCCTGCCGCCAATGCCGCCCTCGGTAGTCAGATTGACATTGTCATCCGAGACGCGCCCAAAAAGGCAATCGTGGTGAAGACGCCGTTCTACGTCGCGGCTTATCGGCGTTGAGTGGCCGCGCGGCCTGGCGCATGATCCAGGTGACAGCGCGGTCAGCCGAACGGTGGGCTAACGCTCTGCCGTCTGGCGTTCTGTCGGTCTGATCAACTCAATTTCTATCCAGTTTTCTGATCAAAGGAGATTTACCATGAGCTTCAAACTAGACCCCAATGCCCGCTACGCAAAATCGGATGAGTGGGTGCGCGTCGAAGGCGCCGTGGCGGTAGTCGGCATCAGCGACTATGCCCAGGATGCGTTGTCTGATGTGGTTTTCATCGAGCTGCCCGAGGTGGGCGCGACGATCAAGCAAGGGCAGCAGGTCGCAACGGTTGAATCGGTCAAAGCTGCATCCGACATCTATGCGCCCCTCAGCGGCACGGTGATCGAGGTCAACCACGCGCTGGAAGATACCCCTGAAAAGGTCAACGGAGACCCATTTGGCGAAGCCTGGCTCTTCAAGCTGGAGCCGGAGAATACGGCCGAACTAGAAAACCTGATGACTGCGACCGAATACGATGCTTACTGCGCGACACGCGAACATTAGCAGGCTGAGGAGATGACGATGATGAACTACACGCCTGGCTATGTGCCCAATACGGACGCTGACCGTCAGCAGATGTTGGCGACGATTGGCGTTGCGTCGGTGGAAGATCTCTTTCACGACGTGCCGGCCAGCCACCGTTTCCCGCGGCTCAATCTGCCGACGCCGGTCAGTGAATACGAGATTCTACAAGAGCTGCAAGCGCTGAGCAGCGAGGACGCCGATGCGGACTCTTCGCCCTGCTTCCTCGGCGCTGGCGCTTACCATCACTTCGTTCCGTCCATTGTTGATGCGGTCATCAGCCGCAGCGAATTCTACACTGCGTACACGCCGTACCAACCGGAAGTGAGCCAGGGTACGCTGCAAGCCATCTTTGAATATCAGAGCATGATCTGCGCGCTGACTGGGATGGACGTGTCCAACGCCAGTCACTATGATGGCGCGACGGCCGTGGCTGAAGCGGTGATCATGGCCCTCAACATCGGTCGGCTGAAGCGCAAGACGATCCTCTTTTCGCGCTACGTCAACCCACAGTACCGCGAAGTGGCTCACACCTACACGCAGGGCATGGATGTCAAATTCAACGGCTTCGCCGCTGGCGTTGACCTGGATGCGCTGGAGGCGATGATGGACAGCGACACGGCCGCCGTCATCGTCCAGAACCCGGACTTCCTGGGGCGGCTGCATAGCCCGGCGCGCCTGCGCCAATTGGCGGACGCGGCGCATGCCCAAGGCGCCGTGCTGATCGTAGTGGCCGACCCCATCAGCCTGGGCATCTTCCAGGCGCCCGGCAGCTATGACGCCGATATTGTCTGCGGCGAAGGCCAGTCGCTGGGCAGTCCGCTCAACTTCGGCGGACCGTACCTGGGCTTCTTCGCGTGCAAGAACGAGCACGTGCGTCGCAGCGCCGGCCGCATCATCGGCGAAACGGTGGGCGTGGACGGCGAGCGCGGCTTCGTGCTGACGCTGAGCACGCGCGAGCAGCACATTCGGCGTGACAAAGCGACCTCCAACATCTGCACCAACCAGGGCCTGGTGGCCCTCTCGGCGGCCGTTTACATGGCGGCGCTGGGCAAGAACGGCCTGCGCCGCGTGGCGGAGCTGTGCTATCACAAGGCGCACTACGCTGCGCAGCAAATCGCAACGCAAACCGGCTTCGAGGTGCTGCAAGGCGAGCCGTTCTTCCAGGAATTCGTCGTGCGCTGCCCGCTGCCGGTGGCCGCGGTCAATCGTTACCTGCTCGATGAGTACGGCATCATCGGCGGCTACGACCTGAGCCAGGATTACCCGGAACTGGGGCACGCCATGCTGGTGTGCGTCACCGAAACGCTGAGCAAGCGCGACATTGACGCCCTGGTGATGGCGCTGGCCGAGGTGGAGGAGATGGAAGAGATGGACGCCGCGACCGACGCCTACATCCCCCAGGATGACACGCTGCCCGAACTCGACCTGGAACTGGAGCAGATGGAGATCGTCATGGAGGTGATCCCATGAACAGCCCAAGCAATGACAGCCGCGCAACGGGGCAGCGCATCGAACCGTTGATTTTCGATTTCAGCTCGCCAGGCCGCATCGGCGCCAGCCTGCCGGCGTTGGACGTGCCAGAAGCGCCGCTGCCGCTCGATTTCCTGCGCCGCGCCGCGGATCTGCCCTTGCCCGAAGTCGCGGAGATTGACGTGATGCGTCATTTCCTACGCCTGTCGCAAAAGAATCACAGCATTGACACTGGCTTCTATCCGCTTGGCTCCTGCACGATGAAATACAACCCCAAGGTGCACGAGAAGGCCGCCCGGCTCCCGGGCTTCACCGGCCTGCACCCATTGCAGCCCGCCGACAGCGCGCAAGGGGCCATGCAGTTGATGTTTGAGCTGCAGGTCTACCTGGCTGAAATCAGCGGTTTTGCCGCTGTCAGTCTGCAGCCGGCCGCCGGCGCGCAGGGCGAACTGAGCGGCGTGCTGATGATGCGCAATTACCTGTACGATCAAGGCGAGACACAGCGCACGAAGATCCTGGTGCCTGACTCCGCGCACGGCACCAATCCAGCTTCGACCACGATGGCCGGGCTGCAGGCGGTGGAAATTCCGAGCGACGCGCGCGGCAACGTAGACCTGGGCGCGCTCAAGACCCAACTAGACAGCATCGGGCATGAGGTGATCGGTCTGATGTTGACCAATCCCAACACCCTGGGCCTGTTCGATGAGAATGTGCTGGAGGTGATTCGCCTGGTGCAAGCCGCAGGCGGCCTCGTCTACGGCGATGGCGCCAACTTCAACGCCATTCTGGGCATCACCAAGCCAGGCGAGCTGGGCTTCGATGTGATGCACTTCAACTTGCACAAGACCTTCACTACGCCGCACGGCGGCGGCGGCCCAGGCTCGGGTCCGGTGGGATGCAGTGAGGCGCTGGCGCCTTATCTGCCCGGCCCGGTGGTTGCCGTGCGGGCGCGCAACGGTGACGAGGAGGACATTGACCTGGTTTGGTACATGCCCCAGTACAGCATCGGGCGCGTGAAGAGCTTCGCCGGCAATTTTGGCATGTTGGTGCGCGCGTATACCTATATCCGCATGTTAGGCGAAGAGGGCCTGCGCGCAGTCAGTCAAAATGCGGTGCTCAACGCCAACTACCTGCAGGCGCGCCTCAAAGGAGCCTATCCGATTCCGCATGGCGATCGCACCTGCATGCACGAGTTCGTCGCGCAGGGCATCCTGGAAGAAGCGCCCACCATTCACACGATGGACATTGCCAAGCGATTAATGGACTTTGGCTATCATCCACCTACGGTCTACTTCCCGCTGATCGTGCGCGAGGCGCTGATGATCGAGCCGACTGAGACCGAGAGCCGTGAGACGCTGGACGGTTTCGTAGAGACGTTGCTGCAGATCAAGGAAGAAGCGATTGCCAACCCACAGCTCCTGAAAGAGGCGCCGCATACGACCCCGGTCGGGCGCCTGGACGAGGTGCGCGCGGCGCGCGAGCTGAAGCTGTGCGCAACGGCAGCCAAGCCGGGATAGGAGAAACCGGAGACCGAAGATCGGAGACCGGAGACTGAAAATCAGGCCCGCCCGCTCTGTGGACGCGATGTCGCAGGGCGGGCGGGTTTTGCGTGACGCGGCTAGGCCAGCGCACCCAGGACATCCTCCACGGCTAACGCCATGCCCCGCGCTTGGGCCGCGGACGCGGCAGGGGATGGCGCAGCGGTCACCAAGGGGCCGCGCTGAGTTGCGGCCTTGCGCCGCGTCTCCGCGCTGGCGTCCGGATGGTGCATGACCAATGTCAACCAGGCGATGGCCTGCAGCGGATCCTGCGGCGCAGCAATGGCGGCCGCCTCCGTGACGACCAGCAGCGCCAGGTCGCCCAGCTGAGCCTCCAGCGCGATCTGCAGGGCGCGATGATAGGCTTTCTGGGTTGCGGCGCGGTGGCCCTGCATGAAGTTGACCATCGCCAGGTTGCGCAGCGCCATGATGCTCAGGTACGTGTAATCATTGTCTGTGCAGAGGACGAGACTCTCCCTGAGCAGGTCTTCTGCTTCAGCGTAGGCGCCCTGCAGGCGCAAGGCATTTCCGAGCGTATTCATCGTGTGCACAAGCATACTGGGATCGCCGACTTGACGCGCGACGGCCAGCCCCTCACGCAGATAGGCAAGCGCCTGGGCCGAATCGCCCATGGTGTTGCACAGTTCGCCCAGGTTGCCGAGCAGCCCAGCCATGCCCCAATGGTCGCCCGCCTCGCGGTAAAGCGCGAGGCTGCTTTCGAAGTGGCGCTGTGAGGCGGCAAAATCAGTCTTGCCATAGGCGACCGCGCCCAGGAACAGAAGGGGATAGGCCAGATCCGTGCGTGCGCCCACGCGTTGAAACAGCGCCATGCCCTCCTCGATCAGGCGCTGCGCCTCATCGTAGCGCGCCAGGCGGAAGCCAAGCCAGCCCTGTCGAATGAGCAGGCCGGCCAGCAGGCGCGCGAGCTGCGGCTGTTGGGCCTGTTCTGCGCCGGTCAACGCCAGCCATTCCTCGCGCACTTGTTCCGCCGCCTCGCCGAACGTTGTATACCCTTCAAGGTAGGGGCCGCGCAGGTCATAGAAAACCAGCAGACTCTCCATGGCCTGACGTAAGACGCGGGTGTCCACCTCTTCTGCGCCCCAACGCCAGGCGCGGCGAATATCCTCGCGCGCCGCGCTGAGCTCGGCCAGCGCGGCATGCCCCTCCGCGCCTTTGAGCCGCCGCTCGCGGTCGTGCAGAAACGCGGCGTAGTACGCGGCGTGGCGCGCCTGCGCGGTCGCTTGCAGATCAGGCCAGGCGCGCAGCTTGTCGGCGGCATACTGGCGCACCACGGGGTGCAGGTCATAGCGCCCGTCGGCCAGCTGGCGTACGAGGGACTTGTTGACCAGCGCGGTCAGGGCCGCCATCTCCCCCAGCAGCCCATGCGCACCCTGCGAATCGAAGCTGCTGGCAAAGACCGTCAGTTGGGCCAGGGCGGTTTGTTCGGTCGGGGTCAAAAAACCCCACGCATGCTCGAACACGGCGCGCAGAGAGCGATGACGGAGCGGTGCGTCTGGCCAGGTGGCGGCCAGAAAGTCGGCGGTGCTGACGAGTTGACTGGCAATCTCAGTGCACGTCAGCGTAGGCGCCTGCGCCGCGGCCAATTCCAGCCCAAGCGGCATCCCCTCCAAGAGGCGGCAAATCTGGGCAATGGCCTGGCGGTCGGCTGCGGTTGGGGCAAAGCGCCGCTGCTGGCGCTGCGCACACTCGATGAAGAGCGTGGCCGCCTCGAAATCCTGCAGCGGGCCAGCCGCATCGGAGGTTGGAAAAGTCAGCCCGTCAAGATGAAAGAGCCGCTCGCCGCGCAGAGCCAGCCGGGTGCGCGAGGTGATGAGCAGCTTGACCGCGGGCGCCTGCTGTAGGATGTCCGCCAGCAGGTTGACGCCGGCCGTCAGGTGTTCAAAATTGTCTAGCACGAGGAGCAGCTCGCGATTGTGCAAGAAGCTGAGCGCCTGCTGCGCTTGATCGCGGTCGCCGGTGGCCGGCGCGTGCAAGGCTTCGAGCACGGCTGCCGGCAGATGGTCAGGGCTGGTGATAGCGACCAGGGGAACCAGGCACGCGCCGTTGAGAAAATCGCCCTGCTGCACGGCGCGCTCGGCCGCGGCCAACGCCAGCCGCGTCTTGCCGATGCCGCCTGGCCCCACAATCGTCAGCAGGCGACACGTGGGGTCGGCCAGGCGCGCGCTCAGATCATCTAGTTCGGAATGTCGCCCCACGAAGGGCGTGGTTGCGGTAGGCAGCGGCGGCGCAGAGCCCATCGCGCGAATTCGTTCATAGAGCGCATTCAGCTCGGCCGATGGCTCGACTCCCAATTCGGCGGCGAGAATGCGGCGACAGGTTTGGTATTGGGCCAGCGCGGCCGAGCGTTGGCCGCTGCGCGCCAGCAGCAGAGTGAGCTGGGTGTGCGCCTCTTCGCGCCACGGGTCGAGCGCCAAGAGGCGGCGCAAACAAGCAATGCCAGCTGCATACTCTCGCCGCGAGGCATGATAGGCAGCCAGGGTTTGCAGCGCCTGCAGCGCTTGCTGGCGCAGGCGTTCGCGCTGCCACATGAGCCATTCATCGAAGTCAGGCGCATCGCGTACGTGAAAGCCTTCGAGGAAGTCGCCGCGGTAAAGCGCCATCGCCTCTTGCACGTGCTGAATGCGCGGCGTTGCGTCCGCTGCTTCATCAGCCACGCGCAGATGTTCCTCGAAAAGCTGCACATCGAGCAGAAACGGCTGGGTTTGGTCAAAAGTGACCGATTCGCGGGTAGTGACGACATGGAGAGGCAGCAGGTGGCGCAAGTTCGCCAGAACCTGGCGCAGATTGTTTTTGGCGTCCGTGTCGGACATCTCGCCCCAGAACATCTCCGCCAACCGCTCGCGCGCCACGGTGCGGCCGCTGAGCACCAGGTACGACAACAGAGCGGGCGCTTTGCTGGTGATGAAGCCTGTCAGCGGGGCATCCTGGAAGGTAATTTCGAGCTTGCCAAGAAGCGCGAGGCGCAGCTGAGGTTCCATTTGTTAGCCGATCAACCCCATTGTCAATTCACGATTTCTTTACGATGACGTTTTATCATGGCGATAGATTACGGAGTCGTTTAGCGGGAGGCGATCCAACCTATGCACGCCCGGCCATCACAGTACCACGCCTACCTGCTGCGCATCTGGCAGGAAGCGGCCAGCGAAACGGCCGTTTGGCGCTTCAGCCTGGAAGACCCGAGCAGTGGTCAACGCCTCGGCTTTGCCGATTTGGCCGCGCTTGTCGCCTTTCTGCATCAACAGACCTCAGCCACCCACGGATCGGAGACCGGAGACCAGAGATCGGAGATCGGAGACCAGAGACCGGAGATCTGAGACCAGAGATCTGATTATGCCGTGCATCTGCATTTTACCTGATTCTCGGTGGTTTCACCCAATCGCGCCGGATGGGCGTCGGCATGCCCTTGCGCAGGCTGCTTCTCCTCGTGGGTCACGCCTCCAGCGTGACGACGTGCTCAGCGACAAATCACACTTCCCTGCA
>NZ_UETR01000037.1:0-30855 GCF_900491745.1 Candidatus Amarolinea aalborgensis | reverse complement strand
CCAGCAGCCGCAGTTTGTGTTCGACGAGGGCGCCGGGCTCTCCACCCAACAGCAGCAGTACGATCCCACGCCGATCATCAATGCCCTCCGCCAACACGTAGATCAGTGGCGCGCGATCCCAAATCCCGCCCATTGGGGCGTAACCCCGGAAACTGCGCGGCTGCTGCAGCACTGGCGTCACCATCCGTTCAATAACACCCGCCCATTTTTCTGCCAGATCGAGGCGGTGGAAACGGCCATTTGGCTGACAGAGGTTGCGCCGACGGACAAGGCGGGGAAAGGCTTTCTGGAGCATCTGGCGAACGCGAATGCCGACGCCAACCCAGAGCTGATGCGGCTGGCGCTGAAACTAGCCACAGGCGCCGGCAAGACGACCGTCATGGCGATGATCATCGCGTGGCAGACGGTCAATGCCGTGCGTCGGAGCAACAGCAAGAAGTTCACGCGCGGCTTCTTGGTCGTGACCCCCGGCCTGACGATCCGTGACCGGTTGCGCGTCCTGCTGCCCAACGACCCGGACAACTACTACCTGGGCAGCGAGCTTGTCCCCAGCGACATGCTCGGCGATATTAAGCACGCGAAGATCGTCATTACCAACTACCATGCGTTCATGCGGCGGGAACGCATGGAGCTTTCCAAGGGCGGCCGCGCCCTGCTGCAGGGCCGCGGCGGGGCGCTGGATACGCTGGAGACCGAGGGGCAGATGATCCAGCGCGTGATGCCCGATCTGATGGGAATGAAGAACATCCTCGCGTTGAACGACGAAGGGCATCACTGCTACCGCGAGAAGCCAACTCACGATGAGGAAGGGGACCTGGCAGGCGAAGACCGCAAGGAAGCCGAGAAAAACAACGAAGCCGCCCGCGTCTGGATTTCGGGCCTGGAAGCTGTGAACCGCCAGCTTGGCCTCGCCCGTGTCATGGATCTATCGGCGACTCCCTTCTTTTTGCGCGGCTCAGGCTACGCCGAGGGTACACTCTTCCCGTGGACGATGAGCGATTTCTCGTTGATGGACGCCATCGAATGTGGGATCGTCAAGCTGCCGCGCGTGCCTGTGGCCGACAATATCCCGGGCGAAGAGATGCCGCGGTTTCGCAACCTTTGGGAGCACATTCGCGGCCGCATGCCGAAGAAAGGCCGCGGCAAGGCCAAGACGCTCGACCCGCTCAGCATTCCGGTGGAGCTGCAAACCGCGCTCGAAGCGCTGTACGGCCACTACAAGAGGACCTTCGATCTCTGGCAAGAGAACGGCATCCGAGTGCCGCCCTGCTTCATCGTCGTTTGCAACAACACCTCCACCTCCAAGCTGGTTTACGACTACATTTCAGGCTTCCATCGCGTCAATGAAGACGGTTCCACCACGCTGGAGAACGGTCGTTTGGGATTATTCCGCAACTTCGATGAGCACGGCAACCCGCTTGCCCGCCCCAACACGCTGCTGATTGACAGCGAGCAGCTCGAATCCGGCGAGGCGCTGGACGACAACTTCCGTGCGATGGCGGCCGACGAAATCGAGCGTTTCCGTCGTGAGATCATCGAACGCACCGGCGACGTCCGTCAAGCGGAGAATCTGACCGACCAGGACCTGCTGCGCGAGGTCATGAACACCGTCGGCAAGCAGGGGCGGCTCGGCGAGTCCATCCGCTGCGTCGTGTCGGTGTCCATGCTCACCGAGGGGTGGGATGCCAATACGGTGACGCACGTGTTGGGTGTGCGCGCCTTTGGCACGCAGCTCCTGTGCGAGCAGGTGATCGGCCGCGCGTTACGGCGTCAGTCGTATGAGCTCAACGAAGAGGGGCTGTTCAACCCTGAATACGCCGACGTGCTGGGCATCCCGTTCGACTTCACGGCCAAGCCGGTCGTGGCGCCGCCGCAGCCGCCGCGCGAAACGATTCACGTGCAGGCCGTGCGGCCCGACCGCGATGCCCTGGAAATCCGCTTCCCGCGCGTCGTCGGTTACCGCGTCGAGCTGCCGGAGGAGCGGCTGACTGCCCAGTTCAACGCCGACTCGGTCTTGGAGCTGACGCCGGATCTCGTCGGCCCTTCGATCACGCGCAACGCCGGCATCATCGGGCAGGAGGTTGATCTGAGCCTGGAGCACCTGCAAGACATGCGGCCCTCGACGGTGCTATACCACGTCACCAAACGCCTGCTCTACACCAAATGGCGCGACCCCGGTGAAGAACCCAAACTACATCTGTTTGGCCAGCTCAAGCGCATCACCAAAGAATGGCTCGACACCTGCCTGGTCTGCAAAGGCGGCGCCTATCCCGCTCAACTGATGTACCAGGAGCTGGCCGACATGGCCTGCGAACGCATCACGGCCGGGATCACGCGCGCGCTGCAGGGCGAGCGGCCCATCAAGGCGGTGCTTGACCCGTACAACCCCACCGGCTCTACCGTCCATGTCAACTTCAACACGTCGAAGGCATCCCGCTGGCAGACCGATCCCCGCCGCTGCCACGTCAACTGGGTGATTCTCGATAGCGATTGGGAGGCCGAGTTCTGCCGCGTGGCCGAGTCGCACCCACGCGTGCGAGCTTATGTTAAAAACCAAAACCTGGGCCTCGAAGTGCCCTACCGCTACGGTTCAGAAACGCGGCGGTATCTTCCCGACTTCATCGTGCTGGTGGATGACGGCCACGGCGAAGACGACTTGTTGCACGTTATCGTGGAAATCAAGGGCTATCGCCGAGAGGACGCCAAAGAAAAGAAGACCACCATGGAGACCTACTGGGTGCCTGGGGTGAACCATCTTGGCGCCTACGGCCGCTGGGCGTTCGCTGAGCTCACCGAGGTCTATCAGATCGAGGCCGATTTCACCGCCAGGGTCGAGAGCGAATTCGATGCCATGCTCGCCGCCCGCGTCCCTTCGGGGCGCCCGAATTGAGGATTCAATCGTCCCTACGGGACGATGACGCGTTGTGGGCGTGTAAAGTCAGGTGTCCCTACGGGACACACCGCACGGCCCGCGTCCCATCGGGACGCCCGAATTTCGAACGACGACGCGCCGCACGATGCGCGTCCCATCGGGACGCCCGAATTGAGGGACAACGGGGCACAACACGCGCCCCGCGTCCCGTCGGGACGCATGAATTGAGACGACGCGCCGCACGAATCCGCGTCCCGTAGGGACGCATGAATTGAGACAACGACGCGCCGCACGAATCCGCGTCCCGTAGGGACGCATGAATTGAGACGCACGAATTGAGGGACAACGGGGCACAACACGCGCCCCGCGTCCCATCGAGACGCCCGAATTGAGGAGACCCAAATATGGCTAATACCTATACATCCCTCTTCTACCACATCGTCTTCAGCACCAAGAACCGTGTGCCCTACATCAGGGCAGAGATCGAGCAGCGGGTATGGGAATACATGGGCGGCGTCGCACGCCATCACGGCGCGACCGCCGTGCAGATCGGCGGGGTTGACGACCACATCCATGCCCTCACCCTGTCGCCTCCCACCCTCGCGCCAAGCCAAATCGCACAGCACATCAAAGGCGAAACCGCCAAATGGATTCACGAAACCTTCCCGGAGTTACGCGCGTTCGCCTGGCAGGAAGGTTTCGGCGCGTTCACCGTGAGCAAGTCGGGCGTGCCGGCGGTGGTGCGCTACATCCAAAACCAACGCGTCCACCATCAAAAGCGGGATTTCCAAAAGGAATACCTCGATTTCTTGCGGAGGCACGAGGTTGAATACGACGAACGCTATTTGTGGGGATAAAGTCAGGTGTCCCTACGGGACACACCGCACGTCCCGCGTCCCATCGGGACGCATGAATTGAGGACGCCCGAATTCAAATGGCGAGCATACGCGCCCGCGTCCCATCGGGACGCCCGAATTGAGGGGCGCCCGAATTGGGGATTCAATCGTCCCTACGGGACGATGACACGTTATGGGCGTGCTAAAGTCAGGTGTCCCTACGGGACACGCCGCACGATCCGCGTCCCATCGGGACGCATGAATTGAGGACGCCCGAATTCAAATGGCGAGCATACGCGCCCGCGTCCCATCGGGACGCATGAATTGAGGACGCCCGAATTGGGGATTCAATCGTCCCTACGGGACGATGACGCGTTATGGGCGTGCTAAAGTCAGGTGTCCCTACGGGACACACCGCACGTCCCGCGTCCCATCGGGACGCATGAATTGAGACGACGACGCGCCGCACGATCCGCGTCCCATCGGGACGCATGAATTGAGGACGCCCGAATTGAGGATTCAATCGTCCCTACGGGACGATGACGCGTTATGGGCGTGCACGTGCTAAAGTCAGGTGTCCCTACGGGACACACCGCACGGCCTGCGTCCCGTAGGGACGCATGAATTGAGACGACGACGCGCCGCACGAATCCGCGTCCCATCGGGACGCCCGAATTGAGACGACGACGCGCCGCACGATCCGCGTCCCATCGGGACGCATGAATTGAGACAACGACGCGCCGCACGAATCCGCGTCCCGTAGGGACGCATGAATTGAGACAACGACGCGCCGCACGAATCCGCGTCCCGTAGGGACGCACGAATTGAGGACGCATGAATTGAGGGACAACGGGGCACAACACGCGCCCCGCGTTCCATCGGGACGCATGAATTGAGACAACGACGCGCCGCACGAATCCGCGTCCCGTAGGGACGCATGAATTGAGACGACGACGCGCCGCACGAATCCGCGTCCCGTAGGGACGCATGAATTGAGACAACGACGCGCCGCACGAATCCGCGTCCCGTAGGGACGCATGAATTGAGACAACGACGCGCCGCACGAATCCGCGTCCCATCGGGACGCATGAATTGAGGGACGCATGAATTGAGACAACGACGCACCGCACAATTTGCGTCCCATCGGGACGCCCGAATTTCGAACGACGACGCGCCGCACGATCCGCGTCCCATCGGGACGCATGAATTGAGACGCCCGAATTGACGATTGAATGGATCATGTTTTGGAGAGCACGTAATGGCCCAAACCACCACCCGCAAGACCGTGGAAACCCTCAAGCACAACGAGGCCACGCGCAAGAACATCCCCACGGCCGAATACCAATCCGTGCTGAAGCAGGAGGAGCAATCTCCCCTGCGCGTCGCGTACGAGCGGCGCAACCGTGACCTGGACCCGCAGCTCGTTTGGCGCGGCAAGGACATGCAGGATTGGAGCGACCTGGTCGTGCTCGCGCCGCCGCTCTACATCCAGGAGAAGGTGCACCCCAAGGCGCTCGTGGATGACCTGCTGCGCCAGACGGAGCTGGCGCGGACGCAGAAACCGGGCGCGCAGCTCGACCTCTTTGCCGATTTCAACGGCCTGCCCAGCGAAGAAGCCAAGACTGAGTTTTACCAGCACGACCAGAACTGGTCGAATCGCATGATCCTGGGCGATTCCTTGCAGGTGATGGCCAGCCTGGCCGAACGCGAGGGACTGCGCGGCCGGGTGCAGTGCATCTACATTGACCCGCCCTACGGCATCAAGTTCAACAGCAACTTCCAGTGGAGCACCACCAGCCGCGATGTCAAGGACGGCAACCCGGAACACATCACGCGCGAGCCGGAGCAGGTGAAGGCCTTCCGCGACACCTGGCGCGACGGCATCCACAGCTACCTCACTTACCTGCGTGACCGGTTGACCGTGGCGCGTGATCTTCTGTCCGATTCTGGCTCCGTCTTCGTGCAGATCGGCGATGAAAACGTTCACCGCGTTCGGGCAGTGATGGATGAGGTGTTTGGGGACGCCAACTTTGTGAGTCAGATCGTTTTTGTTCGAGGGGTTGCGGGACTTGGTGACCTGGTATCTAATGTAAATGACTTCGTTCTCTGGTATGCAAGGGAAAAAAGTCGGTGCAAGTCGCGCCAGATACTCCTACCGAAACCAGAAAAGACACTGGCGTCGGCCTACAACTACGTGGAAGCAAAAGGCGGTGAAATACGAAGGCTCACGAAGGAGGAGATCGAATCAGATGAGGGTTTGGAAGGAAGAAGATTCAAGAGCTCAGCAATTGTAGCAAGAGAAGCTTCTAAAAGTGGGACTTTCTCTTTTGTCTGGGAAGGAGTGACGTTCGAACTGCCACCGAACACACATTGGAAGACCTCTCAGCGCGGCTTGGGTCTTCTGGTCAGGGCAAATCGCATAGCGGCGTTCGGAAAGACTCTTGTGTACAAGATGTTTACGGACGACTTTCCACATGTCCCTATTTCTAACATCTGGTCTGACGTCTTTGAGAGCACTTTTGCTGTCCAACGGATCTATGTGGTTCAGACCGGGGCTCGCATTATCCAACGCTGCATCCTCATGGCTACCGACCCCGGCGACCTGGTGCTGGATCCCACCTGCGGCTCTGGCACCACGGCCTACGTGGCCGAGCAATGGGGCCGGCGCTGGATCACGATTGACACCTCGCGCGTGGCGCTGGCGCTGGCGCGCGCCCGCATAATGGGCGCGCGCTACCCCTATTACCTGCTGGCCGATTCGCGCGACGGCCAGTTCAAGGAAGCGGAGGTCACCCGCACCGCGCCGAGCTCGCAGCCGGTGCACGGCAGCCTGCGCCAGGGCTTCGTCTACGAGCGCGTGCCGCACATCACCCTCAAATCCATCGCCAACAACGCCGAGATTGATGTGATCTGGGAGAGGTGGCAGGCGACCCTGGAGCCGCTGCGTGAGAAGCTCAACGCCGCGTTGGGCAAGGACTGGCAGGAGTGGGAGATCCCACGCGCCGCGGAAGACCCCTGGCCCACGGCGACCGCGGAGCTGCTTTTCCAACTCAAGACCGAACAGGCGCGCGGCGAGGAAGGCAACGCCCGTAAGATGGCGGGGTGGCTGCACGGCATCAACCACGATTTGAAGCGCAGCTACACCCTGGCGGACCTGCCGGAGCGCCCCGCCGATCCCTGGCCCGCGCCGGCGCAGCAGCTGCACACCGATTGGTGGCAGGCGCGCATCGGCCGCCAGCGCGAGATTGACGCCTCCATCGCGGCCAAGGCCGAATTCGAGTACCTCTACGACAAGCCCTACGAGGACAAGAAACGGGTGCGCGTGGCCGGGCCGTTCACGGTCGAGAGCCTCTCGCCGCACCGCGTGCTGGGCGTGGACGAGAACGACGAGCTGATTGATGCGCTCAAGGAAGGCGGCGCCGCCTACGGCGAAGGCCAGGACTTCGCTTCGATGATCCTGGAGAACCTCAAGATCGCCGGCGTACAGCAGGCGCATAAAGCGGATCGCATCACCTTCACCAGCCTGACGCCCTGGCCGGGCGAGCTGGTCTGCGCCGAGGGAAGATACAGACAGGATGAACAGGATTCACAGGATAGAGGCAAAGGCGCCCCATCCACGATTGCGCATCCTGTTCATCCGGTAAATCCCGTCCAGGCCTCGGGCGAAAAGCGCGCCGCGATCTTCATCGGCCCCGAATTCGGCACCGTGACCCGGCCCGACCTGGTGCAGGCCGCGCGCGAGGCCGGTGACGCCGGCTTCGATGTGCTGATTGCCTGCGCGTTCAACTACGAGGCGCACACCACCGAGTTCAACAAGCTGGGCCGCATCCCCGTGCTGAAGGCGCGCATGAACGCCGACCTGCACATGGGAGGCGAGCTCAAGACCACCGGCAAGGGCAATCTTTTCGTCATCTTCGGCGAGCCGGACATCACCCTGCTGCCTGCCGCAGAGGGCAAGCTGCGCGTCAAGATCAACGGCGTCGACGTCTTCCATCCCAACACCGGCGAGGTGCGCAGCGACGGGCCGGAGGGCATCGCCTGCTGGTTCATTGACACCGATTACAACGAAGAGAGCTTCTTCGTGCGCCATGCCTACTTCCTCGGCGCCAACGATCCCTACAGCGCGCTCAAGACCACCCTGAAGGCCGAGATCAACGAGGAGGCCTGGGCCACGCTCAACAGCGACATCTCGCGGCCCTTCGCCAAGCCCACATCTGGCCGCATCGCCGTCAAGGTGATCAATCACCTGGGCGACGAGGTGATGAAAGTGTTCAAGGTGAGCTGATGGAATTTCGCATGGCTGATACCTTCACCGACAGCCTGGCCCGGCTGAGCGGCGACGAGCAAAAGGCCGCCAAAACAGCCGCCTTCGATTTGCAGATCAACCCGGCCAACCCCGGCCTGAGTCTGCACAGGATGGACAAAGCCAGGGACAAGAACTTCTGGTCGGTGCGGGCGAGCAATGATATCCGGCTGATTGTGCACAAAACGCCGGGAAGCCTGCTGCTCTGCTACGTGGATCACCATGAAGACGCCTATGCCTGGGCGGAACGCCGCAAGATCGAGACCCACCCCAAGACCGGCGCGGCGCAGTTGGTTGAGATTCGTGAGCGGATCGAGGAGATCACGATCCCGCGTTATGTCGAAGTAGAAAGACCGGCGCCATCCCAGCCGCCGCTTTTTGCCGCAATCCCACAGGAATCGCTTCTCAGCTATGGTGTTCCGCCCGAATGGCTGGGCGAGGTGCAGCAGGTCAAGACTGAAGACGGCCTGCTTGAGTTGTGCGACCATCTGCCGAGGGAAGCAGCCGAGGCGCTGTTGAATCTGGCCGTCGGCATCACACCTGCGGTTGTACAGCCGGTGGTTGCTGTCACGGATCCGTTCACGCATCCCGATGCACAGCGTCGTTTCCGCGTGGTGAACAATATCGAAGAGCTGGAACGTGCGCTGGACTATCCGTGGGAGAAATGGACCGTCTTTCTCCACCCCGCGCAACGGGAATCGGTCGAACGGGAC
This sequence comes from Candidatus Amarolinea aalborgensis, assembly GCF_900491745.1. Classification (NCBI taxonomy): domain Bacteria; kingdom Bacillati; phylum Chloroflexota; class Caldilineae; order Caldilineales; family Candidatus Amarolineaceae; genus Candidatus Amarolinea; species Candidatus Amarolinea aalborgensis. The sequence goes on along the minus strand of NZ_UETR01000037.1, from coordinate 22,131 downwards.
TACGGCGGCCCGGCGCGCGTCTCCGGCTCAGCCGGCACCGGCAAGACCATCGTCGCCCTGCACCGCGCGGTCTTCCTCGCGCGCACCCATCCCGATGCCCGGGTGCTGCTCACCACTTTCTCCGATTCGCTGGTGAATGCGCTCAGGGCGAAGCTCAAACGCTTGATCAGCAACGAGCCGCGTATCGCCGAGCGGCTGGAGGTGCAGGCGCTGAGCGCCATTGCCGGGCGGCTCTACGAATTGAACATTGGTCGCCCGCAGCTCGCGGCGCCCGAAGTGATTCGTCAACTCTTGCAGGAATCTGCCAGGGAAGTGGCCGGGCAGAAGTTCAGCCTCCATTTCCTGGAGGCGGAGTGGGCCGAGGTTGTTGACGCCTGGCAACTGGAAACGTGGGAGGCGTATCGGGACGTTGTGCGCCTGGGTCGCAAGACCCGCTTGCCGGAAAAGCAGCGCATGGCGCTTTGGGCGGTCTTCGAGCGCATACGGACGGGTTTGCAGGCGCGGAACCTGCTAACCCATGCCGCGCTGTTCAACCGGGTGGCGTCCCACCTGACAACGATCAGGCGCTCGCCGTTCGATTTCGTTGTCGTGGACGAGGCGCAGGATCTGAGCGTGGCGCAGTTGCGTTTTCTTGCCGCGCTCGGCGCTGACCGCCCCAACGGTCTCTTCTTTACCGGCGACTTGGGGCAGCGCATCTTCCAGCAGCCTTTTTCCTGGAAGGCGCTTGGCGTGGATGTTCGTGGCCGTGCCCGAACGCTCCGCGTCAACTATCGCACATCGCACCAGATCAGGGCGCAAGCTGACCGGCTGTTGGGACCAGAGGTCAGCGACGTGGACGGCAATAAAGAAGATCGGCGCGGCACGGTCTCTGTATTCAATGGTCCAGAACCAACGCTCAAGGTGCTCGATACGGTTGAAGTCGAGAATGAGACGGTTGGCCATTGGCTGGCGGAGCGCATGGCCGAGGGCTTGAAGCCGCACGAGGCAGGCGTGTTCGTGCGGTCAGCCGCCCAACTGCTGCGAGCGCGTGCGGCCGTAGAGGCTGCCCGGCTTTCCTACAAGGTGCTTGACGAAAACGTAGAGACGACCCCAGGCTATGTGTCGGTGAGTACGATGCACCTGGCGAAAGGGCTAGAATTCCGCGCCGTTGCCGTCATGGCCTGCGAAGATGAGGTCGTCCCCTTGCTGGAACGCATCGAAACGGCCGCGGACGAGAGCGAACTCGAAGAGGTTTACAACACCGAGCGGTATCTGCTCTATGTAGCCTGCACACGGGCGCGCGATCACCTGCTGGTAACGAGCGTCTACCCGGCATCGGAATTCCTGGACGATTTGAGGGTGTAACTGACCGGCAGTGATTGAGGACTAGAGACTGGAGAGAGACTGAAGATACGAAACCCCCAAACCCGAAACGTCACTCCACTCGATCTCCAATCTCTGATCTCCAATCTCCGTCCCCTCTCACGAATCGCTGAATGTAGGCGTACGCTTCTCGGTGAAGGCGATGAAACCTTCCCTGGCATCATTGCTGCCAAGCAGCGCCACCATCTCGTCCACTTCGAGCTTAAGCCCATCCGCCAGCGGCATGTGCAGGCCCTCGTGAATGGCCTTGACGCTGGCGCCGATTGCGAGGCCGCCCTTGCTGACGATCTTGGCGGCGAGCGCGCGCGCTTCGTCCAGCACCTTGTCCGGTTCCACGACCTTGTTGACCAACCCCAGGCGGTAGGCCTCGGCCGCATCCAGCATGTCGCCCGTCAGGATGATCTCCATGGCCTTGGCCACACCGATCTGCCGCGTCAGACGCTGCGTGCCGCCCCAGCCCGGAATGATGCCCAGGTTGATTTCGGGCTGGCCCATGCGCGCCGCGCTGCTGACGATGCGCATGTGGCAGGAGAGGAAAAGCTCCATGCCGCCGCCCAGGCAGACGCCGTTGACGGCCGCGATGACCGGCTTGCGGCTGGCTTCGATCAAGGCAAAGGTGGCCTGACCAAATTCGATCATCGTCCGACCCTGGCCCTGCGCCCCGGCCGCGGCCAGTTCCTTAATGTCCGCGCCCGCCACGAAAAAGCGCGACCCCGCGCCGGTGATGATGATGGCCTTGACGGCCGCATCCTCATGCACCTCACGAAAGGCCGCGTTCAGGTCGGCCATCGTCTGGCCGTTGAACGCGTTGGCCGGCGGATGGTTAATCGTCAGAATCGCAATGCGATCTTTGATTTCGATTTTCACAAACTGTAGCTCTGACATGGGAAATCCTTTCTTTTACCAAACTTTGCACTTTTCTACCGCCACGCCGGCCAGCGATCATCGCCCGGCCGCTTGACCACCACACGCGGGGTGCGATCGCCATCCACAGCCAGCGCGTAGAGATCATAATCGCCCATGCTGTCGGGCTGCGCCGTGTACACCAGCCAGACCCCATCCGGCGACCAGGCCGGCAGTTCATCCGGAAAGCTGTTGCGCGTCAGCCGATACTGCTCGCGCCCGTCCGCGGCCATCACGTACAACTCGAACTCGCCGCCGTCACGATCCGACATGAAAGCAATGCGCGCGCCATCGGGACTCCAGGCTGGCTCGATATTGCGCGCCCTGAGGGTGGTCAATGGCCGGGCCTCGCCTCCCGCGGCGTCAACCACAAAAATGTTGGCGTACGGCCCATCGGTTGCGAAACGGTGAAAGACAATCTGCTTGCCATCGGGCGACCAGTCCGGACCGCCTTCATCCCCATTCTGCGTCGCGCCCGCCTGACCGGTTGTGAGCGCATGCAGTCCACTGCCATCGCGGTTGATGATCAAGAGCGTGCGGCCGCCGGTGCGATCGGATACGAAAGCCAATTGGGCGCTGTCGGGACTCCAGGTCGGTTCGCTGTCCGACTGATCGGGCGTCGCGCCCGCGCTGATCGCCTGCGGCTCGGAGAGAGCGCCCGTGACATCGAGAAGGTAGAGCGCCGCGCCGCTCTGTCGAAACCCCTGCACCGCGAGCTGCTTGTGGTCAGGCGACCAGGCCGGCGCGCCTTCCAGCAGATCGGCCGTGGCCGTGAGCTGGCGCGGCCGCGCGTTGGCGCTCTCCAGCAGCCAGATCTCGTAGTTTTGACCGGTGCTCGCCATCCAGGCGATCGCGCCCAATCCATCGGGTAATTTCTTGGCGCAGGCGGTGAGTAAGAAAGCGGAAGCGGAGATCAGCAGAAGAACCAGCAGACGCGAGAGGCGCCGCGTCCACAACCGGCCCAAACGTACAGGGTCCATGAGAGCAGCGCCTCCTTCGGAAGTCCGGTAATTCCCGATTCGAGCGATTTCTTGCCACAAAGAACACAAAGAGCGCAAAGACGCCGCCAATCTGCGACTAATTTACCATTTCTTTGTGTTCTATGCGCTCTTTGTGGTCAAATACGCGCCAAATCTGGAATTGCCGTGGGCAGTCTCTACTGTTACTTGCCCATCTTGAACATCGTAAACAAGCGCGTAGCCAGCATGATGTCGCCATCGAGCTGCAGCTTGCCGCTCATGAACGCGCTCATGCCGTTCAGGCGGCCAGCAATCATATCCACATAGTCCTGGCTGTCCATCGTCAAGGTCAGCGTCGGGTTTTCCATCGGACCTTTTTCCACCGTGCACGCGCCATCGGCGATGTGAATGCCCCAATCGCTGGCGCCTTCACCGGTCAGGTGATACTGAATGGTCGCTTCGATGCCCTCGGCGGCATCCGGAATGAAGGCCATTGGCATCGAATCCATCATGCGCTGCAGTTTTTCTTCCATAGTCGTTTTCCCTCGTTTCGTTTTTGTATCTTGGTTCACAGGCGATTCTCTCCAGAAACGCCTGTAACGGCAAACCGGGCGCCGAACGAAGAGTCTTCATCCGGCGCCTGGTGATCTTACTGAAGATTCTCGAAAATGCCGGCCGCGCCCATGCCGCCGCCAATGCACATCGTGACCATGCCATAGCGACTGCCGCGGCGCTTCATCTCATGGATGATCTGCACCGTCAGCTTGGCGCCGCTGCAGCCCAACGGATGCCCCAGCGCAATCGCCCCGCCGTTGACGTTGACCTTGCTCTCATCGAGACCCAACTCCCGCACCACCGCCAGCGACTGCGCCGCAAAAGCCTCGTTCAGTTCGATCAGATCAATGTCGCCCAGGTTGAGGCCGGTCAGCTTCAACACCTTTGGAATGGCCGCGATAGGGCCGATGCCCATCACTTCCGGCGGCACGCCGCCCACGGCAAAACCCACAAAGCGCACCAGCGGCTTCAGCCCCAGGCGCAGCGCCTCCTCGCGTTCCATCACCAGCACGACGGCCGCGCCATCGCTTGTCTGACTTGAGTTGCCCGCGGTGACCGTGCCCTTGACATGGAACACCGGTCTTAGCTTGGCCAACGCTTCCAGCGTCGTATCGGCGCGTGGGCCTTCGTCGGTATCGAAAATGTAGGACCGCGTCACGCGCTTGCCGCTGCCAATCTCAACCTCGCTGATCTCCACCGGCACCGGCGTCACCTCATCCTTGAACTTGCCGGCCTGGATGGCTGCGACGGCACGTTGATTGGAGCGCAGCGCGAATGCATCTTGGTCCGCCCGAGAAATCTTGAAATCGCGCGCCACGTTCTCAGCCGTGATGCCCATGCTGGTATAGGCCGCCGGGTGATTGCTGGCCAGCCAGGGGTTCGCCATGAACTTGTTGCTGCTCATCGGCACCATGCTCATGCTCTCCACGCCGCCAGCGAGGATGGCCTTGCCCATGCCGGCCATGATCTGCTGACTGGCGATAGCGATGGTCTGAAGGCCAGACGAGCAGAAGCGATTGACAGTCTGTCCGGCCACATCGTGCGGCAGCCCCGCGCGCATCGCCGCGATACGCGCCACGTTCATGCCCTGCTCAGCTTCTGGCATCGCGCAGCCCAGGATCACATCCTCAATCTGCGACGCGTCCACGGCGGGCGCCTGCTTCAGGACATCTTGAATCACCAGCGCGGCCAGGTCGTCCGGTCGTGTGGTGCGTAGCGACCCTTTGCCCGATTTTCCCACTGCCGTGCGCGCCGCCGCCACAATGACTGCTTCTTTCATCATCATCGTACTTTTCTCCTCGTTCGGCCTAGTTGCGCAGCGGCTTGCCCGTCTGCAACATATGGAAAATGCGCTCCAAGGTCTTCGGTTCACCCAACAGGGACAAGAACGCCTCTCGTTCCAGGTCAAGGAAGTATTGCTCATCCACCCACTGCGGCTGGCTGATGTCGCCGCCGCACAGAACAAAGGCCAACTTGCGGCCCACATGCGCGTCGTAGGCGCTGATGAAACCGCCCTCCTGCATCAGGTGGATGCCGATCATCAGGTTGGCCAGGGCGTCGCGTCCTGCGGCATAGCAGTTGCGCACAGGATGATCGGCCTTGTAGCCAGCCGATGCCATGGCGATCACTTCGCGCTTGGCCTCCGCCAGCAGGTAATCCTTGTTCATCACCACGACATCGTCCGGGCTGAGGAAGCCAATGCTGCGCGCCTCCTCGGCGCTGGTGCTGACGCGCGCCTGCCCCACGGTCATGAAGGCATTTTGCAGCCAGGGGCCAGGGAAGGGGTTATCCACCTTCATATGCGGCGACACCAACCGCCGCACAATTTCCTTGCAGCCGCCGCCCGCGGGAATCAGACCCACGCCCACTTCTACCAGGCCCATGTAGGTCTCGGCCGTCGCCACCACGCGATCGCCGGCCATGGCAACTTCCGCGCCGCCGCCCAACGTCAGCCCAAAGGGCGCCGTGACCACCGGCTTGTTGGCTCGCCGCACGCGCTGCAAGGCCTCTTGCAAGCGGCTGACCGCCATATCGAGCTGTTTCCACTGCTTCATCTGCGCGCCCATGCCGATCGCGGCCAGGTTGGCGCCCACGCAGAACTGCTCGCCCTGGTTGCCGATCACCATGCCCTCGAAGTCAGTGCGCAGACGGTCCATGCCCAACTCGATCATCTTGGTGATGTCGTCGTCCAGCGCATTCATCTTCGAGTGGAACTCCACCAGCAGCACGCCGTCGCCCATGTCCAGCAGGCTGGCGCTTGGATTGCGCTCGATCAGGCGGTGATGCCGGCGTTCCTTCCACATCGCCAGTGAAATGAGGTTCTCGTCCAGGTCATCGGCCTCGAACTGCCGGCGCAAGGGCCGGTAGTGGAACAGGTAGTCGCCTTCACGAGAGTAGAAATGACGATGCCCGCGCGCCACCATCTGTTTCACCCACGGCGCAATTTTCAGGCCGTCCGCCTCCATGCGCTTGACCGTCTCCGGCACGCCTAGCGCGTCCCAAATTTCAAACGGCCCCAGCTCCCAGTTGAAGCCCCAGCGCAGCGCCTGGTCCACGGCTTCCACGGTGTCGCTGATGGCGGGCACCTGGTTGGCGGCATAGGCCAGCGTGCGACTGAGCACAAACCAGATGAGCTGGCCGGCGCGGTCGTCAGCCGCGACCATTGCGCGCAGGCGTTCGGCCAACGGCTTGTTGCGATGCTCTCCGACGCTCGTCCAGCGCGGTTTCTGCGCCGGCTCATACTCAAACGTGGTCGGGTTCAGGTGCCAGAACTCTTTGGCGCCGCCCGCGCCAGCCACCTGCTTGTAGAAGCCCTGGTTGGTCTTGTTGCCCAACCAGTTGCGGCTCAACATGCCCTCGAACAGAGCGACGAGCCGCGGCGACGCCAGGATGTCGCGATCAGGGTCGTTGGGCAGCAGAGCGTACAGATTCTTGCTCACGTAATAGGCTACATCAATCCCAGCCAGGTCAGCGAGCCGGAAGGTGCCCATCTTCGGCCGGCCGATCAACTCGCCGGTCAGTGCATCCACCTCTTCGATCGTGTAATCATGGGCCAGCCCATAATCAATCGTGTACGAAGCAGCAATCTGGCCGATGCGGTTGGCGATGAAGTTGGGCGAGTCTTTGCATACGACCACGCCCTTGCCCAGGCTGCGCTCGCAGAAACGCTTGATGAAGGCCACGGCGTCGGGGAGGGAATCGGGCGTAGGGATCACTTCGACCAGTTTCATATAGCGCGGCGGATTGAAGAAGTGGGTGCCCATGAAGTGCTGGCGAAAGTCCAGGCTGCGACCTTCGGCAATCTCGTGAATGAGCAGGCCCGATGTGTTGCTCGTGACGAGACTGCCGGCGCGACTGCCCTCGTCGGCCTTACGGCGCACGGCGTCAATGCGCGCCATCAACGCCTGCTTCATCTCCAGCTTCTCTACAATCACCTCGATGATCCAGTCAGCGGTGGAGATCGCCGCGTCGAAGTCATCCTCCAGGTTGCCGAGCTTAATCAGGTTGGCAGTTTCAGCCGTGAACAGGTTATCAGGCTTGGTCTTCACCAGACGGTCAAAACCGGCCTGTACAATCCGGTTGCGTGCTTTGGGATTGGTCATCTCGGCCGGTTTGAGGTCCGGCGGCACAATGTCCAGCAGTGTGACAGGAATACCCGCGTTCGCCAGGTGTCCCGCAATCGCCGCGCCCATCGTCCCAGCCCCAATCACCGCCGCGCGGTTGATTTCATATGACATGCGTCTATCTCTCCTCTGCTCGCCCGCGGCCTACTTCAGCTCACGCCGCGTGTAGCCCAGAATCCGCCGCGCTACAATCAGCGTGTTGATTTGGCCGGTGCCTTCGAAGATGTCGTTAATCTTCGCGTCGCGCATCCACTTCTCAACCAGGAACTCGTGCGAGTAACCGAGCGGTCCCAGCAGTTCCACCGCTTTTTGGGTCACGCGCGTCACCACCAGGCCGGCCTTGGCCTTGGCCATCGCGGCTTCCAGGCTGTTCGGCTCGCCCTGGTCCATGTACGCGGCCGAGCGCACAGTCAACAGCCAGCCGGCCTGAATGTCCATTTCCATTTCCAGCAGGTCGCGCTGCACACTGGTGAGCTTGTGCTTCGGCGCACCATAGGGCGCGGTGATGCCCTCTTTCTTCAGGGTGTCACGCGTAAACTCAAACGCGGCGCGCGCAATACCCATCGCGCTGGCGGCCACCCACGGGCGCGAGGAGTCAAAGGTCTTCATGGCGCCCTTGAAACCCTTGTCTTGCCCGTTGCCATCTCCCGCCTTCGGTGCATCGAGCGTTCCCAGAATGTTGTCGTAGGGAATGCGGCAGTCTTCGAAGACCAGGCTGACGGTGTCGCTGGCGCGGATACCGAGCTTACGCTCTTTCTTCACCACCGACATGCCTCGCGTGCCGGCTTCCACGACAAATGGCTTCATGGCTGAACGTCCGGCGGAGCGATCCACGGTGGCCCACACAACCACCAGGCCATTGCTTTCTTCCGTGGCTAGGGCGCCGCTGGTGCAATAGATCTTTTCGCCGTTGAGAACCCACTCATGGGTGGCTTCATCGAGCCGCGCCGTGGTCTGAATGTTCGATGTGTCCGAACCGGCGTGCGGTTCGGTCATGGCCATGGCGCCCCATTTGGGCGAGCCTTCGGTGAAGCGGCGCAGGAAGCGCTCTTTTTGCTCTGGCGTGCCCACGGCGTTGATAGCCGCGCCGCCCAGCGCGCTGGACGGTGTGCACAGGTAGATGCCTGCATCCCCCCAGGAGAGCGCCTCGATCATATGAATCATTTTGACGTTATTGCTGGCGACCTTCTTGCTGGCGTCGGCAGCCTTCGGCTCACCGCCGCCGTTCTTGGATGGCCGCGGCAAATAGCTGCGCTCGATCTGCTGCATGAACGGCCAGATGAACTGGATGTACTCAATCGGTCGTTCGTGCTCATGCTCATCGAAGTAGCGCGACAACCGGCGCATGACTTGTTCGGCCGCCATCTGGGCTAACTTCGTTTGTTGGGCCACATCTACAGGAACTGAAAATTCAATTGGCATTGGAGTCCTCCGTATCGTTACTGACGCAGGGCGAACAACGACTGGTCGTCGTTCAGCTGCCTCAGACCATGGCTAAACCGGTTAGCGTGCCGAAACCACGGCCATTGCGCAACCACATTTCCACCGGATGTTCTTTGACATAGCCATGCCCGCCCAGCACTTGCACCGCGCCGTCGGTGACATTCAACACCATCTGGTCGGCCTGCATGCGCGCCAGGTAAGCATCGCGCGTGGCGTCCTGCCCCTGGTCGAGCTTCCAGGCAGCTTCCCACGTCATGAGGCGGGTGGCGTCAATCTCAATCGCCATGTTCGCCAGGATGAAAGCAATGGCCTGGCGCGAGGCGATCGGTTCGCCAAAGGCTTCGCGTTCCTTGGCATACTCACGCGCATAGTCATACGCCGCGCGTGCCTGCCCCACAGCCAGGGCAGACATCGCCACGTTGGTGTGGTTGAGGAGATTGCCAAATTTACATCCCTGCTCGCCGCCCAAACGATTGCTGGCTGGCACCCGCACGTCCTTCAGCGTGACCCGGTACATGGAAAGTGCGCTCAAGCCCATCGTTTTCTCGCGTGCGCCGATGGTCAGGCCGGCGATCGGCGCATCCACCAGGAACGCCTGCGTTTTTCCATCTTCTGCAGCATAAACCAGCATCAAGTCGGCGCGATCGGCCAAGGGAACGAAGGCTTTGACGCCATTGAGGACATAGGTATCTCCATCACGCGTCGCCGTTGTCTTGAGGTCATTGGGATCGAACTGAATGCGTGGCTCGATGAGCGCGGCCGTGGCAGGGCAAAAAGTCGCCTCGCAGAAACGGGGCAGGTAGGTTGCCTTCTGTTCATCGGTGCCGCATAACAGGAGCGGCGTTGTCACCAGGCTGGGCGTCAACAAATGGAGACTGGTGGCTACATCTCCCCATCCCAGCTCTTCGGCGAAGAGCGCGCCGGTCACAGCCGACAGGGCGCCAAAACCGCCGTATTGGTCAGGGATGGCGCTGGGAATCAGCCCCAGGTCCCAGCCGGTTGAGATGACATCATCAGGGATGGCGCCATTATCATCGGCTTCACGGTAAACCGCACGCATGTTACGACTGGCAAAGCGCTGGACGGTTTCAGTCAACATGCGCTGTTCATCTGTTAAATCAAACGAATACATGCTCTACCCACCTTGTTATTTGGTTTTACACGAGGCAGATCAATGGCGTTCAGAAGGGAGGCCCAAATGTATGATACACCTTTTAACGCACTGCGTCAAATCAAACTGTTTTCGGTCTTACAAAGCGCACCAGGGTTGGCGAGGCGGCTGGAATGTGTTACAATCGGCGTCATCATGACAATTGTTATTCTGCCGCCCGATGTGGTGGGAAAAATTGCCGCGGGTGAGGTGATCGAACGACCAGCGTCAACCGCGAAAGAGCTGATCGAAAACAGCCTCGACGCCGGCGCCAGCGACATCCGCGTGGAAATACGCGAAGGCGGCCGGCGCTTGCTGCGAGTGATTGACGACGGCTGCGGCATTCCGCGTGCGGAGGTGGAGCTGGCCGTGGCCCGCCATGCCACGAGCAAGCTGCGCACAGCCGATGATTTGTTACACATTACCACCTTAGGATTTCGCGGTGAAGCGCTCAACAGCATCGCGGCTGTTTCACAGATGACTATTTTGACCCGCAGCGCCGCCGAAGAGACAGCCACGCAGCTGCGCCTGGAAGGCGGGCTGGTGGCGGCGCGTGAAAGCCGCGGCGCGCCGCCGGGCACGGTCATCACGGTGGAGAACCTCTTCTTCAACGTACCGGCGCGGCTGGCATTTTTACGCCAACCGCAGACCGAAGCCGGGCATATTGCGGACATGGTGGCGCGCTATGCGCAGGCCTTTCCCGAACGGCGCTTCAGCCTCGTCTCCGATGGGCGTCTGCTTTTCCAATCAACCGGCAACGGTTCCCTGCCTGATGTCCTGGCCAAGGTGTACGGGTTGGAGGCGGCGCGCGAGATGATCCCGGCGGGCGCTCTTGCAGGGCACCGCGCGGCCGCCGACCAATCGCCCCAGCACCCTGCTGCGTCCGCCTCCCCAGCCGCTGCGCCCGCCAATCTGGCGCCTACCGTGTGGGGCTACATCGGCCTGCCATCGCAGCACCGCGCCAACCGCAACTATATCGTTTTCTTTCTCAACCGCCGTTGGATCCAAGATCGTACGCTGGCTTACGCTGTGATCGAGGCTTACCACACCTTTTTGCCTGTTGGCCGCTACCCCATGGCCACCCTGATGATTGAGCTTGAGCCTAGCCTGGTGGATGTCAATGTGCATCCGACAAAGGCCGAGGTGCGGTTCCGCGACCCGCGCGCGGTCTACCGCGCCGTGCAGAAAGCGGTGCACCAGGCGTTGATCGAGCAGGCCCCTTTGCCCAGCGTCACACTGCCCTCGTCTGCGCCAACCTGGGGTCAACCGGATGGTTGGGACGCACGCCGCGACGCCCTGGTCAATGCGGGCCAGGCGCCGAATCGGCATCAACTCGAATTGGACTTACCGCGCCCCACGCCTGCACCTGAGGAACAGCCGGTGTTATCAGGATGGCCGGCCATTGCTGCCTCCCCACCGCCTTCCGATCTGCCCATGCTGCGCGTCATCGGCCAAGCGGCCGCCACCTATATCATTGCCGAGGGGCCAGATGGTCTTTATCTGATTGACCAGCATGCCGCGCATGAGCGCATCCTCTATGAAAAACTGATGGCCGAGATGCAGCGTCATGCCGTGCCCAGCCAATCGCTGCTGGAGCCTGTCGCCTTCACGCCGCATGGTCGCCACGCCGCGCTGCTCGCTGAATACGCCTCTGTGCTCAATGACCTGGGTTTCACGCTGGAACCGTTTGGCGGCCACACGTACCTGGTGCGCAGCGTGCCCGCGGTCATGCACCGCGCCGATCCCCAACAGGCCACACAGGAAATCCTGGAAGGTCTGGCCGAGGAAGAAAACCTGGTGGACGACGCCCGCGAGGCGCGGCTGGTGCGCATCATCTGCAAACGCGCCGCCATCAAAGGCGGTCAAACCCTGTCGTTGATCGAGATGCGCGAGCTGACCCGCCAACTGGAGGCGTGTCAAAGCCCGCGCACGTGTCCGCATGGCCGCCCCACCATGGTCGCGCTCAGCGCGCTGCAATTGGAGAAATTCTTTGCCCGGCGCTGAGACCAGTGAAAGAGACTTGCCATCTAAATGACGTGTGCTATAATCTTGTGCTGATTTTCAAGCTATAAGACCCAAAAAGGAGCTAATAAAACTTGCCAGAAACATATCAAGTCGCTGTAGAAGCGATAGAGAACCGTCAGGCACGTGTGACAATCCAAATCCCCGAAGCCATAGCCGATCCCATTCTGCGCAAAACAGCCAAGCGCGTGGTCAGCGATATTCGCATTGCTGGTTTTCGGCCCGGTAAAGCCCCCTACGAAGTGGTGCTGCGCCGTGTGGGCCGCGAGGCCCTGGTGCAAGAGTCGTTGGATGCGCTTTTCGATAGGGTGTACAGCGAAGCGATCCTGCAAACCAAGCTCGAGGTCAGCGGCCGTCCCAGCCTTGAGAACTACGCCGCGGAGCCGATTTCGTTGACGCTGGTGGTGCCGCTGCAGCCGGTCGCAGACCTGGGCGACTATGCGACCAATCTGCGGGTTCCCTACGAGCCGGTCACGGTGACAGATGAAGACGTGGACAAGCTGTTGGATGAGATGCGCGACAAGCGCAGCGCCTGGGCGCCCGTGGAACGCCCCGCTCGCTTCGGCGATATGGTCACCGTGGATATCACCGGCATGGTGGGCGAAGAAGAAGTGATCCAACGCGAAGGCTGGGACATCGAACTCAGCGCCACGGACGAGGGGGGTTTGGTCCCTGGCCTCGATGCCGCTTTCGTTGACATGACAGTCGGCGAGAGCAAGCAGTTTGCCTTGACGTATCCTGCCGATTCCACGTCCAAGTGGGCAGGCCAAACGGCGGAGTTCACCACCACGGTGCACGGGATCAAGGAGAAAACCGCGCCAACCGATGAGGAATTGGCCCAGGAAGCGGGCGATTTCCCTGATTTTGCTGCGTTGCGCGCCCATCTGCGCAGCAACCTGGAAGAAGAACGCGGCCGCCAGGCTGAGACAGCATACCGCCGCGCGGTGCTGGAATCGGTCGTGGCCAACGCGGTCACGCTCGAATTCCCGCCGCAGTTAGTCGAAGACGAGTTGGAGCGGACGTTGGATGAGTACAAGGACGACTACCGCAACATGGGCCTCGACTTCGAGAGCTATCTGCGCTACACCCAGCAAACCGTCGAACAGGTGCGCGAGGGGCTGCGTCCGGTGGCTGAGAATCGCGTCAAACAGCGCCTGACCCTCGCCACCGCCGCGCGCGCCGAGAATGTGCACCTCCACGCCGAAGACCTGGAAGCGGAGATCAACGCCACGGCGGCGGACATGAAACCAGACCAGGCGCAGGAATACAGCAAGCTGATGCACTCCCCGGGCGGCCAGATGTATCTGGCGGAGCAGTTGATCAACCGGCGCACGCTCGACCGCCTGGTGGCAATCGCCCAGGGCAACCCACTACCGCCGGAAGTGCATGATCATGGCCATGAGGAAGACCACGACCATGACGCTGTGGATGAACATGGTCATGAGCACAGCGACGTGGAAGAACACGGTCATGAGCACAGCGACGTGGAAGAACACGGTCATGAGCATGACGAGATGGAAAATCACCCAAATGACGAGACGGTTGCGGTCGCAGAGGCGATCCATGAGCCGGCCGCTTGATCGTTCGTCACGCATTCGACCTGGCGCAGCCTGGCGTTTGTCCGCGCGGACGACCGCCCAGGTGCGCCCATTGTGCTGAAATCAGGAAAGAAACAATATGATTCCGATGGTTATCGAACAGTCGGGGCGCGGCGAACGCGCCTACGATATTTACTCTCTGCTGCTCAAGGAGCGCATCATCTTTCTGGGCACTCCTGTCAACGACCAGGTCGCCAACCTGATCGTGGCGCAGTTGCTCTTCCTCAATCGGGAAGACCCTGAGCGCGACATCCAGCTCTACATCAATTCGCCGGGCGGGCACATCTACCCTGGCCTGGCGATCTACGACACGATTCAGATGATCCAGGCGCCAGTTTCCACGGTGGCCGTGGGCTGGACTGCCAGCATGGCGACGGTGCTGCTGGCCGCGGGGCGCAAGGGCAAACGCTTGGCGCTGCCCCATGCCACCATCCACATGCACCCGGCCGGCGGCGGCGCGCAGGGCTACGCGCCCGATGTGGAAATTCAACTCAATGAATTGATGCGCATGCAGCGCATGCTGCACGGCATTCTCTCCAATCACACCGGTCAGCCAACCGAACGCATCGCTGCAGACTTCAACCGCGATCACTACTTCAGCGCGCAAGAAGCGGTGAGCTACGGTCTGGTGGATGGCGTATTGGGTGAGGCGCCGGCCGTGGTCCAGGCGGCCGCGGAGATAACCCAGAATGGCAAGTAAGCCTGACAGCGTGTCAGTCTGTTCTTTCTGCGGTCGCAAGGCAAGCGAGGTGGCCCGGTTGATCGCCGGGCCTGAAGGCGCTTTCATCTGCGATGAGTGCGTGCGCCTGTGCCAGGAGATCCTGAACGAAGAGAATCTGAAGGCTGCGCCCAAGGCCGCGCCGCTCTTTGATCATATCATGTCGCCCAAGGAGATTGTGGCGCGCCTGGATGAATATGTGATCGGTCAAGATCGCGCCAAAAAGGTGCTTTCGGTGGCCGTCTACAATCACTACAAGCGCATTGCCAACGGCGGCGACACGAATGATGTGGAACTGCAGAAGAGCAATATCTTGCTGATCGGGCCAACCGGCTCCGGCAAGACGCTGTTAGCGCAAACCCTGGCGCGCATCCTGGATGTGCCGTTCACCATTGCCGACGCCACCAGCCTGACCGAGGCCGGGTACGTGGGCGAGGATGTGGAAACGATCCTCTCCAGCCTGCTGCAGGCAGCCGAGTGGAACGTAGATCGGGCGCGCCTGGGCATCGTCTATATTGATGAGATTGACAAAATTGCACGCAAATCGGGCGATAATCCGTCCATTACGCGCGATGTTTCCGGTGAAGGCGTGCAGCAGGCGCTCCTCAAGATTATCGAAGGCACGACCGCGAATGTGCCGCCGCACGGTGGGCGTAAACATCCCAACCAGGAATTCGTTCAACTCGATACGCGCAACGTCCTCTTCATCTGCGGCGGCGCGTTCACCGAACTGGAGAAAGTGGTGGGGCAGCGCATCGGGCTGAAAGGACAGCTCGGCTTCAGCCAGGGCCGCGCCGATTCGGCTCTGCAGCGCGAAAAGGCGCGCGCCGAACTCCTTCGCCAGACGATTCCCGATGACCTCATGCGCTTTGGCTTGATCCCTGAGTTTGTGGGGCGCCTGCCGGTCACGGTCAGCCTGGAACCGCTGGACGAGAAGGCCTTGATCGCCGTACTTACGCAGCCCAAGAATGCGTTGGTCAAGCAGTTCCAGCGTCTTTTTGCCCTGGACAACGTGGAATTGGTGTTCACCGCCGATGCCCTGCAGGCGGCCGCCACGGAGGCGCTGAAGCATAAAACCGGGGCGCGCGGCCTGCGCAGCATCGTCGAAGAATCTCTGCTCGACGTGATGTACGAAGTGCCTTCGCGCCCGGATGCCGTCAAGTGCATCGTGAATGCCGATACTATCAGCCGGCGCACGCGGCCGCTCCTGCTGAATCAGGCAGGTCAAGCCGTGCGTTGGGGCGTCGAAGTGGATCCTGACCATGTCGAGTCGGCTGCGTGAGACCCGGCGCCATAGGCTGGCATCCCTGAGTTCGCATCCGGAGTGTGTCCATGCCTGAATCATCCTACGCCATGCTCGCGGTTGATGATGCGCTGCGTCTGGTTCTTACCCACGCGCCGCGGCTGACGCCGACGCGCCTCCCGCTGCGCGCGTTGAGCGGCCGCGTCCTGGCCGAAGAGATCGTCTCAACCGAAGCCATTCCCCCCTTTGCCGCGGCGGCCAAAGACGGTTATGCCGTCCTGGCGGCGGACGGCCCAGGCTGGCGGCGGCTGGCCGGCGAACAGTTAGCCGGCTATGTGAGCAACGTGCAGGTAACGTCCGGCAGCGTCGTGCGCATCACCACGGGTTCGCCGCTGCCGCCTGGCGCTGACGCCGTGGTGATGGTTGAGCAGACCCAGGAGCGGGACGGGCTGGTTGAGATTCAGACGGCCGTGTCGCCCCTGGCCGATGTGCGGCCGGTCGGCATGGACCTTGCCGTGGGGCAGCGCGTGCTCACCGCGGGCCAACGCCTCGGCCCGGCCGAAATCGGCCTGTTGGCCAGTTTGGGCCATGAAGCGGCATTGGTTTTCCCGGCGCCGCGGGTCGCTGTCCTTTCCACGGGCGACGAGCTACGGGAGCCAGGCGATCCCCTGGGGCCGGGCCAGATTCGCGACAGCAACCGGTTCAGCCTGATGGCCGCAGTGCAGGAAGCTGGTGGCGAGCCGCTCGATCTCGGCGTGGCGCGTGACCGCCCAGGCGAGTTGGAAGCGCGCGTGCGTGAAGGTCTGCAGGCTGCAGACACCCTGGTGACATCGGGCGGGGTTTCGATGGGGCAGCTCGATCTGCTCAAGCCGCTGTTGGCGATGCAGGGCGCCGTGCATTTTGGCCGCGTCAACATGAAGCCTGGCAAGCCGCTCACCTTTGCCACCCTGGCCGGAAAACCAGTCTTTGCGCTGCCCGGCTTTCCCGTGTCCTCGCTGGTGGCCTTTGAGCTGTTCGTGCGTCCAGCCCTTTTGCAGATGCAGGGGCGCGCCGACCTGACGCGGCCGGAAGTGACGGTGCGGCTGGCTCACCTGGTGCACCACGATCCGCAGCGGTGGGAGTTTGTGCGCGCCGTGGTGAGGCGTGTTGGCGACGATCTTGTCGCCGCAACCACTGGCTCGCAAAGCTCTGGCCGTTTGCTTTCGATGGTAGGCGCCAATGCCCTACTCCGACTGCCGCCGGGCGCCGGCGAAATGCCCCCTGGCGCTGCGGCGACGGCCCTGTGGCTGGGCAACGACTTTCTCCACTAATTTTCCCGATCAAAGGAACTGCAAATGCCAGTTTGGCCTGATCTACGCAAAGTCATCGAGCAACTGCGTGAACTGGATGTAGGCGCGCTGCGCGCGGCCGCGGAGACCCCGCCGCATGTGGTTGTGCTGGGCGCGGCCACCAAGATGCGCGCCGATGTCATGAGCGGGCTGCAGCGGGGGCCGGGCGGGCCATTGCCCAGCCAGTCTCGCCTGGAGGCGCTTGACTGGCCCGCGCTGCCAGAGAACCTGGCGCCATTGCGCGACGCAGACCTGGTGCTGCTCCTGCCCAGCGCCGCCGCGGCCACGCGCACCGTGGAACAGGAGCTGATTGCGCGCTTGCAGGAGCGCAAGGCCGCCGTAGTGGTCATCCTGGGGCCGGGCGTGGAGGATGGCTGGTTCGGCGCGCCCACGGTGCGCTTCGACGCCGCCCAGCCCGAGGCGTTTGCTCATCACCTGGCCCTGGGCCTGGCAGCCACCATGCCGCTCGATCATTGGCCCACCCTGGGGCGGCATTTGCCCGGGCTGCGCGACAGCCTGGCCGAGCGGCTGATTGCCACGACCGCGCAGAATAACGCGATCTATTCCCTGAGCACCGGGCTGGCAGAGGTAATTCCCATTTTTGACATCCCCTTCAATGTGGCCGATATGATCGTGCTGACCAAGAACCAGGCCCTGATGGCGTACAAGGTGGCGCTGCTCTACGGCCTGCCCGGCGAACCGCAGCAGGCGCTGGCGGAACTGGCCAGTGTGGTGGGCAGCGGTTTCTTGTGGCGCCAGGTGGCACGCCAACTGGTAGGGCTGGTGCCCATCTGGGGAATCATCCCCAAAACGGCCGTGGCCTATGCCGGCACGTATGTGACCGGGGAGGCGGTGCGGGTCTGGTGCGCCAGCGGCCGGCGGCTGGAGCGCGGCGCGCTCAAGCAGCTGTATAGCCAGGCAAGTGTACAAGGCAAAGCCCTGGCGCAGCGCCTCAGTCAGCGATTTCCGCAGCCTGCACGCAAGCTGACCTGGCCCAAAGTGCGGCTGCCCTGGTCGCGCCGCCATGACTGAGGCGGGGAACGCGGCCCCTGCGCTGTCGCATCTGGACGCCGAGGGCGCCGCGCGCATGGTGGACGTAGGCGCCAAGCCAGAGACCCTGCGCGAAGCGGTGGCGGCGGGCGAAGTGCGCATGACGCCAGAAACCCTGCGCCTCCTGCGTGCGGGCG
Source organism: Candidatus Amarolinea aalborgensis (assembly GCF_900491745.1). Taxonomy (NCBI): domain Bacteria; kingdom Bacillati; phylum Chloroflexota; class Caldilineae; order Caldilineales; family Candidatus Amarolineaceae; genus Candidatus Amarolinea; species Candidatus Amarolinea aalborgensis. The sequence continues at coordinate 4,040 of NZ_UETR01000037.1, read as the reverse complement.
ACCTGCCCAAGGGCGACGTGTTGGGCGCGGCGCGCCTGGCCGGGATACTGGCCGCCAAGCGCACCGCCGAATTAATTCCACTCTGCCATCCGCTGCCGCTGACGTTCGTCGGCGTGGATTTCAGCTTCGACGAGGCTGCCAGCCGCTTGCTGATCACCGCCACCGCGCGCTGTCGCGGTCAGACCGGCGTGGAGATGGAGGCGCTGACGGCGGTGAGCCTGGCGGCGTTGACCATCTACGACATGGCGAAGGCGGTTGAAAAGACGCTGGTGATTGGCGAGATTCGCCTGCTCAGCAAGACGGGCGGTAAGAGCGGGGATTGGGTGCGTCCATAGCGCCCTCTTGCGGCCTTCATGGCCCCGCGGACGCTCTACGGCCCACGGCGTGGACCAGGGAGAACAAATGATCACGATACAAGTTCGGCTTTTTGCCGCCCTGCGCGAAGCATTCGGTCAGCCAGGCATGTCCATGACATTGCCGGACGACGCCACCGCAGGCGCTGCCGTGGCGCGCCTGGCGGCCGGCGCGCCCGCGCCGATTGACACCGCCAACTTGACCCTGGCGATCAATCAGCAGCGTGTAACGGCTGCCGCCCCACTGCACGATGGCGACGTGTTGGCGCTGCTGCCGCCAGTGAGCGGCGGGAGCCGCGCGCCCCGCTTTGTGATCACGGCCGCACCAATTTCCCTGGACGACTTGGCGCAGCGCGTCGCCGCGCCGGCGCACGGCGCCATCACGGTATTTGCCGGCGTGGTGCGCGGCGAATCGGGCGCGTGGCAAACAGATTACCTGGAATACGAAGCCTACGCGGAGATGGCTACCGCCAGCTTCCAGCAGATCGCCGATGAGATTCGGGCGCAGTGGCCGGCCATCACCGACGTGGCGATTATCCACCGCATTGGACGCCTCGATGTGGGCGAAACGAGCGTTGGCATTGCCGTGGCCGCGGCGCATCGCCAGGACACCTTCGACGCCTGCCGTTACGCCATCGAACGCATCAAGGCCATCTCGCCGATTTGGAAGAAAGAAGTGGGGCCGGACGGCACGTACTGGGTAGAGGGTCCGGGCGGCGGCTAACGGCTCGCTGGCGTTGGCTGGCCAGCGAAGCGGAGCAAGCACCGTTGCGATGATAAAGGCCGCCTTCAGCGGACTTGGGATAGCCCAGTTTGCGAAAGCCAACGGCCAGGCGGTGATCGCCGGCAGCGCCGCGCAGCGCTCAGGCGGAAGACCAGGTTTTGCCCGATTCGGACCGTCTTTTGACCTGGCTGCAGGCACATGGTATAATCGCAACTGGCAGACAATTGCACAGGATCAGGGATTGATCAACCGTCGCTGGCGCGTGTGAGCGCGTCAGAGGAACTTCCCGACTCCCACTGCGCTCAAGCGCAGAAAGTTGCCCCACGAAACAGTAAGTGGGGGAGCCTGGCCCATCAAGCCAGGTGACTACAACCGCAACAGAAAGCATTCCCGCCCGTTATCGGCATTTGCTGGTGCGGGTCAGGGCTGAAACGGTAGGGTAAGAGCCTACCGGCGGAGGCAGTAATGTCTCCGGCCAGGCGAGCGTGCAACTGGGAGCAAGGTGAGTGGGCCAGGCCCGCCGCAAGGCGGTTTGGTCTCATCGCAGCGGCGACGGCGAGGCCAGGTAACACCTGGCAGGCCAGGAGCTGCCAGCGCATCATCCCGTTGGGGTGCTGCGCTGAGACAGATGACGGTCAACAGAATCGGGGGTATGTATCAATCCTTGCATCGTGATGGCCAGGGGATGGAGCTTCCACCAGACTGGCTGGCAGGCGTTGGCCGCGCCGACGTGGCGGAATTGGCAGACGCGACAGACTTAGGATCTGTTGCCCTACGGGGTGTGGAGGTTCGAGTCCTCTCGTCGGCACTTGATTTACCATAAAACTTCGTAAAAGACTAGAAAGGCCGTTCAGAACCTTGTGTTCTGGGCGGTTTTTCGCGTTTTAGGCCGCCGGCATGTGTTTTGGCCGATGGGCCGCGCAGGCGGCGCACCGTGCAACATTCGGGAAAGGGCAAAGCCCATGCGAAGCTACGATTGCTCACAACGCCAAGTCATCGAAGATGTCACCCGGGGCGATTTCGCGCAGCGTGCCGCGACGCTCGCCGAGCAGCTTGCTGGCGAACGGATGCAAGCCATCGTCGGTATCGCGCGCAGGCCTGTTCGTCGCCACCGCCGTAGCTTGTGTGCTGCACCATGATATGGTCGCGATTCGCATCACTCGTCGCGCCAATGACCAGGTCATCTACGCCCATCCGGTCTGGAAGGTGGATGTCTCATCAGACGTCGCCAAAAAACAACGCCGCGCGCGGTTGCGGCCTGCGCGCGGCGTCGTGGTTTCTGGGGAGCGGGCGCCGGTTCAGCTCATGGCCGAGGGCATTGCGACCGCGGCTGCTGCAGGTGCACCAGCAGGCGGTTCTGAACAGCCGGGCTGGCCAAAATGAGAGAAACGTGATCTACTCCCGGATTGTCATTGATCTCGAAATGGTAACAGGACATGGCGTCCCATACGCGGATGGCGTCGTTGGTGATATCCTCATTACTGCTGTCACCGTCCCGCGTGAAGAAGCTGAGTGCATTGCCGAAAGGCTGGCCAACCTGCAAATCTGGCACCTCGATCCCCACCAGGGTCTCAAGTCCTGAACCCATCTCGGCGTAGACATCAACATAAGGGAAGTTCGGCGGCAGAAATTGGGCTGGGCCAAAGTAGTAAGGCGCGATCTCCTGCGCCAGGCTCAAGCCGGCGTCTGCGAACAACTGCTGGTAATCCTGCGGCGTGTAGTTCGTGCTCGTTGATGCGTCCCGAATGACCACTTCCTGGTCCCTAAAGTAGGCAGGATCCGCCGCAAGAAGGTAAGTGGAGGGATGACTCTGATACATCGCCGCGCTGCTGGCGGCCGCGACCGGGTCCGCAGGATACGAGAACGTGGGAACGTCAAGGCCAGTAAAAAGTAGGATGTACCCCCACCCCCCTCCTGGCCAGTTACCGCCAACCGGGGTGAAGCCGTGGATGTACTTGTTCTTCCAGCGCTGCGTGGTGTGGGTCAGCAGGTACTGCGCGTAGACCGGCCCGTTCGAGTGAGCCACCAGGTGCACCGGGGTGTTGTGGTTGGCGCGATAGGTTTCCTCGATCAGGCCCATCGTGCGCTTCACGAAACCGTCCATGTCGGGCGTTAGGCGGAAGTCGTAGCCGGCCACCCGGAGGTTGACGTTGCGCTGGTAACCGTGGCTTTCGAGGAAGGCAAAGAAGGGCTCAAACAACGGGATTGCACTCCCGACCTCGCCATAGTTGGCGATCGTGACCTTGACGCCGCGCTGCTCGGAAAACTGGGGCTTTGTCCCGGCGTGATACACCAGCGTCAGCAGTTTGTCACGGCAAATCTGGTTGAAATCTGGGCCTGGGTCAACCAGGCCGCCGTACTCGAAAGTCCCTGACCTGGGGCACTCAGGGGCGACCGTCTGTCTGTGGACGGTGACCTTGAGCCGTGTTCCACCGAAACCAGGGAAGAAAACAACGGGGGTGAGCTGGTCACCGGGGCGATTTTCCGGTGGGATTTGCGTCGCCGCTGACAGATTGCTGGCGGTCAGCAGGATCAGGACGACCAGGATGACGAAGCGTGTGTTCATTGGATTTGTCTTTATCCTCCACGTCAATGAGTGGCGATCAGGGGGGCCTTGATGTTACGGCGCGGCCGGTGTGGATTCAACAATACCGACCACAGCCAGTCTAGCATACGATCGCGCGCAAATCGCGCGCAAATCGCGCGCAAATCGCGCGATTTGCGCCCAATTTAGGCTCATTTTCTATCTGGAGGCAAGTGTCGCTGGTCGGGGTGAGCAAAGATGTCGGTCGGGCGCGTGAACGCTACCACAATCGAGCCAGCGCAAACTCCGCCGCGTTCGACGTGCTGCGCGCAGTGGGGGGTATTTCAATTTCGGGACGCAGCCCACGCAGATGGGCTTAGCCGTGGTTGCAGCGATTTCAATCGCCCGGCTTCCGGCCTGCCCCCAGTTTGAAATGCAC
>NZ_UETR01000029.1:0-38262 GCF_900491745.1 Candidatus Amarolinea aalborgensis | reverse complement strand
TGGCTGCCCAACCCTCGCAGGGGACTGTGGACATCACCACGCGGTCTGTTTACGGCGTTGTGCGCCTCTGAGGATGCCATCTGGTGGCAGCCCTGCGAGGGGGTTCGCCTTGCGCAGGCTGGCTGCACGGCGCAGCAGCGGGCAAGCCGACATCGCTCTCTGCGACATCAGCTCCTTTGCCGCAGGCCTGCGCAAGGTTCGGTGCTTTTTCGGCTGCCCAACCCTCGCAGGGGACTGGGGACATCACCATGCGGTCTGTTTACGGCGTTGTGCGCCTCTGAGGATGCCATCTGGTGGCAGCCCTGCGAGGGGGTTCCCCTTGCGCAGGCTGGCTGCACGGCGCAGCAGCGGGCAAGCCGACATCGCTCTCTGCGACATCAGCTCCTTTGCCGCAGGCCTGCGCAAGGTTCGGTGCTTTTTTGGCTGCCCTGCCAGGGGAGGATCAGACGTTGGTCGCGGTGCTATTGGTGTTGTTCGGCTGTCCGTTCTGGCCCTGGCGGCCGCTGAACAACTCCACGATGCGGCCCATCTGCTCGTAGACGAAATTCTGGCGGAAACCGCCTACCGCGGCGATCAATGAAGGCAGCAGCCGCGCGCCCAGGCTTTCGCTGGTGGCCTGCGTATTGGCTTGCAGCACCAGCAGACCAGTGGCAAAGAGCAAGTAGACCAGTCCACCCAACACCATACCCATGATCGGCTGCGTGAGATACCAGATGTTGTACTCGCGGTCGAAATCGCGGCGCTCCGAGATGTGGTACCACAGGCTCCACAGGGCGCCAATGGTGCCGCCCAAACCGCCCCAGAAGAGGGTGCTGAGGAACGGCATGGCCTGGCTAATCACCACGGACGTGGTTGGCACGCCGGCTACGGTCGTCAGCCAGAGGCTCATACGCGGCCAGAAGCCATTGGACAGGATGAAGGCCAGCATGAGGCCAAACATCCAGAACGTTTCATAGCGGAAGAGGCGCGGTCCCAATTCCGCAGCCCATTGGCGACTGTTGGTTGAAGCGATCAGTAAGGCATGGACGCGCTGCACCTGGTATTCCGCATCCACGTAGTTTTCGGGCTTTTCGATCAAGATCAAGCGCGACTGGTGCAGCAGGTCGAGCGCCTTTTCACCGCGCAGCGCATCATTGGCCAGTTCTTCCGTGGCCCGATCATACAGGCGATCAATCTCGCGCGACAAAGAGCGGAACTGTTCGGTGGTCACGCGGCCCAGGATCAAGCGCGCCTGCTCCGGGGTCAGGTCACGGATCGTCAGCAGCTTATCTTCGCCTGCCTGCCCGCCTGGCCCTGGCGGGACGACCTGATTCGAAATCGGACCTTCGAGCACCAGGCCTCCCACGCGCAAACGGGCTGGGGCCGGGTCTCCGGGCGGCTGCGGCGCAGGCCCTGCCGGGTCAGCCACGACCGGCGCTAGTCCGACGGACGGCGGCGTCGTGGGTGTGCCTGAATACGGCGGCAGCGGGCTGCGCACGGTCGTGATCGGCTCGCCGTTGGTTGGCAAGACGCCGCCGGCTGTCGGCGGAATGGCCGCCAAAATATCTTCAGTCAGTCCATCATCGGCGGCTGGCGCTGCGCCGTTCATCGGTTTTGTGGCGGCGCTGGGCGCGGCCGCAAGCACGTCGTCCATCAGATTGTCCTCGCTGGGTGGTGTCGGTGTCGGCTGGAGTGGCGGGATTGTTGACGGCGCAGGGCGCGCGACGATCGGCAGCGCGGCCGGAGTAGCTTCAGGCACGGGTTGTGTCGGTGCAGGCGGCGCGGCCGGCGGTGTCACAACTGGCGGGGGCATGGCCGGCGGCGGGTCGGGGGCAGTCACAACAGGCGGGGGCATGGCAGGCGTCACCAGGACGCTGGGCAGTGCGTCGTCCAACGGCACTTCAATCCCATCCAGCGACGCCTCGGCGCCAGGGATCTCGATGGCATCGTCGGTTGGTGGGGGCGTCACGCTGCGCGAGGCCAGCGCGGGCGCGGTTGGCGCCACGGACTCGCGCGGGGGCATGGCTGGGATGCTGCGCAGCGCGGGAACTTCCACGTCCGGCGTGTCTGACGCATCGGCCTCAAGGGCCAACCACGCCTCGACATCGGACGCCAACGCGTTCTCCTCCGGGCCGGAGGCGGCGCGTGAGGCAGAGAGGGTTGAGGGTTGGGAAGATGGGGGAGAATCGGCGGCCAGCGACGGCGAGGCTTCGACCGCTGCTCTGTTGTTGACCAGTCCCTGGATTTCGTGACCACGTCCCTTCAGGCTTGCGCGTTGTTTTGCCATGATGATACCTTCTGCGGAGCCAGGCGCTTCAACCTGGTTTCGACGAAACCTGCTGGATGACCGTTATTATACCATACTTGCCTGCTTCTTGGGCAAATTGCGCGAATACTGTGGCCGCGCCTATGTCGCCTACGAATACAATTTCAATGTGCAGCCGCCAGAAAAACGATCGCCGCTGCATTACCAGCGGCGATCGCGGCGGCGTTGCATGGGCGCATGTCGGAATGGGGATGGGCGGGGCGATTATAAGCGCTGCAATCCCTGCCAAGCTCATCTGCGCGAGCTGCGCCCCGAAATTGAAACGCACCTCAGTGAACTGCGCCTTTGGCAAGCTCAGGTTGCACGCCCGGTTAGGCGACAAAAGGCCGCCGGCTCAACGCACTGTTTGACCGACGTTGGCTGTGGCTGCGGGGCTGGTTTGGGGCAGGCGACGCACCCCCAACATCAGGGCCAGCCAATAGACTGCATAGCCCAGCACCTCGCTCAGGGATGGGTTGCCATTGTAGCCAAAGAGCGCGACGAGGATCTGGCCCAAACCGGAATTCTCGTCAATCAGCCGGTTGGTGTCCCAGACGTGCTCGATCACAGCCGGGATCCAACCGACCTCATTGAATTCGTGGATGCTGTGCGCCGCCAGGCCGGCGGCAAACAGGATCAACAGCACGCTGGTCACGCGGAAGAAGCGCTTGACGTTGAGCTGCCGTGTGGTGGCAAACAGGATATAGCCCAGCCCAGCGGCTGCGATCAAGCCGCCCAGCGCGCCCAGCAAGGTGGCCTGGCCGCCGGCCGTAAACGTGGCCGCGGTGAGGAAGAGCGCGGTCTCGATGCCTTCGCGCATGACGGCAAAGAAAGCGACGCCGAACAAGGCCCAGTGACTGCCCATGCCCGTGATCGCCTGGCGCACGCCGGTTTCCAACTCCTGGTTCATGCGCCGACCCTGTGTTTGCATCCAGAAGATCATCCAGGTCAAGATGCCGGCAGCCAGAAGCATGGTCACGCCTTCGAAAATCTGCTCAGCCGCGCCCTCTAGTTCTGCGCCCACGGCATATAACGCCACGGCGACGACCAGGCTGACCGCCATGGCCGCACTCACCCCTTGCCAAACCGCGGTCTGCTGACGGCTGTGACCCAATTTGCGCAGAGCGCCCAGGACGATTCCAACGATGAGGGCGGCTTCCAGCCCTTCACGCAAAGCCAGTAAGAATGCAGGCAACATGCGGTCGTATCACCTCGCTTGTCGTAGATAGCCGCAGTGGGCTTGGCCGTAGATGACCAACCACCGTCGGCTGCTTTTTGCGAATCATTCGCAATAACGAGTGTAGTGTAACCATGTTTTGATTCTTAGTCAAGTGGTCCTCAGCCCTTCATACAGTCGAATCTGAATTTTTGACGCGGCCTAACAGTCAACTTATAATTTAACCATGGTTCAATCAAGAAGCAACGCAGAAACCCCGTTTTTCGCAGAAGCAGGGTTTTTCGCCAGGTTGCTGGCGTGCGGGGAAAGCCAATGTCTGAATTGACCCTGACGCCGGCGATGACCGAATACCTGGCTGGTCTGTGGAAGCTGGAAAATCGCAGGCAGGAGATGACAACGGGCGGCCTGGCCTCGCACCTGGGCGTGAGCGACACCGCGGTTTCGCGCATGACCAAGCGCCTGGCAGAGGCCGGCCTGGTGACGCATCTGCCGCACCGCCAGATCGCGCTGACCGCTGAGGGGCGGCGGCAGGGCGGCCGCCTGGTGCGCCATCATCGCCTGTTGGAGGTTTTCCTGATCCAGGTTTTTGGCTTTACGTGGGATCAGGTGGATGTGGAGGCGCACCGCCTGGAGCATGGCATCTCCGAAGTGGTGGGCGACCGCATGGATGAGATTCTGGGCTTTCCCACGCAGTGCCCCCATGGCGATCCGATCCCGGCCAGGGACGGCAGCGTGCGCAGCTATCAAACGCGTCCGCTGGTAGAGGCGGCGTTAGGCGCTGCGTGTATCGTGCGCCGCGTGGGCAACAGCGGCGACGCGCCCCTGCTGCGTTACCTGGCGGATCTGGGGCTGCGGCCTGGCAGCCAGGTGACCGTGCAGCAGCACGCGCCGTTCAAAGGCCCGCTGCACGTGTTGGTCGGCGACCAGCCGCAGGTCATTGGCCACGAGGTGGCTTCCCTGCTGTGGGTGGAGCAGATCCAGCCGCCCCTCTCGTAGGTCACATCTCCGGTGTGACGGCGCTCTCTGCCACAGATCACGCTCCCCTCCGCTAACGTCGTCCGGCCAGGAGGCCGGACCTACGAAGACAGCAAGGTTTTCTAGCCGTCACGCCGGAGGCGTGACGGCGCTCTCTGCCGCAGATCACGCTCCCCTCCGCCAACGTCGTCCGGCCAGGAGGCCGGACCTACGCCTCACGGGCAACCGCTGCGTAGGTCACATCTCCGGTGTGACGGCGCTCTCTGCCACAGATCACGCTCCCCTCCGCCAACGTCGTCCGGCCAGGAGGCCGGACCTACGCCTCACGGGCAACCGCTGCGTAGGTCACATCTCCGGTGTGACGGCGCTCTCTGCCACAGATCACTCACCTCCGCCAACGTCGTCCGGCCAGGAGGCCGGACCTACGCCTCACGGGCAACCGCTGCGTAGGTCACATCTCCGGTGTGACGGCTCTCTCTGCCACAGATCACTCACCTCCGCCAACGTCGTCCGGCCAGGAGGCCGGACCTACGCCTCACGGGCAACCGCTGCGTAGGTCACATCTCCGGTGTGACGGCGCTCTCTGCCACAGATCACTCACCTCCGCCAACGTCGTCCGGCCAGGAGGCCGGACCTACGCCTCACGGGCAACCGCTGCGTAGGTCACATCTCCGGTGTGACGGCGCTCTCTGCCACAGATCACGCTCCCCTCCGCTAACGTCGTCCGGCCAGGAGGCCGGACCTACGCCTCACGGGCACTGAATGACCCCTTGCGCCCACAGGCAGCCGCCGCAGACGGGGAAGGTATTGCCCAGGCAGTCCTCTTCGTTCCCCTTGATCAAGTCACAGCCGCCGCAGAAGGTGCAGGGTGCAAAGGCAAAACTTTGCACGCGCTCGCGATAGGCCACGTAGGCCGGATCGCGCCAGATGTCGAGCAGGTCGCGCTGATTGACATTGCCCACGATGTGACGCCGCGAGAAGCGCTGATACTGCTTGAGGTGGTGGCTGTGGCTGTGCAGCAGCGGCAGGCAGGGCGCGACGCTGCCATCCCAACCGACGGCCAGCGCGCCGCTTTCGATGAAGTTGCAGACATCGTTGTTGCCGCCCAGGTTGTGCCCGGCCAGGCTGACGTTGAAACCGCTGCGAAACGCCTGGAAGATCGCGCCGGTCGTCTGCTCGTTGAATTCCATCTTGGGCAGGCTGAGGTGCGGCACCCACGACGAGGGCATGTAGGCAATGTCGTTGAGCAGGTGGTTGTAGAGCTGTTCCTGGCGCAGTTGATCGGTGTAGGGCAGGACGTTGCTTACTTTGAAGAAGCTGGCGCCCAGGCGGTGCGCCAGGCCGAGCACCGCGGGCAGGTCCTGGATGTTGCGCTGCATGGCGACAAAGGCGATGCCGATTTTGGGCTGCGGGTAGTGGCCGCCCGGCCGAATCTGGCGCAGGTGATTGACGTTCTCCAGCACGTGCGGCAGCTCCGCGCCCAGGCGCACATCCGCGTAGCTCTCCGGCGTCGCGCCGTCAATCGAAATCCAGATCACGTCCAGGCCCGCGTCAATCAGCGCACGCGCCTTGGCGTCGTTGAGCAGGGTGCCGTTGGTGATCAACTCCACCGTTGCGCCCAGGGCCTTGGCGCGCGCGACCATGTCCGGCAGCTGCGGATGGAAGAGCGGCTCGCCGATGCCACCGAAGAAGACGAGGGGCGGCGACGCCAGCGGCCGCAGACCCTCGATGATGCGGTCGAAGGTGGCCGGCTTCATGCGGCCCAGGCGCTCGTCCCACACGTTGCGCAGGCAGGTGATGCAATCAAGGTTGCAGTAGACGGTTGGCTCCACGTAGACTCGCGCCAGGTGGGTCAGCGGCCGGTGCAGGCGCACCTTGCCGTTGTCGTCCTCCAGGCGCACGCGCGCGCCGGGCGTCAACCCGAACTGGGCCGTCATCTCAGCCGGCAAGACCAGGCGTCCCTGCTCATCCACCTCAGCCCATTGTGTTGGTTTACTGGTTGCCATCATGCGCTCCCCCGTCCATCGTCGCCTCAACGCCTGCCGCGGCGTGGGATTGGCAAATTAGGAATTAGGAATTAGGAATTGTTATTGTCGCACGGTGCGAAAGCAGAGACAATGACTTTTGTCACCAGGAGGGACGCAGAAAGCTGAATGAATTCGGCGTCTGATGCGCCAAACCCGCTCAAGCGGGTTGCGCCGGGCCAACCTGCCGAGGCAGGTTTCGCTGTATAAGCTCGTGAATTCATTCATGGGCGCCGTTGCGGTCGGGGCGGCCCCCGACGTCAGCCTACATCATCATAGAACCCGCTGTGCTTTTTGCCGGCTTTGAGAATCAGTACACGAGCGACATCGTCTTCGATCCGGTAGACGACTCGATACAGATCGAGCTTGATTTTGTAATAGCCGCGTAACGGCCCTCGCAGTTCAACGGCATCTTCGGGGCGCGGATTGACCGTTAATTGTGCGATCGTACGCTTGACGCGCTGGCGAAGGTGTCCAGGCAGTTCTTCGATCTGGCGCCGGGCGCGCTGGGTGATGTCAACCTGGTAGCGCATCGTCGCCCAGCCAGGCCTCGATTTCCGTGGGCGTCATGCGCTCCATCTGATCTGCGCCCTGCGCCAGCGCCAACTCGGCCTTCAACGCCTCGATGCTGCATTCCAGGTCGTCAATGTACTCAACGATCTCGTTCCAACGGTCAGGGGCCACCAGCACCGCGGTCGGCTGACTGCGATTTGCCAATACCACCGGACCCGCCTTTAGTCGTTTGAACACTTCCAGGTGCCGATGCTTCAAGTCTGAAACCGGCGCCATCTGCGGTAGTGGAAACATCTGTGCCTCCTGCGTATCACCCGAACATAGAGCCAAACAATGCCCACGCAAAGGCTATCATACCGTAATTATGAGCAACGGTCAATCTGGTTCAACCGCAGGCACACGACCCACTGAATGAATTCGGCGTCTGATACGTCAAACCCGCTCAAACGGGTTACGTTGGCGGCAACCTGCCTCGGCAGGTTTTGGTGTATCAGCCCGTGAATTCATTCATGGGCGCTGCGCAAGGGGACGCAGGGCCAGGACGACGCTGACGTAGGGCAGTACGATTTGTCGCTGAGCACGTCGTCACGCCGGAGGCGTGACCTACGAGGGGAACCAGCCGGCGCAAGGGGACGCAGGGCCAGGACGACGCTGACGTAGGGCAGCACGATTTGTCGCTGAGCACGTCGTCACGCCGGAGGCGTGACCTACGAGGGGAACCAGCCGGCGCAAGGGGGACGCTGAAAAAAAATTTTCGGCCGCCTACCGGCGGCAAGGCAGGGGTTATGTCGTCGCGGACGTTGACGCATAGTCCGGATCGGCCCAGAGTTCCAGAGATCAGAGTTCCAGAGGCCAGAGGAATCATGGGGACACCACCACCCGAAAACCCCTAAAGTCGTTCCAGTTGAACGGGTAGTACCTGTAGCGCCGAGCGCACCGAACATTTGTTCTATTATTGTAATAAGAACCCCCGCGCAAAACCCGCAGCTCAGAAGATCCGGCCGCCAGGTTCTCGCGCCCATCCGTAACCACATACGGATAACCGTAGCGGGGCTTTTGGTAGTCGGATCCCCATAGGCTGCGCGTCCACTCCCACACGTTACCGCTCAGATCCTCCACCCCGTACACGCTGGCGCCGCCCGCAAAACAGCCCACCGCGCTCGTCGTCCCGATCCCGCTCTCCTCACTGTTCGCCCGGTTGGCGTCGGGATCGTGGCCCCACGGATAACGTCGCCGCGGCTGTGGACTGGACTGCAACGGCGGCGCCTCACGGGTCAGCCCCGCCGAAGCGGATCGAATCAAATTCTGCGCCGGTACTTTCACCCCGCCGCGCGCCGCCTTCTCCCACTCCGGTTCGTTGGGCAGACGCACTTTCCACGCCGCGGGTATTCGCCCCACCAGTCGTTCATGCAGCCAGCGCGTGTACGCCAGCGCCTCGTACCAGCTCACCGCGGCGACCGGATGGTTCGAAAGGTTGCGGGGTTCGCCAAGATCATACGGCTTCTGACGCGGCGCGTTATCTAGCCAGCCCTTGAACCCGTCCGGACTCCAGTATCCGGCCGCCTTGGCCTCGTACCAGTAGCGAGCTTCGCGGTAGCCGCCCGCGGCCGCAAACTCCCCAAACTGGGCATTCGTCACCGGGTAGCGGCCGATCCAGTAGTCATAGGCAAGATCAACCTGGCGCTGCGGCTGCTCGTTGTCCTCCGCATCCGGATCGTCCTGGCTCCCCATCCAGAAGGGGCCGGCGGGAACATAGCAGAATTGCATCTCCGCCGTAGTCAGCGCTTCCGGCCGCGGATCGCCCAAGCGCGCCAGGGTGCGGCCGGCCTCGGCGCGCACAGGCGGTTGGACGCTGGCATGATCCTCCATCGTGGCAAGCAGAGCGTCCAACACGGCGGTGTGGCAGGTCGCGGTAACGCCGCCAGGCCAGGCATCGGCCACCGCTTCACCAGCCAGGATGACGGCCTCTCCGGGTTGCCCAGGCGCCTGGCGCAGCAAAGCATCCAGGACGGCCGTCGCCGCCTCCTCTCGCTGCTGCACAATGCCCAGGTAGCCAATGGTCAGGCGGCTAACCTCGCGCCAATTGGCGTCGCTCACATGAGTAGCCAGTGCGTCCACCACGGGGCCAATGCCCTGTTGACCGCGCTGCGCAAGCGCAACGGCCGCCAGGTATTCTTGAAAAGTCAGATGAATGAAGCCATATTCGCCTAGCCCTCGTTCCACAAGAAGGCCGGCATCCCCACGCACGCCGCCCAGAAAATCTTCCGCCAGGTGCTCAGGATCGGCGGCGCCGCGCTCGGCAAAGAGGCTAGCCAGCCGGCGCTTGACATCTTCACGCTTGACCAGGCCTTTACCCTGGCTGGTCTCGTGCATCCACAGAGCCAGCGGCGCCAGCACGCGCAGCGTTTCGATCAGGTCCAGGTCGCGGGTGAGCGGGCGGCCCAGGCTGCGGGCCAGATTCCAATGCTTGAGTAGGGTTTCGACGTAGCGCTGATACAGCTCCACGCGGCGTTCGGGCAGGGTCACGCCCTGGCGTTTCATGAGCGCCAGGATGGTTAAGAGCAGCGGATTGGTGGCCAGTTGGCGCACACCGGGGTTGCGGCGCAGCGCGGCCAGCAGCTCAGCCCGTTCACGCGCGGCCTCGGTGGCCGCCACGGGGGTGTCGCCGCGCGCGGCGCGCTCGATGGCGCTGGTCCATTTGTCCACGAACTGTTCGATCTCGTCATCGTCGAAATCCCACAGGGTACATTCGATCAAACCTTCGATGGTTGCGGTGGATCGCACTTCGTGATAGCCGACGATGCGGCTGGTCAGCACGAACTTGTTGCCGCGCGCCCGGTAAAAAGCGCAGAAACTCAGCACTCGCTGCAGAACCTGGTGGCGCAGCGCCACGGAGCGCACTTCGTCCAGGCCATCCAGGAGCACCAGGGCGTGTCCTTCTGTCAGTGCCTGATGAAAGACGGGCGCCAGCGGCAGCTCGACATCCTGGCTGCGATAGTAATCAGGAATGAACTGCTTCAGCGGCAGGTCCTCGCGTGTGGCCAGGGCATTGGCGTAGGCAGACAGCGGCAGCAGCAGCGGCACGTAGCCGGACAGGCCCAACGCTTCAGCCTGTCCGGCAGCCAGAGCGACCGCCAGGTACTTGAGAAACGTGGTCTTTCCCGCGCCAGGATCGCCCAGGATGATGAGGCCCTGGTGTTTTTGCAGGAGATCGAGCAGCGCCAGCGGGCCGCTCATACGCTCGCCTGTGGCTGCTACTTCTTCGGCGGTGGCGCGGCCGCCGGCCAGGCGCAAGGCGCGCGCCCAGGTGTCGCCCTCCGGCATCTCGATGCGCGCCTTGAGCGGCACATACATGTCGCTGAGGGGCAGGCGCAGGGCCAGGCGGTCGTTGGCGCCCATACCCTTGAATTCCAGGAAGCGGTAGCGGTCCAATAAATAACGCAGGTAGCGGGCTGTGGCATCACGCAGATCGGCCGGCGCCGCTTTTTGCGGCAGCCAGTGCTGCCATAGGGCGTCGGCCGAGGCTCCGGCCAGCACGATCACGTTGTCGTCGCCCAACACGGCCAATCCCGTGAGCTGACCGATGGCGGCGCTGCCGGCGCTGGCAACGGTGTTCTGATTGCCTCGTACCAGTGCGCTGCTGCCGTCCGGGGTGGCCTGGTAACGGTTGGCGGGTGAGGCCTGGGATCCTGGCGCCTCACGCCGCCAGCCGAGGCCACGCAGCAAGACCAGCGCGCCGGCGGCGATCCAGAGCAGCAACTGCACCAGGTCGGCCAGCCCCTGGATCAGGTCGGTGTTGAGCTGCACGAAGCGGGCCAGGAAGGGCACCCAACGCGGCGCGGTCAGCGCCAGGCCAACCAGGGCCAGGATCACGAGAATGGGAATCGCCCAAGATTGCTTGCGCATGGTGATGGTTCTCCAGGGTGACATAAGGCTACCGCCGGCGCAGGTTGACTTTGAGCACGGCTTTGCGCAGGCCCACGGTGTTGCCGAAGCGCACGTGGTTGATCCAGCCCTGCACGCGCGCGGTGAGCTGCGCCAGGGGGATGGCGCCCGCGCGGTAGGCCGCAGCCAGGCGCCGCAAGCGGCGGCGGAAATAGAGGCCCTTGCGCCGTTTGAGGCGCCGCCGCTGCGGCCAGGTGACGAAGCCCAGGAAGGGGATGCCCTCCGTCACCGGCCGCGGGTGCGCGCCAGGGTGCACAGTCAGGCGCAGGCGGGCCAGGCGTTCGATCACGGCCGCGCGCCAGGCCCACAGCGTCGGTTTGTCCGGGCCAAAGAGCAGCAGGTCGTCCACGTAGCGCACGTAGCCCGGACAGCGCAGGCGCCGCGTGATGAAATGATCCAGCGGATCGAGATAGACATTGGCCCAGAACTGGCTGGTCAGGTTGCCGATGGGCAGGCCGCGTGGGCGCTGCACCGCGAACAGGTCATCGCCAGGGAAATAGACCATGTCGTAGACCTCCTGCAGCACGCCCGCGCCGCTGGCCAGGATGCGGCCAATCAACCAGCGCACGCCGGGGTCCGTCACTTTGGCGGCCAGGAGATCGGACAGGATGGCGTGGTCAATGCTGGGAAAGAACTGCTGCACGTCCAATTGTAGCACGTACGGGAAACGCCGCGCAAACTGCTGCGTGCGCTGCAGCGCGCGATGGGCGCCTTTGCCCACGCGGTTGGCGTACGTATCGGCGATGAAGCGGCGTTCGTAGATCGGCACGATCAGGTTGCAGAGAGCATGATGCACGACGCGATCCCGAAAGGGCGCGGCCGAGATCAGGCGGCGCTTCGGCTCGTGGATGTAGAAGTTGACGTACGCGCCCGGCTGGTAGGTCTGCGTGCGCAGCTCGGCCTGCAAGGCCAGCAGGTTGTCTTCCAGCGCGTACTCGAAGGCCGCGACATTGTCGTGGCCGCGCTTGCCCCGCGCCGCGCGGCGGTAAGCCAGGAGGAGATTGTCCCAACTGGTCAGGTCGTCGAACATGGACATGGTTACCGTAGGTCACATCTCCGGTGTGACAACTCGCGTCTTGGGACGACATCGTCCGGCCAGGAGGCCGTACCTACGGGGCTGAAATGCGCCCCGTCGCACCGGGTGGCCCTGCGCCGAGGTTGTGCACCGAGGGCGCAGGGCCGTTGGTATATGCCCGGCCTGCTCGTCACAGGCGCGGCCGGGAACAGACTCCGCCATGATTCGCCGCGACCCGGAAGCCGGCACGAGGCCGGCCGCCGGATGATTCTGGCTGGGGAACCATGTGGACACCACCACCCGAAAACCCCTATTGTTGTTCCAGTTGTTCGGGTTGTTCCTGTTGCGCTGAGCGCACCGAACATGGTGTGTGAGCCTGCCCCCATGACAGTGACGTGATTCGGCGGCCACGCGCCGGCCACGCTTGCCATCGTGGGTGGGGCCTCTCCTCAACCCCCCGCCCTCTTCCTTTCGGGGGTAGGTTTTTCATGGCGGCACCTCCGGACAGGGTGCCAGTACAGCTTGTGTCGGTGAAAGTGGCGCCGGCCACGGTTCCGGTAAAAGTTGTCGTGGCAGGTGAAGTGCTTGGCGTGCGATGGCCTCGACCAAGAGCCAGAGGCGACCCAAGCGGTGGAGGCGGATACGACGCACAGGTTTGTGGTCAAGCAAGGCCTGCAGGTCGGGCAGGTCTGGGTCGTCAAGGTTGGTCCGGCATTCGAGCTCGGTGCCAACACTGACCATCCAAAGGGTGGCGACCGCCAGGGCGAGCCAGAGGCGTGCGGCACGCTCGGGATGGTGCATGCGGGTCAACTGCCATTGCCAGCCGCCGCGCTTGTTGCACTTGAAGCCTTGCTCACACCAGGAGCGCAGGCCATACCAGGTAACGGACGACTGGGTCGGTGAGAGATCGGTGAGAACAAACCAGGGGTCCTCGTTGGCTTCGCTCCACCAGGCAAGCAGCGTACATTCCAGGCGGCTGGCGGGATGTTTGAAGCAACTACCGCGGCCCTGCCACTGGTGGCCGACAGTACCAATCAAGTCTTTGAGCCAGTACCAGTGCGCACGGCCTTGGGGCCGAAACTTCGAGCCATTGTTGATGCGCAGGAAGGGATGCCAGTGCAGTCGTACAATCCGACGATAGAGCCAGCCCGCATACAAGCCCCGATCCGCCAGGACAATCACCGTCCACTCTGGGGGCACGGCCGGGCGCAACAAGCGCAGCAGGCGCAGCCATTCCTTGCGCCATGCGCCTTTGGCGCCAGCCGGCAAGACCGTCCAGGCCACAGGAATCCCACACCCGCGGTAGACCACGCTCACGGCCAGAACCACAAATCGATCCCCCAGGCTCGTGGCATCCAGGGTCAAGGCCAACTGCGTGCCCACCCACAAGCGGATGATCCACTGCAGCAGCGCCAACTGGCAGGTGCTGAGGACCAGTTCTTGCCGCTGCTTCCCGCCCTTGTCTTTGGCATCCAGGCACCATTCATACAGCCGTTGCTCCACCGTGGCCACTTTCTGTCCGCTCAGCAGACCGAGAAAGGTTGCCACCGTGTAGCGCCCACAACTGCCCGTCATCGCGATCCCAAAACTCCACCACGCCAGCACCCGGGCCTGACTTACTGATAACTGAGGCAGATTACTTGACACGCATGTCGTCCACTGCAACAATGATTCTGAGCGAGACATCTGTGACCTCCAGTATGATAGGTTGTTTGGTAAACTCTATCTTACACGAAGTCACGCTGTTTCGCTCACTCTTCTCAAAAAAACCTACCCCCGAAAGCCGCCCTCTTCTCCTCTCCGCACGGCGGAGAGGAGAAGGGGGGAAGAGGGAGAAGATGACGGAGAGGAGAAGGGGGGAAGAGAGCGTTAGGTTACGCATCGTTTGCCCAGTAAGGCTCCTCGGCGGGCGGGAGCGCGGGCGGCGGCTTGGCCGATGCTGCCATACGCTTGATGGTGTCCTGCTGCCAGCCGCCGAGCAGCCGGCCGATTTCGGTCACCATAAGGGCGACGTGCTGGTACTGGCCGGGCGTCAGCCATTTCCAGTGCACCGCCAACCGCAGATAGACGCGCACATGGGCCAACGCGTCGTCGGCCAGCGCCAGGCGATCGAGGCGCGCCGCGCCCTGGCGCTGATTGGCCTCCTCCAGGCGCTCACGCAGGTCGAAGGCCGCGTTGAGCAGACGCTGCGTCACCGTGTGCCGGTGCGCACGCGGAAAGTTGTTCGTGGCCGGCAGCAGCCAGCTCAAGAAATCGAAGGTGCGGGCGAAGATCGGCATCGGTGGTGGTGTCATGGTAGTTTTCCTCGGACCGGATAGTTGCCACGAATTTCACGAATTGCCACGAATTGAATTGTCGCTGCGCCCGGCCAGCCGGCGCAAGGGGATCCCCCTCGCAGGGCTGCGGCCAGATGACGATCTCAGAGGCACGTGACGTCCTCACAAGTCAACGCTGGGATGTCCACGCACCCCTGCGAGGGTTGGCAGCCGGACAATCGCCCAACCTGGCGCAGGCCCGCCGGGTAAGGCGCCTTCGCCGTCGAGAACGCCACCGGCTTGCCCGACGCTGACTGGAGCAGCCAGCCTGCGCAAGGGGACGCAGGGCCAGGACGACGCTGACGTAGGGCAGTACGATTTGTCGCTGAGCACGTCGTCACGCCGGAGGCGTGACCTACGAGGGGAACCAGCCGGCGCAAGGGGACGCAGGGCCAGGACGACGCTGACGTAGGGCAGCACGATTTGTCGCTGAGCACGTCGTCACGCCGGAGGCGTGACCTACGAGGGGAACCAGCCTGCGCAAGGGGGGACGCTGAAAAAAATTTTCGGCCGCCTACTGGCGGCAAGGCAGGGGTTATGTCGTCGCGGACGTTGACGCATAGTCCGGATCGGCCCAGAGTTCCAGAGATCAGAGTTCCAGAGGCCAGAGGAATCATGGGGACACCACCACCCGAAAACCCCTATAGTTGCCCCAGTGGCTCGGGTAGTCCCTGCGGCGCCGAGCGCACCGAACATGGGTTCTATTGACATAATAAGCACCCCCGCGCACAACCCGCAGCTCAGAAGATCCGGCCGCCAGGTTCTCGCGCCCATCCGTAACCACATAGGGATAACCGTAGCGGGGCTTTTGGTAGTCGGATCCCCACAGACTGCGTGTCCACTCCCACACGTTGCCGCTCAGCTCCTCCGCGCCATACACGCTGGCGCCGCCGGGAAAACAGCCTACCGCGCTCGTCGTCCCGATCCCGCTCTCCTCGCTGTTCGCCCGATTGGCGTCGGGATCGTTGCCCCACGGGTAGCGCCGCCGCGCATCGGGATTGGGCTGCATCGGCGCTACCGGCGCGACCAAGCCGGCCGCCGCGGCGCGCATCAACGCCTGCGCCGGTACTTTCACCCCGCCCCGCGCCGCCTTCTCCCACTCCGGTTCGTTGGGCAGACGCACTTTCCACCCCGCGGGTATCCGCCCTGCCAGCCGTTCGCCCAACCAGCGCGTGTACGCCAGCGCCTCGTACCACGTCACCCCAACCACCGGGTGATTTGGGAAATTGCGCGGCTCGCCGAAATCATACGGCCCGAGGCGCCATGCGTTGTCCCAATTCCCTTTGAACCCGCGGTCTTTCTGCCAGTACTTCGCCGCCTGCGCCTCGCCCCAGTAGCGCGCCTCGCGGTAGCCGCCCGCAGCCGCAAACTCCCCGAACTGCGCGTTCGTCACCGGGTAGCGGCCGATCCAGTAGTCGTAGGCAAGATCAACCTGGCGCTGCGGCTGCTCGTTGTCCTCCGCATCCGGGTCGTCCTGGCTCCCCATCCAGAAGGGGCCGGCCGGGATATAGCAGAATTGCATCCCCGCCGCGGTCAGCGCCTCCGGCCGCGGGTCGCCCAAGCGCGCCAGGGTGCGGCCGGCCAACGCACGCTCGACCGGCGGGAGTTCGCTGCGCTGCAGCAGATGGATCAGCCCGCGTGAAACCCGCTGCACGCTGGCGCGCCGGGCTGCGCTGATCTGGCCCAGGTTGGCGATTTCGACCAGAGCCTGCCCGGCCAACTGCGCACCCCAGGCGTCTGCGGTCGTGTAGCCAGGGTCGGCCGGTTCCTGGTAGCACAGTTCGTCCACCAGGAGCCAGATGGCGGTGGCCGTGCCCCTGGCGGCCTTGGCCCCGGCCAGCAGCGCCACTTCACGCCAGCGTTCAGGCGCCTGCCGCGCCAGGACGGCCAGGGTCGTTGGGTAGTCGTGATCGGTCAGGTAGCAGGCCGCCAGGTATTCCTGGAAGGTGCGGTGCGGGAAGGTATAGACCTTGACGCCGCGCGGCAACAGGATGCCTGCGCGTTGGCTCAGGTATTCCACCAGGCGTTTGGGTTTGATGTCATCCGTGGGACTGGCATCCAGCAGCTGTGTGACCAGCGTTTCCTCCGCAATGTCGGCCGTGCCGAGCAGGGTCGGTTGACTCGCGTGGGCCTGGTAGGCCAGGGTGTGCAAAACCGCACGCACTTTCTCACGGTCGAGTTTGAGCCACTCGACCAGGCTGGGTTGGATGTTCGTGGGTTGGCCGCGCGCGTCACGCGCGATGCGCTGACTCTCCCACCAATCGAGCAGCAGCTCGACGGCGTCCGCGTACAGCTCTTCGCGCTTCTCCGGCAGGCTGCCGCCGCGCCAGGCGTGCAGGCTGGCCATCAAGGCAAGGAGCAGGGGACGCTCCGCCAGGCTGCGCAAACGATCGCTCCCAAAAACAGCGTTCGCCAGCAGTTGGGCGCGCCCCTGCGCGTTGGCTGCATCCCAGCCGCGCAGCTCGCCGATGTGCGCATACCAACGATCAATGAAACGCTGAATCTGACCGGCGCTGAAGGGGGCGAGAACAGTTTCGGCAAAGCCCGGCAGGCGCCAATCCTGCTGCTGGTAGGCGTAGGTGCGGCTTGTGATCAGGATGCGACAGCGTGGAAAAGAGGCGGCGAAGTCTTCGATGGCCTGCCTGATCTGCACGCGGCGTTGATCTGCTTCCGGTACTTCATCTAGCCCATCCAGGAGCAGCAGCCCCCCTTGCTCGCGCAGTTCACGTCGCAGGAAAGGCTCGTATTCGCCGCAGGAGGCTGTGCGCAGAGAGGCCACAATGTGCTGCCACAAATGCTCGGCTGTTGCGGGCTGGCCGGCCGCGGGAAGGCCATGCGCGGCCAAATCGCGCAGGACGATTTGCACCGGCAGCAGCGCGCCGTGCTGCCATGGCTGCGGCTTCTCCTCCTGCTTTTCGTCACGCCCAGTGAGGCGCGGCGTCTCATCCTTCTCCGGCGGCAGTGGGGCTCTCAACAGCGCCAGGTTGGCGGCGCTGTCACCCAGGGCCTCGCCAGCCAGGCAGAGCGCGACGAAATTGACGAAGGTGCTCTTACCGCTGCCTGGATCACCCAACACGACCAGGCGGGCGTGGCGGTTCAATTGCGCCACGGCCGACAGACGCTGACCTTCGTGCGGGGTTTCCAGTCTGCGCGCACCGCGTTCCTCGAACTCCTGGGTTTGGGTGAGCAGCGCGGTGTAGACAGCCGCCAGATTGAGGCGCGCTTTGGCATCACTCGCCACGCGCGGATCAACGCCGCCGAGCGAGAGCGCGCCAGCCTGCTCCAGCACGCGGTTCAGGTACGCCCGGCGCAGGCTGGCCGGATCTGGCCGCGCCGGGTCAGGGGGCGGCGGCGGGTTGATGATCACGGGGCCGTGGATGGTGTCGGCCACGACGCCGCCGCCAGAGGCCGCCTTGGCCTGTGATCCCTGGGCGATTGCATTGTCGCTTCCCTGCGCGGTGGCCTGGTAGGTGACCAGACTTCCGATCGCGGCCAGTTCACGGCGCAGTAAGTCCGCAAACCACGACCGGTCTGTGGGGTCGAGCGCAACCTCAAGCACCTGCGGCGCCTGGAACTCATTCAGCATCTGATCCAGCGCATCGCGCCAGGCCGGGTCAGCAGTCGCGTGCGCCTGCAGGTCAAGCGCCAGGTCGGCCTCGCTGCGGTCTTTCCAGGCCTGGAGCTGGTTGGCGATCAGGTTGCCGCCCACCCCACCCACCAGGCTGCCGAGCGCAGCCACCGCGGCAAAATCTCCCTGGCTGGCGGCGATCACCACCGGCAGGACGGAAGCGGACGCCAACGCGCCGTACAACGTGCCGGGGGCCATGCGGCGCAGCGTACCGGCGAGCCGCCGCAGGTTGGCGTGCGCCTCGGTTTTCCATTCACTGAGGTTCATGGGTATCGCTCCTTCAGGCAGTGGCCGTGACGACGTCATGAATGTAGACAGGATTGACAGCATGCACAGGATAGATGAACTGCCGTTGCCGAGTTATCATACCGCAACCATGCGCCGCGGTCAACCCAGGCCCGGCGCGGCTGGAGCCAGGTTCAACCGACAACAAACCCGCCCGCCCCCCACGAAAAGTGGGTAGAGCGGACGGGCATCTATTGACAAACAGAGCCAAAGAACGGACGCAGATTCACGCTGACTGCGCACGCAGATTATTGATCACATCAGCGTGCACCTGCGTTCATCTGCGCCCGAATCAAGGCGAGACGTCGCTCCATACGCACTCTCACCGACACATCTCACCCCATCCCAATCTCCGGTCTCGGGTCTCCAATCTCCAGTCTCCGGTCTCCAGTCTCCGGTCTTTTCTCTCTACTTCACCACCGGCAGCTCCGCGGGCGCCACCGACGGCAGGGGAATATCCGCCAGGTTGATGACCGCGGCGCCCGGCGGTGGGTCGAAGGTGAAGAGGCCTGCGTCGAGCGTGGGGTCCAGCTCGATTGCGCCCTGCACTTCGGCAAAGCCGCGCACAGTGAAGTTGCCGTAGGTTACCTCCAGCTCCACGCGCTGCGGGAGATGGGTCTCGGCGTCAATGAAGAAAACGGCGCCGATGCCCTCCAGCTTCTGGGCCGGATCCGCGGTCGGCTTGAACGTCACCTGCACTTTGTAGGCAGCGCGGCCGTTGATGGTGGCCGCGCCCTGGTTGACCGCTTCGGTGTCGGTGAAGCCGCGCGCGAGGAGCTTGTCCACGAAGCCGGCAATCTCACGCAGCTCGGGCTGGCGACCCAACTGGCTTTGCAGCAGGCTGCGGTCCGCCACGATCACGACGTCGTCACGCTTGCTGTAGGCCCAGCCCTGGTCGCCGGCCGTGACCGCAAGGATGCCATCCACGCTGCCCAGGTCGCTGCGCAGTTGAATACGGCGCTGGCCCGGGCGCTGACCCCAGAATTCAGCCGTGCCGGTCACTGGCCCATCCGCCGTGCCTACCTGGAAACGCATGGTCAGGTGCGCGCTTTTGGCGCCGGCGATGGCTTTTTGCATCTGTGCAATCAGCTCCGCGCCGGTTGGGCCAGTCGGGGTGGGCGTGGCTGGCGGCGTCTGCGCGGCGCAGGCTGCCAGCGCCAGCAGCAAAAGTCCCATTAAAACCAGGGTCAGACCCTGGGTCCATCTCTGTTTCATCGTTTGCCTCCATGTGCCAGCTTCTTGCTTGCTTGAAAACCGTGCCCCGCGTTCATTTGGGCGGGAATGTCTTGGAGCCTAACAGCTTGCCGGTGCGGTCAAAACTGGCGGTGTAGGTCCAGCCCTGGTAGACCAGGCCGATCGTCGCGCAGAACTGGCCCGCGTGATCGGTCGCGCTGTACCAGGTCCAGTCCGCGGAGGCGCCGGGTGCGATGGCGGGGATGCTGTTGGGATCAATGCCGTTCTCCCAGCCGTCGGCCTTGGAGTAGAAGCTCGCCAGGTACCAGCCGTCCTCGGAGCCGTCGCCGTTGACAATCTGGATGCCAGGTCGGTATTCGGGCCAGCGCGCCGCGCGCTTGGATTTATTGACATAGATCATGCGCGTTTGACACCAACGGCTGTCGCCGGCGCGGCCTTCGTAGGACATGTCCGTCCACGTGATCTGCAGCGGCGAGGCGGCTGCCGACGTCGCCGGCGCTTTGGTCGGCGTGGGCTTGGGCGCTGTGGACTTGGCGGGTGTGGGCGTCGCCGCGGCCGTATCGCCGGAACCGCCCACGCTGGCGCCGCCGACCAGGCCGCTGATGCCTGCGCCGTTGGTCTTCATGCTGTCGGGAATGGGGCACTCCCCGGGCGCGCCCGGCTTGCCGGTGGAACTGGCGATGCCGAAGACGCCTTGGGCAATCGGCGTCCATTTGCCGGCGTCATCTTGCAGGAACATCGTCACCAGGAAGACACGGCCGCCTACATCCTGGTTGAATGAAATCGAGGCATGGGGCAGGGTGTTGGGCGCCAGCACCGCGCGCGCCGTCGCCACGGGATCTTCTTGCACGGCGCCGTCCACGGCCTCCTGCCAGATCACCACCACGGGCATTTCCTGTTTGACCGTGGCGGGCAGGTAGCTGTGCACGGTGCGCGTGCCAGTGCGAAAGATGGGCGGGTAGGAAGGGCACTGGCCCGGCAGGTCGTTTTTCCATTCGTAGCTGCTGTACAGCGTCAGCAGTTGATCGTCCTGCGCGAGTCCGGCCTGGCTGGGGCCAAACTGGTCAACGGGCAGGGGCGCCGCGGCCACGAGTAAGGGCCACAGCAACAACACGATGGTGAGCAGTCCCACGCGTCGCCAACGATGAGTAGACATCATGACACATACCTCCTTCGGAATTAGGAATTGAACAATTCATCAGCGCGCATCCTGCCGTTTGAGTGCGACCACGGTCAGCGCGATGCAGATGACGGTCAGCGCCAGTAGAATGCCCAGGTTCTGGCGGAGATAGGCCGCGGAATGGTCGAACGGGAAAACCAGCGCCTCCACGGGCATGACGTAGCTGGCAATGCGGCGCAGCTCCGGCAGGTTGATCGTCGCGCCCATGGCTTCGATGCCCCAACGGCTGAAGGTCAACCAGGAAACGAAGCGCGCGCTGCCCTGCAGTTTGAAGACGACGCCGGCGAAAACGATCTGCGGGATCAGGAAGATCGGCATCAGGCTCATCACCCGGTCCTCGCGGCCCACCGCGGCCGACAGCAGCAGCCCCAGGCAGGTGGAGGCAAAGGTGACGAGGAGCACCGCGCCGAAGATCTCGACGACGCCAGGCAGGCCGCTGGCGCCCACGGCTGGGAATTGGCCGCGCAGGTGCACGATGGCAACCAACAGCGCGGACTGGATGATGCTCAGCGCGAGGAGGACGATCAGCTTGGAGGCGACGTAGGCCGCCACGCCCAGGTTGACGAAGCGCTCGCGGCGGTAAATCGGCAGCTCTTTGACGATTTCGCGCACCGCGTTGATCAACCCAAACCACGCCGCGATACAGGCCAGCACGAAAAGAATCTTCTGCATCTCGCCCAGGTCGGTCACTTCCACATTCAAGCCCTGGTTGAACAGCCCCGGTTTCATCACCAGGAAAAGGAGCAGCGCGATCAGCGGCGCCTGCAGCAGCAGGAAGAGCAGGTTGCGCTGGTCGCGCAGCAGAATGGTGACATAACGCTGCACCAGGATGGCGGTCTGGCGCGCAAAGGTCGCCAGGGAGGCGCGCAGCCGCGACCATGGCGGCGTGGCGCTGACCGCGTTCTTCGTCGCGGGGATGGGCGCGCCCGCGGCTTGCGGCCTGGCATAACCGCAGTTGGCGCAGATCATCTCTTCTGGCGCCAGCGGCGCAGAGCAGCGCGGGCAGGTGTTCGCCAGGCGGCGCTCAATGTAGGCTTCGTAGAAGCTCGACTCCTGGAAGGCTTGCAGCCAGCGCTCCGGCTCCAGTTCCACGAGGTGATAGATTTCGGCGAAGTCGCGCACGCCGAAGAAAGTCAGCGCCGCGGCCGGCGGGCCGTAGAAAACCAGGCGGCCGCGCTCGGCCAGGAAGGCGACCAGGTCACAGTCCTGGATATTGTCGGTGGCGTGCGTCACCAGGATGACGGTGGTGCCCCCATTGGCCACCTGGCGCAGGGTGAACATCATCTTCTTGTCCAGGCCCGGATCCAGGCCAGAGGTCGGTTCGTCCAGGAAGAGGATGCCGGGCGCGGCGATCAACTCCACGGCCAGGCTGACGCGCTTGCGCTGGCCGCCGCTGAGCTGGCGCACGAGCACGCTGCGGCGGTTGCTCATCGCCACCTGCTGCAGCACGGTCTCAACCCGCCTTTCGATCTCGGCCTGCGCCGTGTCGGGCGGCAGGCGCAGGCGGGCGACGAAGCGCAGCGCCTCCTCCACGGTCAGCTCCCGGTGGATGATGTCATCCTGGGGGACGTAGCCGATGCTCTGGCGGTAGGCGTCGAAATGATGGTAGAGGTCGTCGCCATTGATGAGGACGCGGCCGTCCACCGGTCGGAATGCGTTCAGCGCATCGAGCAGCGTAGATTTGCCGGTGCCGCTGCCGCCGACGATGGCAATGAACTCGCGCGGATGAATCACCAACGAGACGTTGCTGAGCAGCAGCTTGAAGCCGCTGTCGCCGGCGCTTGTTTTGGCTGCGGGCGCCTGCTTGCGCAGGCTCATGCCGTCCAGGCGGATGCCGGCGCGGCGCAGGTCAACCACGGCCAGGGACTGGCCGTCGTAGCGCAGCTGCACGGAGCCGATCAGGATGCTGTCTTCAGCTTGCAGCGCGTGCTGCGACACGCGCTGACCGTTGACGAAGGTGCCGCTGGCGCTGCGCAGATCGCGCAGGACGTGCGTCTGCCCCACGGGCGTCACCGTGGCATGAAACGCGGAAGCGGTCGGATCGCTGATCACCAGGTCGTTGCGCGGGTCACGACCGATGCTGATCTCCTGCGCCAGGGACACCTGGCTGCGCTGGCCGGGGGCGGCGGCGGCGGCGTCGAAGTAGAGCAGGGAGACGAAATCTTCGGCTGCGCCGGGGATGCGCACGATCTCGCCGTTGTCGAGCTTCTCGTCCTCGACGCGCTGCCCCCGGCAGCTCAGGCCGTTGGCGCTGCGCACCCACTGCCCATCCCGTTCCTGCCCATCGAGCAGGTGATAGCCGTCGGCCTCCAGCCGCAGGGTGGCGTGATAGGGCGACACCGCCGGCGCGTCAATCACGATGTCATTGCCTTCGGGGTCGCGTCCCAGGCGCAGGAGGGTGGCCTTGAGGGGCGCCGTCAGTTGGTGACCAGGCCAGGCGATAATCAACTGCTGATCGCTGCGCGGAACGTTAAGGTCTGGCATTGCGTCTTTTCACCTTTCTCAAATCGTGTTTGAGTTGCAGATTCGGCAGCAAACGTCAGTATATGGAATGATCGTGAAAAGATCGTTAATTGAACGCGGTTTCAGAGTACTTGGTTTGGTGCGCCCCAGGGCAAGTTGAAAAGCCTTAACGCAAAGTCGCAAAGCCGCTGGGCCGCAAAGGGCAGCCGTGTGGCATTTGTTATTTCAGCGTAACTATTCAGGCGGCGCGCCGTGGCAAGCGAGCGATTGAAATCGCGCCTGATGGGCGTTCCGCCAGGCGTCCACCTGCGTTATGCTGAGTTTGACTTTACCAGGAAAGTGAACTATACTCCTGGTACTCGCGAACGAGAGGTCAACTCATGGACGAACCAGATCGCCTGCAGCAGTTTTCAAATTACTTGGAGCGGCGCGCCCCCGGTCGCCGCACAACGATACTCTATGTCAGCGATGTCCGCCAGTTCTCGGCTGTGATTAGCAAGCAATGGCGGGAGATTACGATGCAGGACATTGATACGTTTGTTGATCAACAACGGCAAGCCGGACTGAGTCCGGCGACGGTCAAGCGCCGGGTCGCCGCGCTGCGGGTCTTCTTCGACTTTCTGGCCGAGGAGACCGGTGACTTGCAGTGGGCCAACCCGGTACGCTTCAAGCGGCATGCTGGCAAACAACCGCGGCGCTTACCGCGGGATCTGAAGAACGATGCCGTGGCCCAGGTGTGGGCGGCGATCAGCAACGCCCGCGACCGCGCCTGGTTCGTTTTGTTATGGCGCGCCGGGTTGCGCGTCGGGGAATTGGTGAGCTTGCAGCTGGCGGACGTGCTATCTGCGCCGACGGACGAGCAACCGGCGCGGCTGCGAGTCATGGGCAAGGGTCAGAAAGAGCGCATCGTGCTCCTGACCGCCGATGGATACAGTGTGCTCAGTGCCTGGTTAGCCCAACGGCCGACCAGCGCCTGTACCAACATCTTTCTTAACGACCGCGGCCAACCGCTGAGCGTCAGTGGCATCGAGTGGCTGTTGCACCGCTATGGGCAGGAGGCAGGTGTGTCGTTGACGCCCCACCAGTTGCGCCACACCTTCGCCCGCCAGGTCACCGAAGCAGGCATGCCGATCACCAGTCTGGGCAAGCTGTTAGGTCATGCGCAAGTGACCACCACACAGATTTACACGGCGGGGGCCGATCCCCAACTGGCGGAGGCCTATCAGCAGGCCATGTCCCGTGTGCCGTCGGCCGCTCCTGCGCCGAATCTGGTCGCCTCCGAGTCGAACCCGACCGCCTCTGAGCCCGTGGGTCTAGTGATGGACCCGACGATTCCCCCGTTCGTCTCACCCCCACTGCCCGATTGGGCTGCCTGGGGTCCCCACTTGCCGCCGGACGTGCGTCAAGCCAGCCTGGACTTCGTGCGCAGCCGGCTGTCAGACTGGAAACCGCAACGCCAGCGAGGCCGTGCGCTCCATGTGCTCGGCGAACTCCGTCGCTTCTGGGATTGGTTGGCTCAGCGCCACCCCGACTTCAGCTTGGCCGATGTGCAGTTGAGCGACCTGCTCACCTATCGTAGCGAGCGCATCGCCCATGGCCGCGTCGCCAACACTCCGGACTCGACATTATCCTATGTCGTATCTCTGCTCCACCACCAGGCCGACCGGGGTCAGACCATTGACGCCAGTGTCTTTCGTCTACACCCACTCCCCCGACCCGATAGCCTGCCCCGGCATCTGAGTGACACTGAAAACCAGCGTCTGGAGCAGCTCGTTAGCCAACACCTCGCGACGGACGAGGTCGCCAATCGTCTGGCAAACGCCTGCTTCTTTGTCCTGGCCCACAGCGGCCTGCGTGCCAGCGAGTGCATCGAACTGCAATTCCAGGACTGCGACCTGTCAGGCCGACGCTTGCTGATCCGCCAGGGCAAGGGCCTGCGCGACCGCATCGCCTATCTCAGTGACACCGCTTGTATCGCCATCCAGCGCTATCTCGGCGGTCGCTCCCGCCTGCCCACGGCGCCTTTCTTTACTCACCCCGATGGTCGCCCCATCTCCTACCAATGGCTGCGCACCTCTATCGGCAAGCTCGGCGATCTCGCACAGGTGCCAGGTGTGACCCCTCATCGTTTGCGCCACACCCTGGCCACGCGTTTGCTCAACACCGGCCTGGACATCACCCACATCCAGAAGTTGTTAGGCCACCAACATCTGGATACGACCATGATCTACGCCCGTGTGCTGGACACCACCCTCGAAGCGCAGTATCGGCGCGCAATGGCACAGACCGAACAACAGCTACCCCCTTTGTCCAAAACTTCGCTGGCCGACGCCCCCGCTCTGAGTCGTCAGATTGTCCCCAGTCAATCGTCGCCAACTCAGAATAACCAATTTGACAACTCAGTATAACCTGAGTGGACGCGGCGCCGGTCGGCTCCGGCCGACCTGGCGGCGGCACGCCCTTGCGGCCCGAATTCATTCGGCGGCTGCAGTCGGCGCAGGATGCCTGAATAGTTACATTTCAGCTATGATCTTAACGCAAAGTCGCAAAGCCGCTGGGCCGCAAAGAGGCCTGAATAGCCTCTCTGCGGCATTGCACCCTGGCGTCTTTGCGTTAAAGATGCTTGTCCTCGCGGCAGAAAGCTGGCGGCTAGAGGTTGGTGAATTTGTTGGTCAGATAACGCATGAACGGGCCGGCGTCGAGCGCAGCGCCGGTGGCGCGCTGCAGCAGCTCGTTGGCGGTGAACTTGCGGCCGTGCACATGGATATGGCTGCGCAGCCAGCCCAGCAGATGGCTGAAATCACCGGCCTCGATATCATTCACCAGGCCGGGGAATTGGCGCTGCGCGGCGTCGAAGAATGCGGCCGCCATCAGATTGCCGAGGGTGTACGTGGGGAAGTAACCAATGAGCGCCTGCGACCAGTGAACGTCCTGCAGGACGCCCACGGCGTCGTTCGGCGGCGTGATGCCCAGGTACGCCTCCATGCGTTCATTCCAGAGCGCGGGCAGATCGGCCACGCGCAGGCTGCCGTTGAGCAGGCCAGTCTCCAGCTCGAAGCGCAGCATGATGTGCAGGTTGTAGGTCACCTCATCGGCCTCGATGCGGATGAACGACGGCTGCACGCGGTTGACGATCCGGTAGAAGGCATCGAGGCTCACATCGCCCAGGGCGTCGGGGAAGGCAGCCTGCACTTGCGGGTAGAAGAAGTTCCAGAAGGGGCGGCTGCGGCCCACCAGGTTTTCCCACAGGCGGGATTGGGACTCGTGAACGCCGAGCGAGGCGCCCTGTCCGAGCGGTGAACGCCCCAGCGCGGGGCTGACGCCTTGCTCATAGAGCGCATGGCCGGTTTCGTGCAGCGCGCTGAAGAGGAAATAGGCCAGGTTGTCCTCGACGATGCGCGAGGTGATGCGCACATCGTCCATGCTGAAGCTGGTGCAAAACGGGTGCGGTGCGGCATCGTGACGCCCACGCGTGAAATCGTAGCCGAAACGCCGCATCAGGTCGTAGACCAGCGTGCGCTGGCGCTCCACATCGTAGTGACGGTGCAGCACGCTGTCATCCACAGGCGTGCGCGAGGCCATGATCGCACGCAGCAGATTGGTGATCTGCGGCCGCAGGTCGCCGAAGATCGCGGTCACCTGGCTGGTCTTCATCCCCGGCTCGTACACATCGAGCAGCGCATCGTACGGGTGCTCGTCGAACCCCAGGTAATCCGCGCGCTGCCGCGCCAGGGCGACCATGCGCTCCAGGTTCGCTTCGAAGAGCTTGAAATCCGCGGCGGACTTGGCGCGCACCCAGGCGTTGTGCCCCAGCGCCGTTGCTTCGGCCATCTCGGCCACAAAACTAGCCGGAATCTTGACCGCCAACGCGTAATCGCGCTGCGTCACCTGCAGCAGGCGGGCCTCGTCGCTGTCGGCGGGCAGGTCCGCGGCCGCGGTTTGCAGGTCTGCCAGCAGGCGGCCCGTTTCCTCGGCCACGAAAATCTCATGCGCCAGCCGGTGCAGCGTCCCCAGCTGGCGCGCCCGCGCGGCGTCGGCCGCGGGCGGCATGTAGGTCTGCTGATCCCAATCCAGCACTGCGGCTGCCCGCTCCAGGTCATCCACCTGCGCCAGGCGGACGCGCAGTTGTTGCAGTTGTTCTTCCATAAGACAAATCCTCTCTTCAGTTATTCTCAGATCAGTGTTTCAGAGAGATGGAGAGGACGCAGATGAACGCAGGCTGCGCACGCAGATTGAGCTGTTTTGTTGGACAGCAGATACGGCCCCTGCGACGTTTGCCGCCGCTGGCGCTGCGCTGGAGTCCTTCTCTAGTCTACTCTGCGTTTTTCAGCGTGTATCTGCGTCCTACTCCGGAACCTCGTGAACGGTTGCGCCTGTGCACAGGCGAACGTCGGGTCAGGCCGGCTCTTGCCTGAATTGGGTTTCGTACAGGCTGGCATAGAGGCCGTTCTGCGCCAGCAGTTCCTGGTGCGTGCCCTGTTCCACCAGGCGTCCCTGGTTCATGACCAGGATTAGATCCGCAGCCAAAATCGTGCTCAAGCGATGGGCAATGACCAGGCTGGTGCGGCCTCGCATCAGCGGCTGCAGCGCCTCCTGGATCAGCGCCTCGGAATGGGAATCGAGGTGACTCGTTGCCTCGTCCAGGATGAGCACGGTGGGATTCTTGAGCAGAACCCGCGCCATGGCCAGGCGCTGCTTCTCGCCGCCGCTGAAACGGTAGCCGCGCTCGCCGACGATGGTGTCGTAGCCATCCTTGAGGCTGAGGATGAAATCGTGGATGTTGGCCGCACGGCAGGCGGCTTCCAGTTCGGCCTGGGTGGCCTGCGGCCGCGCGTAAAGCAGGTTGGTGCGCACGGTGTCATGGAAAAGGTACGACTCCTGCGTCACCATGCCGATTGTCTGTGCCAGGGTTGCGCCGCTGAGGTCGCGCAGGTCATAGCCATCCAGGGTGATCTGTCCGGCCGTGCAGTCATACAAGCGCGGCAGCAGGTAGGTGATGGTGGTTTTGCCTGCGCCGGACGGGCCGACCAGGGCTACGAGCTGGCCCGGTTTGACCTCGAAGCTGATGTCGTCCAGCGCAAGGAGGCGAGGCGCCAGGACGGGACTGCGCGCGGGCGCGTCTGCCGGGCCGCTTTCTGCGCTTTCCCCATCGCCGTTGCGGCCGTTCACGGGCGCGGCTGGCAAAGCCGTTGGCCCTGGACCCGCAGCGGACGCCTGGGCTGCGGGCGCTGCGCTGCCTGGCAGGCCGGCTGCGCCGTAGCTGAACGAGACGTGCTCGAAACGCACGTGGCCGCGCACCTCCGGCAGTGTGATGGCCCCGGGGCGGTCGGCAATTTCCACGGGCAAATCGAGGTATTCGAAGACGCGTTCAAAGCTGACCATCGCCGTCTCGAATTCGACGCGCACATTCGCCAGGGAGGAGATGGGGCCATAGAGCTGGCCCAGGTAGTTGACGAAGGCGACGATCGTGCCTACTGTGAATGCGCCTTGCAACACGAGGCGGCCGCCCCACCAGAAAACGAGCGCGGTGCCAATCGAGCCGACGATGCCGAGGCCCAGGAAGAACCAGCGGCCGATCAGCGCGCGCCGCACGCCGATGGCGCGCACATTGGCATTGATCTGGCCGAAGCGCTGCACTTCGTCGGCCTGGCGGCCAAAGAGCTTGACCAGCAAAGCGCCGTTGACGTTGAGCGTCTCGTTCATCAGGGTGTTCATGTTGGCGTTGTATTCCATCGCCCGCCGCGCAATGTCGCGCAGGATAACGCCGACGCGCCGCGTGGGCAAAAGAAAGAGCGGGAAGATGGCAATTGCCAGGATGGTCAGGCGCCACTCCAACGAGATCATGATGATGAGGGTGGAAATGAGGCCGATGACATTGGTCACGATATTGACCAGCGTGCCGGTGACGGCGTTCTGCGCGCCAACCACGTCATTGTTGAGGCGCGACATCAGCTCGCCGGTCTTGGTATTGGTGAAAAAGCGCAGCGATTGGCGCTGCATGTGGGCGTAAAGTTCCTGGCGTAGATCAAAGATGATGCCTTCGCCCACGCTGGCGCTGAGGAACCGCTGCCATACGCTGATCAGCCCGCTGACAATGGGGATGGCGATCATGCCGACGGCCAGCCAGTTCAGGCGCGTCATGTCGCGATTGGGGATGGCGTTGTCAATCAGATCGCGGTAGAGCAGCGGCGGCGCCAGCCCCAGGGCCGACGTGATGGCGATAGTGACCAACATCAACGAAGCGCTGACCCAGTACGGCCGCGCGTAATGCGCGACGCGGCGCAGCAAACCGGGCGTGATCTTCGCTTTGCCTTTGGTCTCGTCGTACTGTAGAAACGCCCACCAATTCCCGTGCGCCATCGTCACTTATTCCTTGTTACACGCTCGTGGCTCGGTCGAGTGGCGGTTTTGCATCTTGCGCCGCCGATGACCGTTCTGAGTTGACGTACGACTGCCACACCGGAGGTGTGACCTACGCCAGGCGCTCACGCGCTGAACGGGATCTGCCAATCTTCAATCTTCGATCTTCAATTCCTTCGTATCACCAGGCTGGTCAGCAGAGCAAGCAACAACAGGCTGCCGCAGCCGAGGCTGGCAAGCGGACTTCTGGTGCGCGTTTTCTTGACCACGGCAAAGCGTTGACCACAGGTTGGGCAGCGCTCGCTGCCATCGGGCACCGGCTGCCCGCAGTTGTAACATTCCATAAAAGCCTCGACAAGAACCTTCGAAGGGTTTTTGTAACTATTCAGGCATCCTGCGCCGACTGCAGCCGCCGAATGAATTCGGGCCGCAAGGGCGTGCCGCCGCCAGGTCGGCCGGAGCCGACCGGCGCCGCGTCCACTCAGGTGGACGCCTGGCGGAACGCCCATCAGGCGCGATTTCAATCGCTGCCTTGCCACGGCGCGCCGCCTGAATAGTTACGGGTTTTTACTCGTTGACGTCAATCGCAGCCACGGGCGGGAGTTCGTCGCTGAGCATGGACCAATCCAGGCGGCCAGCCAGTCCCGTCTGCGACGCCAGCCAGAGATTACCTGTGTCGGTAATGCCAAAAATCAGCGTGGGGGTTAGCCTGACCTGGCGCAGATCAGGCGGCGCGTCGCCGGCCGCAGGGAACCAGGTGCGGCCGTCATCGTGACTGCTGATCAGAGATGTAGACGCGGATGCGGCCTGAAGCAGACCGGCGCAGTGCACTGCGGAGCGTGCAGCCACCGCGCTGACCGCGCAAGCTGCCTGGGGATGAACCAGCATCCAACTCTCTTCATCATCCGCGCGACGGAACAAGCCGCTATCGCCCGCGGCGAGAGTCACGCCGGGCGCAGCAGTCACCTGGTGGAGGATGCCGCCAGGCGCATCGCTGGACTGCCAGCTGTGGCCGCCATCGCGTGAGCTTTGCAGCGCGCCGCCCGCATCAATGACGAAAAGCCGGCCGGCCTGGTTGGGGTCAGCGACGACCTGCAGCGGCCTGACCGGCGCGGGCGCCGGGGGCAGGTTGGTCAGCGGCTCCCAGGTTTCGCCGCCATCCACACTGCGATAGAGCGTCGGCGGCAGCGTGGCGGCATAGACCACACGGCGATCGGCCGCGTCGAATGCGATGCTGACTACGTACGGGCTTTCCAGGCCGCGGCTCATGGGGCGCCAACTGCCGCCGCCGTTGACGCTGCGAAAGATGCCGTGCCCATCCGCGCCGGCAAAGATCACGTCCGCCTGATGGGGGCTGACGGCCACGGTCAAGAACGCGCGGCCGTGCAACTGCGTATGGCGCACCGCCCATGCGGCGTCATTTCCGTGCAGCGTCCACACGCCGTCGGCGGTGGCTGCGACCAATCGCATAAGATTCATCCGTTCCTCAGGCCATCAATTTTCCGCCATCCACGTGAATGGCCTGGCCAATGATATAGGCGGCCGCATCCGATGCCAGAAACAGGACCAGCGGCGTCACGTCGGCCACTTCACCCAGGCGGCGCGCCGGGATTTCGGTCAGCCAGCGCGCCATCTGCTGTTCGTTGTGGCGCAGATGCTCCGTCATCGGTGTCACGATCACGCCAGGGCAGACTGCGTTGACCCGCACACCATAGGCGGCAAACTCACGCGCGGCCTCCTTGGTAAAACCGACCTGCCCGGCCTTGCTGGCTGCGTAGCCCGCGCGCAGGAAGAGCGGCTGCGCTTTGCCCGCGGTGGAGGCGATGTTGACAATGGCGCCGCGGCCCTGCGCCTGCATGACGCGGCCCACCGCCTGGGTGCATAAGAAAGTGCCCTTCAGGTTGGTGTCCAGGGCCAAGTCCCAATCGGTCTCGCTCATCTCCAGGATCGAAGCCACCGGCTCCACGCCGGCATTATTGACGAGGATGTCAATGCGTCCCCAGCGTGCGACGGCCGCAGCCGCCAGCGCCTCGACCGCGGCCCGGTCGCGCACATCGGCTGTGACCGCCAGCGCATCCCCGCCTGTGGCCTGCACCTCCGCGGCCACCGCCTGGGCCAGCCGCGAATCGAGGTCATTGACCAGGACTGCGGCGCCGGCCGCGGCAAACGCCAGCGCCAGGCCGCGACCAATCCCCTGCCCAGCGCCGGTGATGAGGGCTACCTGCCCTGTAAAGTCAAACGTCAGCATAGCCTGGATTCATCCCTTGCGTCAGGCAATGATGCCCAGGCTGCGTCCGGCGCGGGCAAAGGCCGCCAGCGCGTCGTCAATGTCTTCCACGGTATGGGCGGCGGTCACGTTGGCGCGAATACGGCTGGTGCCTTCCGGTACAGCCGGGGGCAGAACGCTGAGCGCGAAGATGCCGTCTTCCTGCAAGAGATGGGTCATCGCCATCGCGCGTTCATCGGTGCCCACGATAACCGGAATGATGGGCGTCACCGTGCGGCCAGTGTTGAAGCCGAGCGCTTTCAGTCCACCCAGAAAATGCTCCACATTGCGCTGCAAGATCGTCTTGCGCTCCACCGCTTCATCTTCCAGCACCTCGAACGCGGCCTTGGCCGCGGCCGCGACCGGCGGCGGCAGCGCGGCGGAAAAAACGAACGCTCGCGCTACGTGCTTGAGGTAGGTGATCAATTCCTGGCTGCCGGCGATGTAGCCGCCAATGGCGGGGATCGTCTTGCTCAGGGTGCCCATTTTGATGTCAATCGCGCCGGGCATGTCGAAGTGCTCTTCGATGCCGCGACCGGTCTTGCCCAGGACGCCCAGGCTGTGCGCTTCATCAATCATCAGGCGCGCGCCGTAGCGCCGGCATACCTCAACCAGGGCCG
This sequence comes from Candidatus Amarolinea aalborgensis, assembly GCF_900491745.1. Lineage (NCBI taxonomy): Bacteria > Bacillati > Chloroflexota > Caldilineae > Caldilineales > Candidatus Amarolineaceae > Candidatus Amarolinea > Candidatus Amarolinea aalborgensis. Next base: position 6,018 of record NZ_UETR01000029.1, on the reverse strand, counting down.
GCAAGTCCACAATGTCGCCATCCATGCTGAAGACGGCATCCGCCACCACGAGCTTGCTGACGCCGGCCGGCGCCTTGCGCAGCTGGCGGGCCAGGTCGTTCATGTCATTGTGCCGAAAGCGCACAAACTCGGCGCGGCTCAACAGGCAGCCATCTACGATGCTGGCGTGGTTCCACTTGTCGGACAGCACCCAGTCGTTACGGCCCACCAGCGTGGAAATCGTCGCCAGGTTCGTGGCATAGCCGCTGGAATAGGTGATGGCGTCGTCCGTGCCCTTGAAGCGCGCAATGGTTTGCTCCAATTCCTCATGCAGCGTCAGCGTGCCCGCCAAAATGCGCACTCCGTGCGTCCCCGTGCCAAAGCGGTCAATCGCGGCCTTGGCCGCTTCATTGATCCTGGGATGGTTGAGCAAGCCCAGGTAGCTGTAGGAGGCGAACATCAGTTTCCTGCGGCCGCGCACCTCGACATGAGCGCCGTCCAACTCAGCCACGGGCTGCAAGAAATAGTAAACATCGTCTTCATGGCCGCGGCGCACGCGCTCACCCATTTCATCAATGCGCCACTGAATCGTATCTTGCCAGGCAGCAGACGCCATCGGTTGGTCTGCAGCGGCAACGAAAGGTTGTTGCAACATCTAAGTCTCCTGCTTCTCTCCTTTTTTGCCACACGGCGGCATGATCACGACCACAGCAACGGCGTTGGCGCGGGCAATCGCCAACGAACGACTTCTGTGACGAGAAACACAGAATTCAACCTGCGCCCGTGACAAAGGTTAGGGGAAGTGTAGCACAAGGGAATTGCATTTACAAGGTAGACATGTCCCTGCTATAATCTGACCCAAGTCATCCGGCGCGCAGGCGCGCGGCGTGGCTCAATCCAACAGAAACGACTCAAATCCGATGAGACCTAGCTTTGATGCGCTGTTACTCGCCCTGCTTTTGATCGCCCGCGTACGCATTGACACCCTGGCCGACGCCGCGGTGCTGCCGCTGCGCTTCCAGGACGTGGCGCGGCAGCCGTGGCTGGGGCGCCTATTTTCAGCGGAGGTCATGCAAGCCTTCGGCGCTCGCTACGCCGATCCGTTGGCGCTGCTGCTCATCGCGCTCAGTTTCGCGGCCCTGGCGCTCTACCTGATTGTGGATGGCTTGCGCGCGCGCCTGCCCGCAACCCTCACCACGCGGCTCAAATGGCGCTTGCTTATCATCATCGTACTGCTCACGGTCGCAGCGCCTACCTTCAAGCTGATCTTGCTGCGCCAGGGCAGCGGCCCGGCCAGCTACAGTCACGATGGCGGCGTCATCCAAACCGAGGCGACGATCCAGTTCTTCCTGGCCGGGCAAAACCCATATCAGGCCGACTATACCAAAACCCCAATGGCGGAGTGGGGTTTCGATGAATATCGCACGGCCCTCTATCACTACCCCTACCTGCCGTGGACGTTTGTTTTTTCCACGCCCTGGTATCTGCTCAGCCAGGCTGTGCTTGGCTGGTACGATCAGCGCTTCGTCTACCTGGCGCTTTTCCTGCTGATGCTGGCGCTGATTCCTGGGCTGGCGCGGCGCGCTGGTCCAGGCGATCAAACCGCGGCCGGCTCCCCGGCGTTGGCGCTCACCGCGCTGCTGGCGCTCAACCCGATCATGGCGAACGATGTCATCTTTGGGCAAAACGACAGCTTCGTGCTCTTTTGGCTGCTGCTGGCGCTCTGGTTGTGGCGCCGCGCAGTCACGCGTCAGGCGCGGCCGCGGCATGAACTTGCCCTGCTGACGCTGTCTGCGGTGTGTTTCGGTCTGGCCTGCGCCAGCAAACCGACCGCCTGGTTCCTGGCGCCCTTCTACGCCCTGCTGCTCCTGCAGCCGGGCGCCACTGGCCGCGGCGCGGGCTGGCGCGATCAACTGCGCGTGCTGAGTTCGCGCCTGCTGCCGGCGGTCCTGGCCTTCGCAATCCTTGTGTTACCCTACGCCGTATGGGATTTCAACGCGCTGCTGGACGATGTGTGGCGCTGGTCGAACGGCACGGCCGCGCAGGCCTACCAGATCTGGGGCTGGGGCGCCAGCAATTTCGTTCTGGCCCTGGGGCTGGTGCGCAACCGTTTCGCCTACTGGCCGTTCTGGATTCCGCAGCTGCTGCTGGCGGCGCCGGCTCTGGTTTGGCTGCTGCGCCGACAATGGCTGGACAACAGCCTGGCGGGGGCAGCCTGGCGCTACGGCTTATTCCTCTTCCTTTTTCTGTTCGTCTCGCGCTTCCTGAACGAGAATTACCTCGGCTTCGTGCTGGCTTTCTGGGCGCTCGGCTATTTCGGCGCGGACGACGTCAACGACACGGATTGCACGCAGCCGCGGCGTGCGCTACAATAGCGATACTCCATGCGCTTCACTTGAGGAAATGTCATGCCGCCAACTTATCGCATCGGCTCGCAGTTAGCGCCCGAGTCACTTTTCCTGATGTCAGTTCTGTTGATCGCGGCCTCGCTGATGCTGGCCGCATGCGGCGGCAGCGCCGCGCCCACGGCCGCGCCCGCTGACGCTGGCCGCATGCCGCGGCCGAGCCTACCAAGCCCGCGGCGTCTGCCGGCGCAGTGCAACTCAATTACGTGCTGTGGGATTCCGCGCAGCAGCCGATGTACGAAGCATGCGCCGCTGACTTCACCAAGACCCATCCCAACATCACGGTCAAGATCACCCAGTCCGGTTGGGGCGACTACTGGAGCTCCATCCAGACGGGGATGGTTGCCGGCAACGCGCCCGATGTGTTCACCGATCCCCTGTGGAGGATGGTTGTGCGTCGCCTTAGTCCGAGGCGGCGCACAACGCATCTGCCTGGGAATGCCCTTTCATGCGCAAACCCATCTCTCGACGGCTTTGCTTATCTGAATCAGTGCACGTATACTTCATCTAACGGCACTGACCCGTAGGAGAGCCTACACGGTCTGGCTTCGCGAAGCCGCTTCAGCCCTGCTGTGGCAGATACGGCCCTATCAGATGAGAGATTGCCCTATCATGATCCATTTTGATCCAACTACCAACACATTCAACCTTGTCCTGTCCACTAGCTTCTACGCCTTCCGGGTTGATCCCGAAGGGCGGGTATTGCATCTGGCGTGGGGTGTGCGTCCTCACAGCGCCGCGGACACGGTTGTTCTCGCCGGCCCCGGTTTCGAGTCGCTGCCTCAGCCCGATCAGGCGGCTGTGACCCGTCGCTATGAGTTGAGCACCTTCAGCGAAAGCGCGCTGCAAGAAGTGTCACTCAAGGTAAGCTTTCCCTCGCTGCCCCAGCAGATGGCCGCTGGCGAGGCGATGCACCTGCCGATACGCGATGTGCGATTGCGCTATGCCGGCCATGAGATTGTCACCGACTCTTCGTCAGGCTCAGGACGCAGCGCGCAGCCCGGCCTGGCGCCGGCCCACGGCCAGCCGACGCGCGTCCAAACCCCCCGTGAAACGTTGCGCGTGCGCCTGACCGATCCCTCGCAACCGTTTGCGGTCACCTTGTGTTACCGGCTGACCCCGGAGCATGACATCATCGAGCGTTGGTGTGAGGTGGTCAACACGGGGCCTGAACCGCTGCACGTCGAGGCCCTGGCCTTCGCCACCTTGCACTTTCCCAACGGTACGCTGGAACTGACATCGGTCTCCGGGTGGTGGGCGCGGGAGTTTATGACCGCGCGCGAGCGCCTGCCGATGGGTGTGCGCGTCATCGAGCAGCGCGCGGTGCAAACCGGGCACCAAACCAACCCTTTTTTCTTGCTGAATCGCCCCGGCCAAGCCTGGGAGGAAACCGGTCACGTCTACTTTGGCGCGCTGGCTTTCAGCGGCGCCTGGCGCCTGGCCTTCGAGCAGCTCTTTACGCTGGATGTGCGCGCCCATGCTGGCTACAACCCATTTGATTTTGATCTGACGTTGGCGCCGGGCGCTCAGCATGTCACGCCCGCCATCGTCATCGGCGTCTGCCCCGATGGCTGGGGCGGCGCCAGCCGGCGTTTGCACGCGTTCGCCCTGGAACGAGTATTGCCCCGGCCTGCGGATGGTCCGGCCGTACGACCGGTGCTCTACAACAGTTGGGAAGCGACCTTGTTTGATCTGAGTCACGCCGGGCAGATGGCGCTGGCGCGTAAGGCTGCGGCCCTGGGCGTGGAGCTCTTCTGCGTGGATGACGGCTGGTTCGGCGGCCGCCGCTCCGATCGCGCCGGGTTGGGTGATTGGACCGTCAGTCCTGACGTTTTCCCTGACGGTTTGGAGCCGTTGGTCGCCGAAGTGCATCGCCTGGGTATGAAGTTCGGCCTCTGGGTTGAGCCAGAGATGATCAACCCGGATTCGGATCTCTATCGCGCGCATCCCGACTGGGTGTTGCATTTTGCCGGCCGCCCGCGCACTGAATGGCGTTACCAGTTGATACTGGACTTCGGTCGCCCGGAAGTAGTGGACGCCATTTATGCGGCGTTGCGTGAGTTGGTGGCGCGCTACCATCTTGATTTTATCAAGTGGGATATGAACCGTTACACCACCGAGTTGGGGTCGGCTGCCGGTCAGGCCATCTGGCGCGCGCATACGGCCGGCGTGTATGATCTACTGGATCGCCTGCGCTGGAATTTTCCTCACCTGCAAATCGAGAGCTGCGCCAGCGGCGGCGGCCGGGTTGACCTGGGTATGCTCGCGCGCACCGACCAGGTGTGGACCAGTGACAACACGGATGCCATAGACCGCATTCGCATCCAGGAAGGCTACAGCCTGGCCTATCCTGCACGCGCCATGGAAGCCTGGGTTACGCATGCGACCAATCTGCAGACGGACCGCGTCAGCTCGCTGGGGCTGCGCTTCGACGTCTCCATGCGCGGCGGCCTGGGCATCGGATCGAATCTGAACGAACTGGATGATGCCGAGTTGGCCGAGTACGCCAGCTACATCGCGTTCTATAAACGTATTCGCCACGTCGTGCAAGGCGGCCGCCTCTATCGCTTGCAGCGACTTGAAGAATGGGGCGCATCGGTGATAGAATACGTTTTTGCCGATGGACGGGAGGCTGTCTACTCGGCGGCCGTCTTGGATTACCAGCAAGGCTGGGTCCGTCCGCCGTCTCCGTTGCGCGGGCTTGATCCGTCCGCCATGTACACGGTCAGCGACCGGCATGGGGCCGCGGTGCATCGCGCCCGTGGCTTCGACCTGATGACGGTTGGCATCCCAGGCGATGCCTGCGGCAACCCCGGTTATAGCCGGACACTGCATCTAAAGCGAGTTTGACGCCATGCAATCATTCATTCCCACCCAACACGTTCATCGCCGTTTCAACCCACTGACGGGCGAGTGGGTGCTGGTGTCTCCGCACCGCACCCAGCGCCCCTGGCAGGGCCAGGTCGAAAGGCTGCCGCCTGAGACCCGCCCCGCGCACGACCCGACGTGCTACCTGTGCCCCGGCAACGGTCGCGCCGGCGGCGCGCGTAACCCGATGTACGAGAGCACGTTCGTCTTCACGAACGACTTTGCGGCCCTGGTTCCTGACGCGGCCGCCGGCGAGAGCGCTGATCCCCTTTTCCGCGCCGCGCCGACGCCGGGCACCTGCCGCGTGATCTGCTTCTCGCCCCGTCATGACCTGACCCTGCCGGAGATGCCGGTCGAGCACATTCGGGCCGTGGTGGACGTGTGGGCCGCACAAAGCGCTGAGTTGGGACAGACGTATCGCTGGGTGCAGGTGTTCGAGAACAAGGGCGCGATCATGGGCTGTTCCAACCCCCATCCGCACGGGCAAGTGTGGGCGCTGAACGCGCTGCCCAACGAGCCGGCCAAAGAAGATCATCAGCAGCAGCGCTATTTTGCCGAACACGGCCAGCCGCTGCTGTTGGATTATGTGGCGCAGGAGGTGGACAAGGCGGAGCGCGTCGTCGTCGCGAATGAAGACTGGGTGGCGCTGGTCCCCTACTGGGCGGTTTGGCCGTTCGAGATCCTGCTGCTGCCGCGACAGCACGTGCTGCGCCTGCCTGACCTGGGGGCCACGCAGCGTGACGCGCTGGCGGACATCCTCAAGCGT